>NZ_QUFH01000011.1:2500-41960 GCF_003478415.1 Clostridium sp. AF27-5AA
TTGATTCCGTTCTTCCTTTTATCCGACAGACCGCTGGTCCCCGCACAATTATTATTCCCATCTTAAATATATATGGAACCGGTGCCAGGGTGCAGAAAGAATTACCGGATTGTACCGTTCTGGATGGATGCATCTATGTTTCTGCATCCTTAGAACATCCCGGTGTTCTGGTTCAGCACGGTCCTATCTTAAGGGTTGTCTTCGGTTCCAGGAATCCTTCCTATATTTCTCCGATTTTATCAGCCATTCAATCAGATCTTTGCGAAAGCGGTATCGATGGAGTTTTATCCACCCATATCCAAAGGGATGCTTTGGAGAAATTTTCCTATGTCTCCCCTATCGGAGCTGCCGGAGTCTACCTTCATGCCGTAGCCGGAGATTTTCAAAAGGAAGGAGCTGCCCGTGAATTATTTAAATCCATGATTCGTGAGATCAGTACCCTGGCTGCTGCCATGGGATATCCCTTTGAAAAAGACTATGTAAAAATAAATCTGGAAATTCTTTCTAACTTATCTGCCGATGCCACTACTTCCATGCAGCGTGACATAATGGAAGGAAAACCATCGGAACTGGACGGACTTGTCATGGAGCCCCTCCGACTTGCAAAAAAATATTCTGTCTCTATGCCCTGTTATGAGGAGGTAGCAAACGCATTATGTCCATTGGAATTTTAGTTGGTAAAATTGCGGCATTATTTATCGTCATGTTTTTAGGCTTTGTTTTGGTAAAGACTGGCATTTGCCGCTCAGATGACAGCCGCATTCTCTCACGCCTGTCTGTCTATATCGTAGTCCCCTGTTCGATTTTATCTGCTTTTCAGGTCAGCTGCAGCCCTTCCATCCTAAATGGGCTTCTTTTGGCGGTGGCTGCTGCTGTATTGATCCATCTCATCCTGATTGTTCTTTTTTACTTTATAGGACCTCTTCTTCATCTTAACGGAGTTGAAAAAGCCTCTATCATCTACTCTAATGCAGGAAATCTTGTTATACCACTTGTTTCCTCTATTCTAGGACCAGACTGGGTTATTTATTCCAGCGCCTACGTCTCTGTACAGCTTTTTCTTCTCTGGAGTCATGGAAAAATGATGATCTGTGAAGAAAAGAAGCCTGATTTTAAAAAAATCATAACAAATACAAATATGATTGCCATTTTATTCGGTATTTTTCTATTCTTGGCACAGATTTCACTTCCCGGTCCAGTGGACAGCGCTGTCCGCTCCCTGGGAAGCATGATTGGTCCTTTGGCCATGCTGATCTCAGGAATGCTGATTGCCGGAACCACGCCCCAGGAAATTCTGACTTTTCCCCATATTGGACTTGTCACGATTCTGCGGCTCATCGGTGTACCGCTTTTGACAATTTTACTTCTTAAATTCAGCGACCTTGCTTCTTTTGCTGAGAATGGTTCACAAATTCTGCTTGTCACCCTGTTAGCCACAATCACCCCATCCGCCTCCACAATCACGCAGATGGCTCAGGTATATGGAAAAGATGCCCGCTATGCTGGTGCCATTAACGTAATTACCACTCTATTCTGTATGATAACCATGCCAATCATGGTTTATCTCTATCAATTATAACTTTATTCGTAGCTGTTCACAGTTACCTTTATTCTTCACGACAAAGAGGTTATTTGCCAAACAGCAAATAACCTCTCTTCATAAAACTCTAACATGCATCTGCATTCTTGCTGCGGGATGGGAGTTATCTCACATCTGATATCTTATTGTCCTATCTCTGATATTCCTTTACTGCGGTCTCGTAAAGATTGTTTCCTTCGGAATCAATTACCACGATCATAGGCATATTTTCTACCGTCAATTTTCGGATCGCCTCTGTTCCCAGATCATCGTATGCAATCACTTCCGATTCCTTAATGCACTTTGAAAGAATTGCTCCGGCTCCGCCCACTGCCGCAAAATAAACGGCACCATTGCGAACGATGGCATCGATGACTGCCTGGCTTCTCTTTCCTTTTCCGATCATGGCTCCCATGCCGAGATCCAGAAGTCTCGGAGTATATTTATCCATACGGCTGGCTGTGGTTGGACCTGCAGAACCAATCGGACGGCCCTCTCTGGCCGGTGACGGTCCCATATAATAAATTACATTATCTTTCAGATCAAGTGGAAGTTCTCTTCCTTCATCCAGCGTCTCTATCATGCGCTTATGAGCTGCATCACGTGCCGTATAGATGGTTCCGCTTATATATACATAATCACCTGCATGCAGGCTTTTTAATGTCTCCCTGTCAATTGGAGCTGTGATTGTTCTATCCATATTTTCCTCCAAATCTATCTTATGTACTCTCGGTATCTTTTTGTGCAGGAAAAACTCCGAGAGTACATTCTTTATACTATCAAATGATGTTTGGGTCACAAGAGATTTTTCCCCTTTTGATACCGGATTGCTATGTGCTTCGCACTTCCGCAATCCTAAAAATATTCATCAAATCACTCTGTGCGCATGACGATTTACATGACAGCAGATATTGATGCCTACCGGCAGCCCTGCAATATGGGTCGGGTAGGTTTCAATATTGACAGCCAGGGCGGTTGTCCGTCCGCCTAATCCGCCAGGACCGATCCCAAGGTTATTGATCTTTTCAAGCATTTCTTTTTCCAGATCACGCACATACTCAACCGGTGATTCCTCTTCCAGATTTCTGGTCAGCGCGTGCTTCGCCATCTCTGCACACTTTTCAAAGGTTCCACCGATTCCAACGCCTACTACCATCGGAGGACAGGCATTCGGTCCCGCATCCCGCACCGCTGTCAGAATAGTATCCTTGACTCCTTCAATTCCATCTGCCGGTTTCAGCATGAACACACGGCTCATATTTTCACTTCCAAATCCCTTCGGAGCCACCGTGATCTCTACCTGCTCACCCTCTACGATCTCATAATGAATGATAGCCGGTGTATTATCCTTCGTATTCTCACGGTAAATCGGATCCTTAACCACGGATTTACGGAGATATCCGTCTACATATCCCTGGCGCACGCCCTCATTGATAGCATCAGTCAGAGAACCGCCGATCAGATGTACATCCTGTCCTACCTTGATAAACACAACTGCCATTCCGGTATCCTGGCAGATCGGAATCATCTCCTCACCAGCGATACATAAGTTTTCTTCCAGCTGGCCTAAAATCTGACGTCCCAATGGAGATTCTTCACTCGCTGCCGCCTCATCAAACACCTTTTTCATATCCGGTGACAGAAAATGGTTGGCCTCAATGCACATTTCTTTGATATTCTGTGTAATGGTTTCAACATTGATTCTTCTCATTTGAAAACTACCCTTCTTCCATGAAATTTTTATCTGCCCCTGCTGACAGAACCGCATCTCTTAATCATTAATGACTCTTATATCATCATAATAGAAATTAAATAATCTTGCAATCATTTCTGAATAGATGTAATAAAAATACCCCCTGAATAGATTTTGATCTCATGCGCAGTGATTCTGATAGGAATATGCCAGCTTTGCTGACCAGAATCACGCGCCAAGTCTCACGGACGTTCTACTTATCTATTCAGGAGGTATTATATTGTTACAGTTCAGCCATGACATCTTCTTGTTTCCATATTCATTCAAACCAGCGCATGGCTAAACTGTAACATCATATTATCTTGAAATTTCTCTTGTTACGTGTTTTAACCACTCTTTTTCTTCGTCATTCATATACGGAGAAATGGTTTCGTATACGTCTTTATGGTATGTATTTAAGCGCTCGATATCCGCGTCATCCATGAAACGTGTATCCAGTGCCTCTAAGTCAATCGGCGCCTTGGTCAGGAATTCGAACTTCAGGAACTGTCCGTACTCATTTTTCTCATCCTCGACACATAAGATCAGGTTCTCTGTTCTGGTTCCGAAATCGCCAGCAAAGTACAGACCCGGCTCATCGGAGCAGATCATGCCCGGCTCAATCACAGCACTGTCCTGACGCTCCGGAACAACCTTCCAGCGCAGTCCGTTCGGTCTCTCATGTACGTTAGAAAGATATCCAACACCATGTCCGGTACCATGTGCAAAATCAAGACCACGTTTCCAGAATGCTTCACGGATGGTGTAGTCTAAGTTGATTCCCCGGCAGCCGTGAAGGAACTTCATGGTTGATACCTTCAGCATAGCGGCTGCTACGATTGTGTAGTACTCTTTTTCCTTCTCGGTCAGAGGTCCTAATGCATAGGTTCTTGTGATATCAGTAGTTCCCTCTAAATACTGTCCGCCGGAATCTACCAGCAGAAGACCTTCCGGTTTTAATTTCTTGCATACCTCATCGCTTGGATGATAATGGCACATTGCTGCATTTTCCTTGTAAGCGGCAATGGTTACGAAACTTGGCTCGATATAGTTGCCCTGCTCTGCTCGCAGTTCTTCAATTTTATGAGCCGCTGTCATCTCTGTCATATCGCAGGTTCCGATGGTATGCTTCAGCCAGTACATAAACTTGGTAACAGCAATGCCATCTTTTAAATGGGCCCTACGCATATTTTCGATCTCGGTCGCATTCTTAACAGCCTTCATGGTCGCACAAGGATTCATCTCGTCTATAATACGGCAGGAAGCATCAATGCTCTCGCATACAGCAAAGCTTGCTTTCTTGCGTTCCAGAAGAATCTTCTCATTCTTCAGGGCTGCCACATCCTGTAAGAATTCCGCATACTCTTTTACCTGAACCTTTGCCTCAGCTAAAGCCGCACAAACCTCTTTTCCCATCTTAGTATCTTCTTTGATAGCTTCTTTCTGTACGTATAAATAGGCTTCATCCTGTGTAATAAGTGCATAGGACAGAAATACCGGGTTATTTACAATATCGTTTCCACGAAGGTTGAATAACCATGCGATTTCATCCAGAGCCGTCATCAGATGAATCTGTGCTTTATTTTTCTTCATGGCATCACGAAGATCTGAAAGTTTCTCTACGGTACTCTTTCCGGCATATTTTACATCCAGGCTCCAGATAGGCTCGCAGGACATAGCCGGACGGGAAGTCCAGATCTCACCTACCAGATCCTTACTGCAGTTGATTGTTACATTTTTTTCCTGCAGTAAGTTCTGAAGACCATACCCCAGCTCAGAGTTTACAACACGGCCGTCAAATCCAAGGCATCCATCAACCGGAAGCTCCTCCTCTAAAAATTCGTCCAGAGTCGGGAATTCAGGTTCACCCATGCGGTATAATTTGATCTCACTGCCTGAAAGCTGCTCTTCTGCCTGTACAAAGTATCTTCCGTCTGTCCAGAGTCCGGCTTTGTCCATAGTGATAACAGCCGTTCCAGCTGTTCCGTTGAAACCGGTCAGGAAGTGACGGCATTTAAAGAATTCGCCTACATACTCAGATTCATGAAAATCCGCAGTCGGAACCAGGTATGCATCGATTCCCAGTTCTTTCATGCGATCTCTTAATTGTCCAATTTTTATATTTGTCTGGTTCATTATTTCCTCCTTCATACGATTTTTTTGAAAAAATATGTACTCCTGGAATGTCTATGCATTCCGCATAAAACATTCCCAGAGTACATCTTATTCTAGTTATTTAAATTATCGTAACAATTCAGCCCCATTAGCCAAGAAACATTCCAACACCCGGTCCTAACGGAAAGTTAAGTACGATCCATAATACTAACAGGATACTCCATCCAATCAGGAAGCAGATACTGTACGGAAGCATGGTGGAAACCAGAGTTCCGATACCAGCCTCTTTATCATATTTCTTCATGAATACGATAATCATTGCGAAATAGGACATCATCGGAGTGATAACGTTTGTACAGGAGTCACCGATACGGTAAGCAACCTGAGCGAACTCCGGTGTGTAACCTAACAGCATGAACATCGGTACGAATACCGGCGCGATCAGAGCCCATTTTGCAGATGCAGAACCCATGAACAGGTTGATGAATGCTGCAAAAAGAACGAATAAGATCATGGTCGGGATAGTTCCGATACCGGAGTTTCTAAAGAACTCAGCTCCCTTTAATGCAAGGATCGTTCCTAATTTGGTATAACCAAAGAAGTTAATAAACTGTGCTGCCACAAAGGTCAGAGCGATGTAGGAGCTCATGGTTCCCATGGCACGTCCCATTGCGTTGCAGACATCCTTCTCTCCGTGATATACACCAGTCATATGACCATATACAACAGACGGTACGAAGAAAAGTACAGTGATAATTGGGATGATGCCCTCCATGAACGGGGAGTTTCCTAACAGTGTTCCGTCCTCAGCTCTCATAACAGAGTTAGCCGGGAGACAGAAAGCTACCAGAACCAGAATCATAACCAGTAAGGTTAAACCAGCTACTTTCAGAGCTTTTCTTTCCTGGTCGTTTAATTTATACTCAGAGCTTGTTTCATTCTCTTCCCCATTGCCGTGATACTCACCAAAACGCGGTGCAACGACTTTCTCAGTGATGATAGTACCTAAGATTGTGATCAGGAAGGTAGACACCATCATGAAGTACCAGTTTCCGGTCGGCTCAACTACATAAGTCGGGTCTACCATCTTTACAGCCTCGTTGGTAATACCGCAAAGAAGCGGATCCAGAGTACCGATTAATAAGTTTGCAGAGAAACCACCGGATACACCTGCAAATGCTGCAGCCATACCAACTACCGGATGACGATTGTATGCCATGAACATCAGTGCTGCAATCGGAATCAGAACGATGTATCCAACTGCATCGGCCAGGTTGGACATAACGCCTAAGAATACGATCATCGGAGTGATTAACTTAGCCGGAGTAACCTCTACAGCAGACTTTAATGCGCCTCCGATTAAACCACTGTCCTCCAGAAGTCCGATACCAAACATAGCTACCAGGACAACTCCCAAAGGAGCGAATCCTGTAAAGTTAGTGATTGCATGTGTCAGCATGTATACAAGCCCCTCACCATTCAAAAGGCTGACAGCCTGAACCGTCTGAGTCTCTACGACTCCCTTAGAACGGTTAACCAGTTCACCTGTTGCCGAAACTCCAGCCATCTCACAGACAGCAGAAAGAACGATAACAAAGAGAACTAAAATTGCAAAAATAGAAATCGGATGCGGAAGTTTATTTCCGACTTTCTCAATTCCGTTCAGCCAGCGGTTTAATAACGAAGGCTTATCTTTTGCTTGTTCGTTTGCTTTTCCCATTTTTTCCTCCATTCCCAACTTATACGTATAAGTTAATTTTATGTTGTTAGAATATCACAAAAGGATCGGCATTTCAATTATTTTTTTAGTAATATTAAATTATTGTGTATTTTAGTGAATTTCTATAGACATTTTTAGAGAAATTTAATAAACTGTAAAAGTGTTATAAGGAGTCTACAAAATTATGAAAAAAAATGTTACTGCAAAAGACATCGCAAAACTCTGCGGAGTCTCTCAGGCGACTGTATCTTATGTGATCAATAATCGCCAGAATCAGAAGATCAGTGAGGAAACCAGACGCAAGGTTTTAGAGGCTGTTGAAACACTTCACTACTATCCCAATGCCTCTGCCAAAAGCATGCGGACCAAAAACTGCACATCCATCGGAATTGTATGTGCAAAAGATTACAGCCGCCAGGCTTTCTTAAATGCTTTTACCGGAATCAGCCAGTACCTGTCCCAGATCGACTATACCATCACGATTTTCAATGAAATGGATGATATAGATTCTTCTCCGGATTATGTCAAAAGCTATTATTCCAACGTGATCGATGGACTCATTTTTATTTCCAACGATGATCACGCTGCTTTTACAAAACCGGCCGATGAAAATCATATTCCTTATGTGGTTATCTGTATGGACGGGGTTTTCTCAAAAAAAACACCGTTCCCCCATGCATTTGAATATGCCCTGCAGGAATGTGCCTCCTTCTGTCTGGAAAAGGGAATCCGCGAAGTGCGGTATTTTTCCATCAGCAATGACGGTCTTTTAGTTAATAATAAATATCCGCTTTTTGAATCCCTGCTTCGCCGGACGGCACCGAACTGCCATCTGGAGCACGTGATCTGCCCTATCAAGGATCGTGATCTGATTCATTTGCAGCAATTTTTAGCTAAATACATGGAAAACCGCAGTTTTGATCTTGCCATTTCTCAAAACTACGACATTGGACTGCTGCTGCAGCGTGAAATATTAAAAACAGGCTTTTCCATCCCTCAGAGAATTCGCCATATCTTCCTGAACGAGGTGAATTTCTATGAAATGGACTATCCTTCTATCAGCGGCATTGATATTCCCTACGATCAAATGGGCGAGTATGCTGCCAAACTTCTTCTTGCTATGATCGAAAACCGTGAATCTGAATTTACCTACCAGGAATTCAGGTGCCGACTCATTCAGAGAGAAACGACGCTGTGACGCTGTTAAAATACTGCGCCTTATAAAGATCAAAAAGAGAACACCCGCTAATTCCAGTTTATGAATTGCCGGATGTTCTCTTTTTTATGATTTTCTTTTCAAAGATCAAGGATATCTGATCTTTTTTACTTTTTATTCGTTACAGTTCAGCCATGACATCTTCCGTATTCTCAGATTCGGTTTCTTCTCTGTCCTGTTCCTCCAGAAATTCGTCTTCTTCATCCTCATCCTTGTCGCTCTCCCGCACCTTGGCGATGCTTGCAACTGCTATGCCGGATTCAGCATCAATACTCATCAGCTTCACACCGGAGGTATTGCGTCCGATAATCGAGATGTCGCTGACTGCCATCTTGATGATGATGCCTTCATTGGTAATCAGCATGATCTTGCGCTCATTATCTACCAGCTTTGCACCCACCAAATCACCGGTTTTGTCGATGATCTTATAGCAGCGCACGCCCTTGCCGCCTCGGTTCTGGGCTGTAAATTCATCAATCGGAGTGCGTTTTCCATAACCATTTTCCGATACCACCAGCAGGCATTCTCCCTGGCTGGCCATCTGCATACCGATGACTTCATCGCCTTCATCAAACTTCATGCCGATAACCCCCATGGAAACACGGCCTGTTACGCGGACATCGGTCTCATGGAATCGGATACACATACCTTTCTTTGTGATCAGGAAAATATCTTCGGTATTATCGGTAGCCTTAACTTCGATCAATTCATCGTCATCACGAAGTACAATCGCCTGAAGACCGTTCTTGCGGACATTGCTGTATTCCTTCATCGGAGTCTTCTTAACCATACCATTGCGGGTTGCCATGAAGAGATATTTCTCATCATCGATCTCCTTCATAGGAACGATGGATGTGATCTTCTCGCCTGGCATCAGCGGAAGCAGATTCACGATGGCAGTACCTCTGGCAGTGCGTCCTGCCTCCGGAATCTCGTATCCCTTCAGACGGTATACGCGTCCCTTGTTGGTAAAGAACATCACATAATGATGGGTTGTGGTCATCAGCAGATCTTCGATATAATCTTCCTCAATAGTCTGCATGCCCTTGATTCCCTTGCCTCCGCGGTTCTGGCTCTTGAAATTATCGCTGGACATTCTCTTAATATAGCCAAAATTGGTCATGGTCACAACGATATCGTCATCCGGGATCAAATCCTCCGCAGACATATCGTATTCATCATATCCGATGGCGGTACGGCGGTCATCTCCGTATTTATCAGCGATGAGGGAGATCTCCTCCTTGATAACACACAGAAGTTTCTTCTCATCTGCCAGAATCGCTTTCAACTCTGCAATCTTTGCCTCCAGCTCTTTATATTCATTTTCCAGTTTCTCGCGTTCCAGACCGGTCAGAGCACGCAGACGCATATCTACGATGGCCTGTGCCTGTGCATCCGAAAGATCAAAACGCTCCATTAACTGAGCTTTCGCCGCCTGAACATTGGCAGAACCGCGGATGATCTTAATAACCTCATCGATATGATCCAGTGCCTTTAAAAGACCTTCCAAAATATGGGCTCTCTCTTCTGCCTTGTTCAGATCATATTTGGTTCTTCTGGTTACCACATCCTCCTGGTGCTTTAAGTAATATTCCAGGATCTGCTGCAGATTTAAGATACGCGGCTCATTATTAACCAGCGCCAGCATAATCACACCAAAGGTGTCCTGCAGCTGTGTATGCTTCAGCAGACGGTTCATGATGACATTGGCATTCACATCACGGCGCAGTTCAATGCAGATCCGAAGTCCCTCACGGTTGGATTCATCACGCAGATCCGTGATTCCATCAAGCTTTTTATCCTTTACAAGCTCTGCGATCTTTTCGATCAAACGAGCCTTATTCACTGCATAAGGAAGCTCTGTCACGATGATACGGCTCTTGCCATTTGCCATGGCCTCGATATTGTATACAGCCCGTACACGGATCTTGCCGCGTCCGGTTCTGTACGCTTCTTCGATGCCTGCTTTTCCAAGGATGGTTGCTCCTGTCGGGAAATCAGGTCCCTTTACGATCTCCATCAGTTCTTCGATGGTAGTCGGGCGGTCTTCCTCCACCCGGTTGTCTATGATCTTGACAACGGCAGCAATCACCTCACGCAGGTTGTGAGGCGGAATATTCGTTGCCATACCAACGGCGATACCGGTGCCGCCATTTACCAGAATATTTGGAAAACGAGCCGGAAGAACCGTCGGTTCTTTCTCAGTCTCATCAAAGTTCGGCATGAAATCAACGGTATTCTTGCCAATATCCGCCAGCATCTCCATGGAAATACGACTCAGTCTTGCCTCGGTGTATCGCATCGCTGCGGCGCCGTCGCCGTCCATGGAACCGAAGTTTCCATGTCCATCTACAAGCGGGTAACGGGTAGCCCATTTCTGAGCCATATTAACCAATGCGCCGTAAATGGAGCTGTCGCCGTGCGGATGATATTTACCCATTGTATCACCGACGATACGGGCGGATTTACGGTGCGGCTTATCCGGACCGTTATTCAGCTCAACCATCGAATAAAGCACTCGTCTCTGCACCGGTTTCAAGCCGTCGCGCACGTCCGGGAGTGCCCGGGCGGCGATAACGCTCATCGCATAATCGATGTAAGACGTTTCCATTGTCTTTTTCAGATCAATGTCATGAATTTTGTCAAATATATTTGGTTCCATCTATACTCCTTTCGTCCTCAAAAGGATTTAAGTGACTTAAATTTAATTAAATATCCAGATTCTTTACGTACTTCGCATTTGCCTCGATAAACTCACGGCGCGGCTCAACCTGATCACCCATCAGGGTAGCAAATGTCAGATCAACCTCCGAAGCAGTCTCACTGTCGATCTGGACACGGAGAAGAATTCGGCGCTCCGGATCCATGGTAGTCTCCCAAAGCTGTTCCGCATCCATCTCGCCCAGACCTTTATAACGCTGGATCTTATTGTTGTTGTCACGCCCAATCTCAGTCAGAATCGAATTCAGCTCATCATCGCTGTATGCATACCAGACACGCTTATTCTTCTCGATCTTATAAAGCGGCGGCTGTGCCAGATATACATGTCCTTCCCGGATCAAATCCGGCATAAAACGATACAGGAACGTCAGAAGCAGGGTACTGATATGAGCACCGTCCACATCGGCATCGGTCATGATAATGATCTTGTTGTAACGAAGTTTTGAAATATCAAAATCTTCATGAATACCGGTACCAAATGCCGTGATCATCGCACGGATCTCCGCATTGCCGTAAATTCGATCCAGTCTTGCTTTTTCTACGTTTAAGATCTTGCCTCGAAGAGGCAGAATAGCCTGATTGGATTTATTTCTAGCCTCTTTCGCAGAACCACCCGCGGAATCTCCCTCTACGATGTAGATCTCGCAGTTTTCCGGATTCTTGTCGGAACAATCGGCTAATTTTCCTGGAAGCGCCATGCCGTCAAGCGCTGATTTACGTCTCGTCATCTCGCGCGCCTTGCGGGCTGCGTCGCGGGCTCTCTTGGCAAGAATTGATTTCTCACAGATGATCTTGGCAACCGTTGGATTCTGCTCCAGGAAATATGTCAGCTGCTCGCTCACGATCGCATCAACCGCCGCGCGGGCCTCGCTGTTGCCGAGTTTCTGCTTCGTCTGTCCCTCAAACTGCGGCTCCTCGATCTTAACGCTGATGATCGCTGTAAGGCCCTCGCGGATATCCTCACCGCTGAGTGCCGGCTCATTTTCCTTCAGAAGCTTATTTTTCTTCGCATAGTCATTAAAAGTCTTCGTCAGAGCACTCTTGAAACCAGCCAGATGCGTACCGCCCTCCGGGGTATTGATATTGTTGACGAATGTGTAGATATTTTCCGTGTAGGAATCGTTATGCTGCATCGCCACCTCGACAAATACCTTGTCCTTGATGCCCTCGCAGTAGATAACCGGTTCATAGAGCTTCTCATTGCTCCGGTTCAAGTAGGTGACAAATTCCTTGATACCGCCCTCATAGTGAAAGGTCTTCTCATGCTTCACTTCTCTGTCATCCCGCAGGGTGATCTTTAAGTTTTTCGTCAGGAATGCCGTCTCACGCAGGCGTACTTTTAACGTATCATAGTCGTAGACCGTTTCCTCGAAAATCTCCTTATCCGGCAGGAATACGACCCGTGTGCCGTGCTTATCCGGAGCACACTTACCGACTACTTTCAGCGGATACATCGTTTTGCCCCGCTCATAGCGCTGTTTATATACCTTTCCATCCCGGCAGATCTCAACCTCCAGCCACTCGGAAAGAGCGTTTACAACCGATGCGCCTACGCCGTGCAGACCGCCGGATACCTTGTATCCGCCGCCGCCGAACTTGCCGCCCGCATGCAGGATCGTAAATACGACCTCAACCGCCGGAAGTCCGGCTTTTTTCTGAGTATCAACCGGGATACCACGACCGTCATCCTGTACCGTGATGGAATTGTCCGCATTGATCTGCACCTCGATGTGACTGCAGAATCCGGCTAACGCCTCATCCACGGAGTTGTCAACTATCTCATACACCAGGTGATGGAGGCCTCTTACAGATGTGCTGCCTATATACATACCAGGACGCTTTCTGACCGCCTCCAATCCCTCCAATATCTGTATTTGATCTGCACTGTATTCTGAACCCATAGTTCCTCCTTCACTTGCTGTTTTATGTCTGACTAGTTGTCTTGTTTGGACGTTCACAGGTGACCGTCCCGCTCACGACCCGAAAGGTCTTATCTATCTGGAAGCTGTGGCTGATAAAATCATCCAAGCCCGTACAGGTAATGATCGTCTGTATGTGGCGGATGCTGGCGAGCAGATGATCCTGCCGTTTCCCATCTAACTCCGACAAAACATCGTCGAGAAGCAGAATCGGATACTCCTTTTTGATCTTTTTAACCAGCTCAATCTCCGCCAGTTTGAGCGATAATGCCGCCGTCCTCTGCTGTCCCTGTGAACCGAAGCGCCGGATGTCAATCCCGTTGACATAGAAACTTAAGTCATCCCGGTGCGGTCCGACCAGCGTCGTCTTCTGCTTCCGGTCCGCCTCGCGGCTCTTTTTGACTGCCGCTTCCAACTGATCTGCCTCCGTGTTCGGCTCATACTGGATGACGAGTTCTTCCTTTCCACCCGACAATTTCTGATGGATCGGACGGATCAATTCGTTTAATTCACCGATAAATTCCCGCCGGTACTGGCTCACCTCCCGCCCGTAGGAAGCAAGCTGCATATCCCATATATCCAGCATCTCCTCGTACTCGGGATGGAAAAACAGCTCCTTTAAGAGCTTATTTCTCTGTATCACTACCCGGTTGTACTGCACCAGCGAATGAACATAGAGCCGGTTTAACTGGCATAATTCCAGATCAATAAAACGGCGCCGATCCGCCGGCCCGTTCTTAATGAGATTCAGATCTTCCGGCGAAAAAAACACCACGTTAACGATGCCGAAAAGCTCGCTCGCCCGCCGGATCGGAATCCCGTTGACCGCCACGCCCTTCGTCTTATTTTTCTTTAGGTGCATGTCGATCCGGTATGGCACATCGTCCTTGCGAAGCTGCATCTTGATGTGGGACTCGTCCTCTCCGAATTCGATGATCTCCCTGTCCTTGCTGCCGCGGTGGGACTTGGTCGTCGCACACACGTAGACCGCTTCGAGGATATTGGTTTTACCCTGCGCGTTGTCTCCGTAGAGAACATTCGTCCCCGGATCAAAATCCATATGTAATTCCCCGTAATTGCGATAATTTTTGAGTTCGATCGATTCGATAAACATGAAACCATCCTTTATTTGGTGATTGTTACGGTCTCTCCGTCATACTCGACTTTGTCCCCGTCGTAAAGCTTCTTGCCGCGCTGCATCTCCACCGCGCCATTGACCTTCACAAGCCCGTCCTGAATCGCAAATTTGGCGTCCACGCCGGACTCTACCAGACCAGCTGCCTTGAGCGCCTGACCCAGTTTTATAAATTCATCTCTCAGTTTTATCTCCATCTTATTTCAGATCCTTTCTGTTACTGTCTGCACCTGCCATGTCTAAAAATGGCAGGTTAGATCGCTGCCGCATTGAAATTGACCGGCAGGATCAGATAGATGTAAGTCTCCTCCTCGTCCCGGATAAAGCACGGGGATTTCGGATTCATCATGTACAGAGTCACTTCCTCATCATCGATGATTCGTAACGCATCACCCAAAAACTTCGGGTTGAAGCCGATCATCAGGTCTTTTCCAAACTTGGTAATCGCCAGACGTGCATCCATCGTACCGAAGGCGGAATGCATCTTTAATTCCATTTCTTCATCGGTAAAGTTTAAGATCAAAGGTTTCTTATCATTTTCACGGACGAGAATGCTCGCACGGTCGATCGCATCCATGAAATCACGGCGGTTCAAGGTAACTTTCGTCTCATAATCGGAGGAAAGCATCTGATTGATCCGGAAATACTCGCCCTCAATCAGGCGGGATAACACGATCGTGTCGTCAAATTCAAACATGATGTGGTTGGTGCTGAAGAAAATCTGTACCTCAGAGTCGTTGTCACCGTTTAAGATCTTGCTGATCTCACCTAAAGTCTTGCCAGGAACGATGACTTTTATATCATCGTACTGTTCTTTTAATGCAACTTTGCGGATCGACATGCGGTGTCCGTCGAGGGAAACGAGCTTAAGTTCATTGCCGGTGACCTCCATCAGCTCACCGGTCATCATCTTGTTGCTGTCGTTCGGCGAGATCGAGAAGATCGTCTGGCGGATGATCTCTTTTAAGGTAAACTGGGAAAGTGTGATGAATTTATCCCGCTCAATGTGGGGAATATAGGAAAATTCATCGCCGTCCTTGCCCTGAATCTGGAAAATAGCCTTGTCACAGGTGATCGTCGTGTTGTATTTTTCATCCGATTCGATCGTGATCGTAGAATTTTCGCCGGAGAGCTTGCGGATAATATCGGAAAAAAGCTTGGCATCAAGAGCGATTTTTCCACGTTCCAGGATCGTTCCTTCGACCTTCGTCTCAATTCCCAGCTCCATATCGTTGCCGGTCAGTTTGATCTCATCCGAAACAGCATCGATCAGGATGCATTCGAGAATCGGCATGGTGGTTTTGGAAGGAACGGCCTTCAGAACAATGTTGATGCCGTTCATTAAATGATCTTTTTCAAATGAAAGCTTCATGTTTGTTGATAACTCCTTTGCTAAAAATAACGTGGAACGGAAAGAAAAGATATATATAAATTCCGTCGCAATCGTAGTAGGGGCTGTGAATATGTGGAATTCTCCGGACAGCCCCGAAAATACAGGGGTTCAGACTCCTTTTGAATGGTTAAAAAGGCTGTGTAAAACTGTCCGGAACCGGCTGGATAACTTTTGAATTATCCACAGCCCTGAAATGGAGCAAAATGTGGGAAAAGTTATCCACAGGTTTTCAACCACTTTTCCACGCGAAATTGTGGAAGAAACCTACTGTGGGCTGATCTTTTTCATTAAGATTTCCACTGTATTGCGAAGCGATTCGTTTTTCTCCATATCGGCAGCGATCTTGTCGTGACCGTGGATGATCGTCGTGTGATCCCGACCGCCTAAATATTTGCCGATATTCTGCAGGGAAGTTCCGAGCATCGAACGGCAGATATACATCACGATCTGGCGCGGGAATACGATCTCCTTGTTGCGCTTCTGGGAGGAAATGTCAAGCGGAGTGATACCGAAATGATCAGCAACGACCTGGATGATCAGCTCTGGGGTCACTTCTTTCTCCGCGTTCGGGGAAATGAGATCCTTGAGCGCTTCCTCCGCCAGCTCCGTCGTGATCTCCTTGTTATTTAACTTGGAAAGGGCGACGATCTTGGTGAGGGCGCCCTCGAGTTCGCGGATGTTGGACTTGACGTTGGTGGCGATGTACTTGATCACTTCATTATCTATATTGTAGCCCTCGAGTTCCTCTTTTTTGCGGAGGATCGCCATACGGGTTTCATAATCCGGCGACTGGATATCGACGGTCAAGCCCCATTCGAAACGGGAACGAAGCCGTTCTTCCAGCGTCTCGATCTCTTTCGGCGGTTTATCTGAGGAGATAATGATCTGTTTTTTCGCTTCATAGAGTGCGTTGAAGGTATGGAAAAATTCTTCCTGTGTCGATTCCTTACCGATAATAAACTGGATATCATCGATGAGGAGGACGTCGTTGTTTCTGTATTTTTCACGGAACTCCGTGGTGGAAATATTGTTTTTGTTCCGGATCGCATCGATCAGTTCGTTCGTAAACTTCTCACTTGTAACGTAGAGAACCTTCGCTTTTGGATTGTTTTTTAAGATAAAATGTCCGATCGAGTGCATAAGATGCGTTTTTCCCAGACCTACACCCCCGTAAATGAAGAGAGGGTTGTAGATCTCACCCGGAGATTCTGCCACGGCGAGGGAAGCGGCGTGCGCTAAGTTATTGTTCGCGCCGACGACGAAGGTGTCGAATGTGTAGCGCGGATTTAAGTTCGCATCCTGGATGAGCTGGCGGCTGACCTCGGACGGGCGGTTGATCAGATGGCTTTTGTCCGTCTCTTTTTGCGGCTCATCGACCTGTTCGATGGTGACAAAATCGACCTCACACTCGATTCCGGTTAGTTCTTCGATGGTAATCTGGATCAAAAGTCCGTATTTTTTTTTGATATAGCCGAGAAACTGCACATCCGGAACCAGGATCTGAAGGGTGCCGTCTTTCATGGAATAAGGCTGCGTCGGAAGCAGCCATGTTTTGAAAGAAACGTCCGTCAGTTCGTGTTCTTCTTTAATATGGAGGAGAATTTCATCCCATTTTTCCTTAATTTTCTCTATCATACTGTGTCTCCTAAACGTAAAAAGCAGCCAAAACTGCAAAATAACCCAATCTAAGTTCTATTCTACATGATTTGTCCACATTTTTCAATAAAAACCCGTAATGTGAATAAGTGAAATTCAGTTATCCACGTGGAAAAAACGCCGAAAAATAAGGCTTTTTGGTGAATGGGTGTGAACAATCAGAAGCTTATCCAGATCGTATTCCACGGCTTTTCCACAAGTTATCCCCAAAATGTGGATAAGTGGAGGATAAGCTGTGAATAGGTGGCGGGAATGCTGATAAAATAAAGATTTTTTTATCCACAAAATGGAAACGTCCCGGTGTGTATACTGTATACAATAAGGTGCCTCGACAGCAATCGACGATCGATCTGTGGGGACGCAGGATCGAAATGGTGGAAAAACCACAGAAATTCCTTGTTCTATGGGGATTAAAAAGATCAAAATAGTGGTTGACGAATGCGGAATTCTTCTATATAATGGAGAAGATGTTTAATTACAATAGTCTAACTATGTTGAGAAGAATGCGGATTTCGGCGTGAGCCGGAGGAAGCGTGGATTTCTCTTACTATATTATGGATGAGGAGGTGTATGCAGACATGAAGATGACATTTCAGCCGAAGAAAAGACAGAGAGCAAAAGTTCATGGATTCCGTGCGAGAATGAGCAGCGCAGGTGGAAGAAAAGTTCTGGCTGCCAGAAGAGCAAAAGGTAGAGCAAAATTATCTGCTTAATGAACGAGGCCGCAATCGAGTTATAGATTGTGGCCTTTCTTAATATTCATAGAAAAAGTTCTAAGAATATTAAGAAAAGCTCTGCGATGCACACTCGGTGCAGGGGAATTGGTGATTTTAATGAAGCGTTTTAATTCAATTAAGAAGAACAGCGAATTTCAAAAGGTTTACAAGACAGGGAAATCCTATGCCAATAAGCTTCTGGTTATGTACGTGAAGCGGGTGGATGACGGGAAGGAGCCTCGGATCGGTATCTCCGTCAGCAAAAAGGTTGGAAACAGCGTGGTCCGCCATCACGTGACAAGGTTGGTACGGGAGAGCTATCGGTTAAATAAGGACAGAGTCAGACTCGGATTAGACATCGTAGTCGTTGCCAGACCGGCAGCGAAAGAAGCAGACTTCAAAAAAATTGAGAGTGCATACCTGCACTTATGCGGACTGCATAACATTCTGGAGAATCGAAGTGAGAATATTGATTAAGAAGATCTTGATAAAGATGATTCGGGGATATCAGCTCTATATTTCCCCTATGACAGGACCTCACTGCAAGTACACGCCGACGTGCTCGGAGTACGCCATCCAGGCACTTAAAAAGTACGGCGCTGTAAAAGGTATGATTTTGGCATGTAAGCGGATTCTTCGCTGTAATCCATTTGCAGAAGGCGGTTATGATCCAGTTCCGTAAAGGATGAGGAGGTAGTTCATTGGACGTTAGCGTTTTAGTTGCGACAAAGGCAGGTTCGATCATGGGACCGATCGCCAGTGTGTTTGGTTATATCATGGACTTTTTATTCCGGATTACCAGCAGCATGGGGATCATGAATATCGGTCTGTGTATCATCCTGTTTACCATTATCACAAAGTTACTGTTATTTCCTCTGACGATCAAACAGCAGGAATCGTCAAAACTTATGTCGCTTATGAACCCTGAAATCAAGGCGGTTCAGAATAAGTATAAGGGAAAAACCGATCAGGCATCGATGGCTAAACAACAGGTCGAGATGCAGGCAGTCTATGAGAAATATGGCTCGAATCCGATGGCAGGATGTCTGCCGATGGCGATTCAGCTTCCGATTATCTTCGCTTTGTACCGGGTTATCTACAACATTCCGGCATACGTACCGTCAGTACGTGTCTTTTTTGACAACGTAGCGAACCCGCTGATGGGGCAGCCGGATTACATCAACAAGATTTCCGAGCTGGCAAGCGGTGTCGGCATGGCGGTGGACAAGGTAGACTACACCGTGGCAAACAAAGTCGTAGATATGTTATATAAGTTGACACCGGCTGGATGGGATACGCTGGAAAGTTTATTCCCGCAGATCTCTTCGACGATCGCAGAAAATGCGAGCAAGATTGAGCAGATGAACTATTTCTTCGGCATCAATCTGGCAACTCCGCCGTTTACCGGTTTTAACCACATCACGATCGCATGGATCATCCCGATCCTCGCAGGTCTGACCCAGTGGATCTCCACCAAGCTGATTTCCAATTTACAGCAGGTGGATCAGGACGCGCCGGGCGCGAGCATGATGAACAGCATGATGATCACGATGCCGCTGATGTCCGTATTCTTCTGTTTCTCCCTGCCGTCCGCGATCGGTATCTACTGGGTCGTTCAGGGTGCATTCCAGCTCGTTCAGCAGCTGATCGTAAATGCACATATGAACAAGATCGATGTCGATGATCTGATCCGCCGCAACGTGGAGAAGATGAACAAGAAGAGAGCGAGAAAAGGTCTGCCGCCGGCCAATGTCAGCGAGAAGGCAAGCGTGAATTTAAAGGCGCTGCAGGCACGCGAGGATGCGGAAAGCAAGGCGAAAGAGGACAAGATCTCCCGCAATAAAAAGCAGATGGAGGCGTCTGAAGCATTTTACAATTCCGATCCGAAGCCGGGCAGTCTGGCTTCCAAGGCAAAGATGGTGCAGAAGTACAACGATAAGCACGCGAAAAAATAGAAGGAGGGCGCAGGATGGATATGATTACGGTTACCGCTAAGACAGTCGATGAGGCAGTAACAAAGGCACTGATTGAACTGGAAACCACCAGTGATAAATTAGAGTACGAAGTGGTCGAAAAAGGAAGCGCCGGATTTCTGGGGATCGGCGCGAAACCGGCGATCATCCGTGCTAAGAAAAAAGAGACGCTCGAGGATCGTGCGATCGACTTTTTAAGCCAGGTATTTGATGCGATGAACTTAGATGTGAAGATCGCAGCGGCTTTCAATGAGGAAGAGTGCGAGATGAACATTGACCTCTCCGGCGAGGATATGGGTATTTTGATCGGTAAGAGAGGTCAGACCCTGGATTCGCTCCAGTATCTGGTCAGCCTGGTTGTCAACAAGAAGAGCGAGAATTACGTCCGCGTGAAGCTCGATACCGAGAATTACCGCGAGAGACGGAAAGAGACGCTTGAGACACTGGCAAAGAACATTGCTTACAAGGTAAAGAGAACGAAACGTTCCGTATCTTTGGAGCCGATGAACCCGTATGAGAGACGGATCATTCATGCAGCGCTGCAGAATGACAAGTATGTCACTACCCGCAGCGAGGGAGAGGATCCGTTCCGGCATGTGATTATTTCGCTGAAGCGCGAGGGCAGACGCGAGAGAAGTGACGGGTATGGGAGATATGAGAAGTAAATAAGTGTGACGAAGAAGGTCTGGAGGTATCTAGACCTTCTTTTTTGTGGGGAATCGAGCGCGAGAGGTTTATCGTGAAAACATGAAAAAAAGAAATAAATATTAGACTAGATTTGTAAATAAAGATGGGAAAATGCTTCCATATGGTATAGAATAAGAAGATAAAAAGCAAGGAAGGATTTATATATATGGTATATACAGATACAATCGCCGCGATCGCGACGGCGCTTTCGAGTTCGGGGATTGGGATTATCCGGATTAGCGGTTCGGACGCTGTTGCGGTGGCGGAGAGGATGTTTGAACCGGCGGTGGCGGGGAAGAGGCTTTCAGAGCAGAAAACGTATACGATTCATTATGGATATATTCGGGATGGAGAGGAACGGATCGATGAAGTGCTGCTTCTTTTGATGCGCGGTCCGCACAGTTATACGGCGGAGGACACGGTAGAGATTGACTGTCACGGAGGCGTGCTGGTGATGAAGCGGATTCTGGAGTTGGCGGTAAAATGTGGGGCGCGGCTGGCGGAACCAGGCGAATTTACGAAGCGGGCATTTTTAAATGGCAGAATTGATCTTTCGCAGGCGGAAGCCGTGATCGATGTGATCCAGTCGAAAAATGAGTATGCGCTGCAGTCTTCGGTCAGCCAGTTGAGCGGTTCAATGTCGCGGAAAGTGCGGGAACTCCGCGAAAAACTAATCTATGAGATTGCCTTTATTGAGTCCGCACTTGATGATCCGGAGCATATTTCTCTGGAAGGATACCCGGAGCGCCTTCGGGAGACGCTGCAGCCGATTGAGATGGAACTGGAGGCGTCGATCGGGACGTTTGACAACGGGCGTATCATGACGGAGGGGATCAAAACCGTGATCTTAGGTAAGCCGAATGCAGGAAAATCGTCCCTGATGAATGTACTGCTGGGAGAGGAGCGCGCGATTGTGACAGAGATCGCCGGTACGACACGCGATACGCTGGAGGAAAATATCCGTCTGCGCGGGCTTAGCTTAAATTTGATCGATACGGCGGGCATCCGGGAAACGGAGGATATCGTTGAAAAGATTGGCGTGGAACGGGCGAGAAAGATTGCGGATGAGGCAGATTTGATCTTGTATGTGGTCGATGGATCAAGGGAGCTGGATGAAAATGACCGTCAGATCCTCGATTTGATCCGGGGACGGAAGGCGATCGTCCTCTTAAATAAGACAGATCTGGAACCGGTTCTCACAGAAGAAGTGCTTCGCGAAGCGTGCGGGCAGGAAGTGATCCCGGTATCGGCGAAGGAACAGCAGGGAATTGATCGATTGGAGGAAAAAATTCAGACGATGTTCTTGCAGGGAAACCTGAATTTCAACGATCAGGTCATGCTGACAAACGTCCGTCACAAGACGGCGATGGAGCAGGCGCTGAAAAGCCTGCGTCTGGTCGAGACAAGCATCGACAATGCGATGCCGGAGGATTTTTTCTCGATTGATCTGATGGATGCCTATGAACATCTTGGAACGATCCTTGGGGAATCACTGGAAGAGGATCTGGTAAATGAAATTTTCAGCCATTTTTGTATGGGGAAATAGATCAATTTTTTTGCAAGGTTTCTTTCCTTGTGGTATGATAGGGTGGATCTGAAAACAAGAAAGAATATAAGGCGTTTGATCGAATTGAAATGTGCAGCTGCAGTAAAATCGGCTGCGAAACATACGGCGCATGAGCCGCAGCGTTTATCTCAGTCGAGAAGACTCCCACCTCTTCAGGTGGTGAGTAATAGCAAATTTGTCTCGGTGGAAGCCTTGTCTCCGACTGAGATAAACGCTCCGCGAGGATGCGCAGTGATTCTGTAAAGAATATGTCAGCTTACGCTGACCAGAATCACGCGCCAAGTCTCACGGACGTTCGACTTGAATAGAACGCAGAGATAGAGAGGAAAGAGGAAACATGCCCTGTTTAACAGAAAATTATGATGTAGCGGTCGTCGGGGCGGGACACGCCGGCTGTGAGGCGGCGCTGGCAAGCGCGAGACTGGGACTCGAGACGATCGTGTTTACCGTCAGCGTGGACAGCATCGCCCTGATGCCGTGCAACCCGAATGTCGGCGGAAGCTCGAAGGGCCACTTGGTGCGCGAGCTGGATGCGCTCGGCGGCGAGATGGGAAAAAATATAGATAAAACCTTTATACAGTCCAAGATGCTCAACCAGTCTAAGGGACCGGCGGTGCATTCGCTCCGCGCGCAGGCGGACAAGCAGGAATACACCCGCCAGATGCGCCGTACCATGGAAAATACCGATCACCTGACGATCCGTCAGGGAGAGGTGGCAGAGCTGATCGTGGAAGAAGGTCAGATCAAAGGACTGAAAACGTACTCCGGCGCGACGTATTACTGCAAGGCGGTGGTGCTGGCAACGGGAACGTACCTGAAAGCGAGATGTATCTATGGTGATGTGAGCAATCCGACCGGACCGAATGGTCTGCAGGCGGCAAACCATCTGACAGATTCCCTGAAAAAGCTGGGAATCGAGATGTTCCGTTTCAAGACGGGCACACCGGCGCGTGTTGATAAGCGCAGCATCGATTTTTCTAAGATGGAAGAGCAGTTCGGCGATGAGAGGGTTGTGCCATTTTCTTTTTCCACCGATCCGGAGTCGGTGCAGAAGGAGCAGGTGTCCTGCTGGCTGACCTATACCAATGAGAAAACACATGAGATCATCCGCAACAACCTGGATCGATCGCCCCTCTTTTCGGGCGCGATCGAGGGAACAGGTCCGCGTTACTGTCCATCGATCGAGGATAAGGTGGTAAAATTTCCAGATAAGAACCGTCATCAGGTTTTTGTCGAGCCGGAGGGAATTTATACGAATGAAATGTATCTGGGCGGTATGTCCAGTTCCCTGCCGGAGGATGTGCAGTACGCGATGTACCGTACCGTGCCGGGACTCGAAAATGTAAAAATTGTTCGAAATGCATATGCAATTGAGTACGATTGTATCAATGCACGCCAGTTAAAGGCATCGCTGGAATTTAAGGCGATCCGGGGATTGTTCAGCGGCGGTCAGTTTAACGGAAGCTCCGGTTATGAGGAAGCGGCGGTACAGGGCTTTATGGCGGGTGTCAATGCGGCGCGCGAAGTGCTGGGAAAAGAACCGATCATCCTCGACCGTTCCCAGGCGTATATCGGTGTCTTGATCGACGATCTGGTTACCAAAGAAAACCATGAACCGTACCGGATGATGACGTCGCGTGCGGAATACCGCCTGCTTTTGCGTCAGGACAACGCGGATCTGCGTCTTTCCCCGATCGGGCATGAGATTGGACTGGTCAGTGATGCGATGTATGAGCGTGTCCTCTGGAAAGAAAAAATGATCGAGGAAGAGGCAAAGCGTCTGGAGAAGATCAACATTGGCGCTGGAAAAGAAGTGCAGGAATTTTTAGAGCGCCACGGAAGCACCCCGCTCAAGACCGCGGCAACGCTGGCAGAGCTGGTACGCCGTCCGGAGTTAAGCTATGAAGCACTGGCAGAGCTGGATCCGAACCGTCCGGAACTTCCGGAAGATGTGATCGAGCAGATCAACATCAACATCAAGTATGACGGCTATATCCGCCGCCAGCTGCAGCAGGTTGCACAGTTCAAGAAGATGGAGAGCCGGAAGCTGGATGAAAACTTCGACTATTCCACGGTCGGAAGCCTGCGCCGTGAGGCAGTACAGAAATTAAATCTCTATAAACCGGCAAATATCGGTCAGGCATCCCGAATCGCGGGCGTGTCACCGGCGGATATTTCGGTGCTGCTGGTACACTTAGAGCAGAGCCGCCATGCGGGACATGGGGAAGAGAAGAAAGAACTGTAAATATAGAAACGAGCGGATTCAGAGACTGCATGGAAACAGGTAAACGCATTGCAGCAACTCAAAATGTAAGATAGATAAGAACCTGAGAAAAAATAGAACATATCATAAAGGATATATTTATGGCAGAAGAAAATAAAGTAGAAAGCGGTGTGGTTCTGCCTCCGGCAGACTTTACCGAGCAGCTTCAGAAAGAAGCGCAGGAGATGGGCGTCACGTTAAATGAACACCAGATCAAGCAGTTCTACGATTACTATGAACTGTTGATTCATTGGAATACGATGGTGAATCTGACAGCGATCACGGAACAGAAGGAAGTTGTGACCAAACATTTTTCGGATAGTCTGGCACTTGTGAAAGCGGTGCCGGATCTGGCAGAGAAAGAGTATACGTTGATCGATGTTGGAACGGGAGCTGGATTTCCGGGTATCCCGTTAAAGATTGCATTTCCAAATTTAAAGGTCACGCTTCTCGATTCCTTAAATAAGCGGATCAACTTTCTGAACGAGGTAATTCAGGCATTGGAACTGGAAAAAATTCAGGCGGTTCACGGACGGGCGGAGGATGCGGCACATGATAATGTTTCACGTGAAACATTTGATTTCTGCGTTTCACGCGCGGTGGCAAATCTGTCCACGCTGTCGGAATACTGCCTGCCATTTGTCAAGGTGGGAGGCTGGTTTGTACCGTACAAATCAGGCAAACTGGAGGAAGAGATGAAGACGGGAAAAGGTGCGATCCGCAAGCTGGGCGGCGAGCTGGAGGATGTGATTTCCTTCCACCTTGCCAATGAGGATGAGCGTAACCTGGTCCGGATTCATAAGACAGAGAGGACGGGAAAGAAGTATCCGAGAAAAGCGGGAACGCCGTCGCGGGAGCCGCTGAAATAAAGCAATCAAAAGGTAGATAGAGAAAGACTGTATATGGAACACGTAGGGTATGCAGTCTTTCTTTTTCATATAGGCGGGGTTTAAACAAAAATATATGACTGAATATTTGTCCTGGAAGATTGTGTTCCAGAAGCCGTATCAGGCATATGACAGAGGAAATCTGGAGAAGCAGGTAGAGGCGATGGCAGAGCTGAAGATAATAGGGAAAATTTATAAAATTTGAGTTTTCGTTACAGAATATAGTTTTTGTGCGAAAGCCGAGGAGATCGAGTGGGAATAATGTAGAATAAAGAGGAGCATTCCGGGGGTTTTGTTTGTATATAGATAGTGCGGCGGGACCTGGATGAAACATTAGGACCGTTCCTATCAAGAAGAAACAAACAAGGCGTACGGAAGGATGACGCTGTGAATATGAAAGATACTGGAAAAATGGTATCTGCATCATGGCATGAGTATGAAAAAGCAATTTTTATGGAGATGTGGGAAAGAGAGAGTAGCTGTTGCTGGGTAGGCACTTTTGGAACCGAAAGTGCCGTAAGAAAACGTGGTGGCAGCAGGAATTTGCCGTATTTAAATGCGGCAAATTCCGTTACTGGGCACGTATGCGTGAACAGTAATAAGCTTCGTCCTATGACGAAAAAACGCTCCGCGGTATGCATACGCATTATCCTTTTTTAAGAAAAAAACATATGGATCGCATCCATCACGGCATCCGGCTGTTCTAACTGCGGCAGATGTTTGGTCTTTGGGATGATAGAGGACTCGATTGCGGAATTATAAATCTTGTAATCCTGAATCGTCGCCTCGATCATCGGTTCCTCGGAACCGCCGATGATGAAGATGCTGTTGTCGATCTTCCTGAGAGCATTGGAAATATTGCACTTGGTATAGCGGCATTCAATACTGGAGAAGATCGCTTTTGGACATTCACCGAGATGTGCGGCTTCGTGGCTGCGGTCGATCTGAACCGGTTTTACGGTATACGGATTGTAAAAATATTTGGTGCGGAATGCCTCTTCGATCATAGAGCGGCTGCACGCAATGTGGTAAATGAGCGTTCCAGCCAGCGGGAGATCCAGAAGAAGCTTATAAAGCTTGGCATTTTTACCCGGAAGCTGACAACAGTCGGTAAGGCTGCTCGGGTTGATGAGCATGATCTGATCAAACAGTTCTGGAGAGTTGCTGCACGCCATGATAGACAGTGCCGCTGAATCACCGGTGGAGAGAATGTTGGTCCGATGTCCGATCTCAGATTTGATAAAATCACAGATCAGCTGGACGAACAGGTAATTTGTGTAGGTCAGGTTCGGCTTCTCGGAACGTCCGCAGCCGAGAAGGTCGAGCGTGTAGACGGTGTAGGAGCGGCTGAGCTGTTCGCGGATGGATTCCCACTCATAGCCGCTCGATGCAAAGTGCAGATCGTGAATCAACAGAAGCGGTTTTCCGGAACCGCATTTTGTATAGTAGATATTTCCCAGCCGCCATTTGTAGCAGAGAGAATTCTCTTCCCGGGTCAGACCGCGGGAGGTGGCAGAAAATTGAATATATTTATTTAAAAGTGCCAGTGAAACTGCGCCGCCGGCGGACAGCATCAGGCAGGTCATGATCTTGTTTTTTGTGTTCATATAGAAAACTCCTTTTGAATCGAAAAATTAAACTCGAAAATATCTCATCAAGTAATTCTATTATACCATAAATACTAAATTCAGCTATCGCCTTTGTCTTGGCTTCATTAAGTATTTAGGTATGACTCGCACTAGGATCGAAAATGCATCGCTAAGTGTTCATATATATCATATGAACGTATTCTCACCCGTCCACTCACGAACCCGCGCTATCGCGCTCTACCGCCCTGCTTCGCATGGCTGTTCGTTCCTTAATGGCGCAAGAAAAGAATATGTCTGCTTCGCAGCCGCATTCTTTTCTTCTGCGCTCATTATATCACGATTCGCATCTTCGATGCTTACCGCTGCTGACGCAGCTATCGTGATCGCCATTCGCCGTTCGCCATAAATCTGCAAGCAGCTTTCTGGCTCACTTGCGCTCATTATATCATATTTTCCTGTATTCCAGTTCAGCTATTTCCAGCGTTTTTTCACAGAATATCTGTTCACAGATGTGTGCCCAAGTAACGGGATTTTGCCGATGCTTCGCATTTCAAATCGGAAAAATCTGCAACCAGAACTGTAGCGTTCGGAATTTTCAGTTTGGAAAATTTCTACCTGTGAACAGTTATGAACATGCCATTTTATGTAAACAAAATTTCATTGAAAATCAATATTAAATTCATTATAATGTTCACGTATCAAAAAATCAATCGATGGGGAAAGAAATGCGCGATATGATAAAGAAGGAAAATAAGTTATGCTTTCAGCATCGTATGGAACGGAAGACAGAGAAATCTTTTCAGTTGTCGGCGGGCAGGCAGCGGCTGCTGGCGGAAACGATACGCGAACTGAAGCAGGAAGGGCGCTTAGACGAGGAGAAGCTGGCGATGCAGCATGGTACGACATCCATTTACCGCCACAGCCTCAATGTTGCCTACACAAGCCTTTGGATGATGGAACGGTGGCAGATTCGCTTGGAACCAAAATCACTTGTGAGAGGGGCACTGCTGCACGATTATTTTTTGTATGACTGGCATCAGAAGGATTCCTCGCACCGCCTGCACGGCTTCCGTCACCCGAAAACAGCGCTTGGAAATGCACAGAGAGATTACCATTTAAATTGGAAGGAAAAAAATATCATCGCACGTCATATGTTTCCGCTGATACCGGTGCCGCCTCAGTGCCGCGAGGCATGGATTGTGTGTCTGGCAGATAAATGGTGTGCTCTGGGGGAGACGGTGGGGCCGATGTTTCACGTGAAACATTTTAAATGAAATTTTTCTAAAAAAGTAGGAAATGAGTTTTAAGTGTGTTATACTATTAGGCAAGACAAGAACGGGAAAAAGCTGGAAATCGCTGTGCGGATGCCTGCGGGAAGGCTTTTTCCTGTCTTTCATGTGAGATAAAACCGAGGAAATGGAAGGAATACGGTATGGGACGAACGATTGCGATTGCAAATCAGAAGGGCGGCGTAGGTAAAACGACAACGGCGATCAACCTGTCGGCATGCCTGGCAGAGGCGGGACAGAGGGTTCTGACGATCGATTTTGATCCGCAGGGAAATGCAACCACTGGTTTGGGATTGGAAAAAGAACAGATTGAAGATACAGTCTATGAGCTGCTTTTGGGCGATTGCACACTGGAGGACTGTCTGATGCGCGATGTTCAGGAAAATCTGGATGTTCTTCCTTCGGATTCGAATCTGGCAGGAGCTGAGATTGAACTTCTGGATGTGGAAAATAAAGAGTCGGTGTTAAACGGTTATCTGGAGACAATCCGCGATCAGTATGATTTTATTATCATCGACTGCCCGCCGTCGCTGAGTCTTTTGACGATCAATGCGCTGGTAGCGGCAGATACGGTGCTGGTGCCAATCCAGTGCGAATATTATGCGCTGGAAGGATTGAGCCAGGTACTCCGGACGATTGGTCTGGTCCGGAAAAAGATGAATCCGTCGCTGGAGCTGGAGGGCGTGGTATTTACCATGTATGATGCGAGAACGAATCTCTCCCTGCAGGTCGTAGAGAATGTAAAACAGAACTTAAATGAGCGGATTTACAAGACGATCATACCGAGAAATGTGCGACTGGCGGAGGCGCCGAGCCACGGAATGCCGATCAACCTGTACGACAGCCGTTCGACCGGTGCAGAGAGCTACCGTCTGCTGGCAGCAGAGGTGATCAGCCGGGGAGAAGAGCTGTAGGCAGGAAAATAACGGTGAAGTGAAATTCAGAAAGGATGCCTGCCGGGGGCGTCGGGAGGTTCGTGAGGAGGAAGGAAATGTCAAAGAGAACGGGGCTTGGCAGAGGACTGGGAGCTTTTTTTGGAAATGATTACGAGGATGCAGAAGCGGGAAAAAGCAGCGCAAAGCCATCGGATGAAGCCGGAAAAAAGACTTCCGTTCGTGAGACGGAACAGGAGATAGAGAAAAAGAGCCTGGAAGAGCTGGATATGGTGCTTCCGGGATCTAAAAAACAGAAAAAATCGGCGTCTGCCGGAAAGACAGCTGCGAAAACAGTGGGAAAAGGCAGCCGTGTGGGAGTTGCAAAGGCATCCGGAAAGACGACGACAGAAGGAAAAACCCGCACAGCCGGGGAGACGGCGGCAAAATCGAAGACACAGACGGCAAAAGCGGAGCCGGTCGTAAAGATCGTTGAGGTGGAAAAAGAGAAATTTCTAAATATTTCGGAGATTGAGCCAAATGTCAGCCAGCCGCGTAAGATGTTTGATGAAGAACAGCTCGGAGAGCTGGCAGAATCCATCCGCCGTTACGGCGTGCTGCAGCCGCTTCTGGTTCAGAAAAAGGGCGATCGTTATGAGCTGATTGCCGGAGAGCGCCGGTGGAGAGCTGCCAAACTGGCAGGATTTCGGGAAGTTCCGGTGATCGTGCGCGAGTATACGAGACAGCAGACGATGGAGATCGCCCTGATCGAGAATGTACAGCGTGCAGATTTAAATCCGATTGAGGAGGCGAAAGCCTACCAGATGCTGATTCAGGAGTTTGGGCTGCGTCAGGAGGACGTGGCAGAGCGCGTAGCGAAGAACCGTGCGACGATCACGAACAGCATGCGTCTTTTGAAACTGGATGAGAGAGTGCAGGAGATGCTGATTCAGGACCGGCTTACCGGAGGTCATGCAAGATCGCTTCTTTCGCTGGAAGATGGTGAAAAACAGTACCAGTTGGCGCTTAAAACAGTAGAAAATCATTTGAGCGTCCGCGAGGTCGAGCGTCTGGTGAAAGAGCTTTTGAAGCCGAAAAAGGCGAAAAAGAAAGCAGAGTCGGAACGCGATATGGAGGTCTTTTTCAAGGATGTGGAAGAGAAGCTGAAAGGAGTTATGGGAACGAAGGTTTCGATCAACCGCAAGGATAAGAATAAAGGCAGAATCGAGATCGAATACTATTCATCAGCGGAACTGGAACGTCTGATTGAGCTTTTGGAGTCATTAAGACAGTAATCACACAAAATTCGTCCCAGGGGACGGATGATGGGAAATGAGGAATGAAAGATGGAGAGCAGTATTTTTAGCGGGATTGGCATCGATCCGGGGGTTATCGTGATCGTTCTGGCGATCCTGACACTCATATCATTTATTGCGTCCGTCATCTGTTTTTCGCAGTATAGGAAGTTGTATCGCAGATATGATATGTTTATGCGGGGAAAAGATGCGGAGACGCTCGAAGACACGATCATGGAACTGGTGGATGAGACCGAGTATCTGCGGGCAAAGGACGGAGATACAAAACGCCTGGTGGATTCGGTTGTCTCCAAGGCGCAGGCTGGATACCAGAAAACCGGTATTGTCAAGTACAATGCGTTTAAGGGCATGGGCGGCAATCTGAGTTTTGTCATTGCCATGCTGGATGATAACAACACGGGATTTGTGCTGAATTCTGTTCACAGCCGTGAAGGCTGTTACCTGTATCTGAAGGATGTCGTAGAGGGCAAGACCGAGGTGCTTTTAGGAAGTGAAGAGAAGGAAGCACTGGAGCGTGCGCTTGGGTATAAGTAAAGAAAATAAAGGATAGAAATGAGGCGGCTGTATGTGTTGGCAGCAGCTGCGGATTGTAGTTAGAAGGAGTCAATATGCATCGTTTTTTGCGAGCTGCCGGATTTAGTATGTATCAGAAGAAGAAGGACATCCGTGCCCTGCTTCGCTGTCTGGCGAGAGAGGCGGGAACCTCCAGCTGTCTTCAGCTTGACAGGGAGACCGAATTATATGAGATCAAGACAGAAGTTGCGCCGGGGATCGGCGTGGCGATGTATGGGGAGCTGAATGAGCAGGATGAGATGGAGATAGAGTATTATTATCCCTATATCCTGAACGAGGAGGTAACCTCGCGGGCAGAATGTTCCATTCAGCGTCATACGGAGAAGGAAACCTATGCGGGGCTTCTGGATGAGTATAAGGTAGGGCTTTCGCTGATCTTTTATCTCTTGAATCCGATCGAATACAGGGAGTGTTACCGGAAAGAGCGCGAGCGCTTACAGGTGACTTCGGTCAGCCTGGCAGGATTTGCCAATCGGGGCAAGGTGCTTCTTCCGATCAAAAAGACGGCGCTGCAGATTGAAAAAGCCAAAGTGGCGGCGAAAAACCGGGATGAACTTTTGGAAGCGGCAAAAAATGGCGACGAGGATGCGATGGAGTCCTTAACAATCGAGGATCTGGATCTCTATTCGATGGCATCGCGCCGGGCGACGAGAGAGGATATTTATTCGATCGTCGATACAACTTTTATGCCAAGCGGGATCGAGTGCGATCAGTATTCGATTTTAGGCGAGATCAAAGAGGTTGTATGTAAGAAAAACCGGTTTACCGGCGAGGAAATCTATGATCTCAAGGTGGAATGCAACGAGCTGTATTTCCGCGTAGGTATCAATAAGATGGACCTGCTTGGAGAACCGCTTCCGGGACGTCGGTTTAAAGGAAAAATATGGATGATGGGAACGGCTCATTTTGCGTAAATGCCTATAAAAAATCGTCGCTTCCCAAAGTGCCTACCCGTGAACAGTTACACAGAAATTACATACGGAGCAGGCAGGAAGAGAAAATAGTTGCGGAACACATGAAAATGAATTATAATAAAATGCAGTATGAAAATACGATATATGTTTCACGTGAAACATATAAATCTCTGTAGCTCAGTAGGATAGAGCGTTCGCCTCCTAAGGTAGAACCATGGCGGAACCTTTTTGAAGAAAAAGGGTAGCGTTTGAGGATCACTTAAGGAAGCGAAATCTGAAAAATCAGAAGAGATAAGAAAGAGATAATTCATCACGAAAGTGATTGAGTTCATAAAGTTGGTCGCCGTGACCGAAAAGGCTGAAAAAGCCCGAAAATACGGCATTTGTTCCCATAGTTAAATGGATATAACAAGCGCCTCCTAAGGTTATGCTCTACCGGCCGCCTTACGATGAAAAGTGATCGTTACCAATTTTAATTGAATAGATGTCTCTGTAGCTCAGCAGGATAGAGCGTTCGCCTCCTAAGGTTGCGTTACAACGGCCACCTCAAAAAAAACTAAATAAGGGATTGCAGTTCGACTTTGATCGGGCTATAATCATATATCAGACACGTCCATATAGCTCAGCTGGATAGAGCACACGCCTCCTAAGCGTGGGGTCGGAGGTTCAAATCCTCTTATGGACGCCAGTGAACAACGCCGAAAGCCTTTGTTTTCAAGGGTTTTCGGCTTTTCTTATATAAAAAGCTACGAAAAAGCTCTTTCACTGTATGAGATAAAATTCTACTCCAAAATTTGATTTTTGACAACCCCTCCAGAATCGAACGGTTGTTATAAGACAAAATCGCCAGCTAATTTTTAGCAGAAAACGGGCTGTTCTTGCTAATGAAAATGCCCTTCCTGCTAATCAGCCCCAAAATCGTGCCAAAAATCCAGCTAATCAAAAAAGGCGGATGTTTTGAATACCATGCAGTTATAGCAGATAAAATTAAATATCGTTATGTACATAGAGCGTCTATTTGCCCCGCATTGGGGATGGATAGGCGCTCTTTTTTTATGCCCAAACCCATGGGCAAATACAAGAGATTGGAGGTGTTTTATTTGAGCAAGCCTGTTTATACCGCAGACAAGCCGAGCGACTGTCATTACTGCTACTTCTGGACGAATGGCAGAAAGGGCTGCCGTCTGGGTAGAAATAATTGCTACTACTTAATCTCTTTGCCGCCGAAACCCAAGTCGGAATGTGATGGCTGTCCCTATGGGCGAGATCACCCGTGCATTGGTTGGTGTACGAAGAAGGTTATGCGTGAAGTGGGGCTTCGTTGATATGGATGTGTATGAACAGGAATACCGCTTCTACTATTTTGCCCGATGTCCTTACGAAAAGACGGATACGACTTTCCGCAGCATTCCGCTGACAACAGAAAGTTTTCCGCAGAAAGAAGGTGGTGAAGCCGTGTGAGTTTTGATTATTTTTACGGTCAGCAATCCGATCTATTCACATTCTATCGAGTTCCGAAGGTGTTGTTCACGAACGAGAGGTTCTGGAATATTTCTGCCGATGCCAAGATGCTGTATGGCATTTTGCTTGACCGCATGAGCCTGTCTGCCAAGAATGGTTGGATAGATAAAAACGGTAGAGTGTATATCATTTTTACAATCGACGAAGCGAAGATGGCTCTGAACTGTGCTGAACAAAAGGCTATCAAGCTGCTCAGTGAACTTGAGAAGAAAGCAGGATTGATTGAACGTAAGCGCCAGGGTTTGGGAAAGCCCAACCTGATCTATGTGAAGAACTTTATCTCTGCTGTGGATTCACAACTCTTGAATTGTGAAAATCACAATTCTGGAACAATGGAAATCACAACTCAAGAACTTCCGAAATCACAATGTAATAATACTGATATTAAAAATACTGAATTTAGTGATACTGATTCTATCTTTCCTTCCGGAAATGGTGGAATGATGGACGAGAATGACCGGTATCAAGAATACTTTGATTATTTCTCGGATCAGCTCAGTATGGATTTGTTGAAGAAGGATTACCCTTACGATTCCGAAATGCTGGATAACATTCTGGAGTTGATCGTTGAAACAGTTTGCACGAAGCGACCGTTGATTCGCATTGGTGCAGAGGAGCGTCCGGCAGAAATTGTCCGCAGTCGGTTTATGAAACTGAATGCCGAACACATTCGATATGTTATGGACTGCTTCAAGGAGAACACCACAAAGATTAGAAATATCCGTCAGTATATGCTGACTACGATATACAATGCGCCGACGACAATAGACACCTACTACGATGCTCTTGTTCGGCACGATATGTCACACGGATATTTGGAAGGAGGATTTAAGAAATTGAAAATGAAGCGAGAGGAAGGAGAGTGACGATAAATGTCGAAAAAAGCAACCATCATTGCGGTGGTCAATCAGAAAGGAGGCACTGGAAAGACCACCACCACCGAGAATCTGGGCGTTGGCTTGGCTCTTGAAGGAAAAAAGGTGCTTCTGGTAGACACCGATCCCCAGGCTTCCCTGACGGTCAGTTTGGGCAATCCCTGCCCGGATGATCTGTCTCCGACACTTTCCGATCTGATGGGAAAGATTATGATGGAAAACCCTATTACTCCCGATGAAGGGATTCTTCATCATCCGGAGGGCGTTGATTTGGTGCCGTCCAACATCGAACTCTCAGGTATGGAGGTAGCACTGGTCAATGCCATGAGCCGGGAAACCATTCTCCGGCAATACCTGGATACAGTCAAACAGAATTATGATTACATTCTTCTTGACTGTATGCCGTCTTTGGGTATGCTGACCGTCAATGCGTTGGCAGCTGCCGACAATGTGCTGATACCGGTTCAGGCAGCATACCTTCCTGCAAAGGGTCTGGAACAGCTGCTTGGAACCATCAACAAGGTCAAGAGGCAAATCAACCCGAAACTGAGGATTGAAGGGATTCTTCTGACGATGGTGGACAGCCGCACCAACTACTCCAAAGACATCAGCAATCTGATTCGGGAGAGCTACGGCGGAAAGCTGAAGGTTTACAAGACCGACATTCCCCGCTCTGTCCGTGCAGAGGAAATCAGCGCAGAGGGAACCAGTATCTTCAAGCATGATCCCAAAGGCAAAGTTGCCGAAGCCTATAAAATTCTGACGAAGGAGGTGTTAAACAATGCAGAAAAAAGGCGCAAACATCAGCTTGAAGGGGTACGATGATATTTTCTCCACCGATCAATCCAGAGCTGAAGCCCAGCAGGAGCGTGTGCAGGAAATTCCGCTTTCTGAGCTACACCCCTTTGAGGGACACCCCTTCCGTGTGGTTGATGATGAAGAAATGATGAAAACGGCAGAGAGCGTCCGAGATTTCGGAGTTCTCACTCCTGCGATTGTCCGTCCTGACCCCGACGGTGGTTATGAAATCGTTTCTGGTCACAGGCGGCACCGGGCATCGGAGCTTGCGGGTAAGGAAACCATGCCTGCGATTGTTCGTGACCTGGACGATGATGCAGCCATTATTTTGATGGTTGATGCGAATTTGCAGAGGGAGAGTATCCTGCCGAGTGAAAGAGCATTTGCTTATAAGATGAAGCTGGATGCGATTAAACATCAAGGTCAACGCACCGATTTAACTTCATCCCAAGTTGGGATGAAGTTGCAGGCAATGGATATAGTCGGTCAGGAGGCAGGAGAAAGCAGAAATCAGGTACACCGTTATATCCGTCTGACCGAACTGATTCCGGAACTGCTGGATATGGTAGATACGGGTCAGATCAAATTCAATCCTGCGGTGGAGCTTTCCTATCTGGCAAGTGAAGAACAGAAGGATTTTCTTTCTGCAATGGATTATGCTCAAGCAGCTCCTTCCCTTTCGCAAGCACAGCGAATTAAAAAGCTCGCACAGGAGGGCGAGTGTACGCTGGATGCGATGTGCGAGATTATGAATGAAATCAAGAAGGGAGAGCTGGACAGAGTAACCTTCAAAACGGATTCGTTGCGAAAATACTTCCCGAAGTCCTATACCAACAAGCAGATGGAGGATAAAATCATTCAGCTTTTGGAGCAATGGCAGAAAAAAAGAGAAAAATCAATGGAAAGGTAAGGTAAAAAATGTTTACACCCAAAAACATTCAGGGCGCTTTGGAAGAACTCTACGACCTTTGCGATCCTGATTATATGGTAGATATGCTCGTAAACTACAGTGAGGAGTTCGATGATATTTCTCCTGCGCTTCTGGCAAAGTCGTTTCAGAAAAATGCCGAGATGATTAGCGAGTATCGAGTATTGTCCTCTGCTGGTGAGGGTATCGACTATCAGGGAAAGGTACTTCTGAACAGCAGAGCCGTGCGGCTTCTGTCCTATGTAGAAGATATGAGCGGCGATGAAAAAGTTCGCACGATTCAGAGCAAGGAGCTGTGGTTAGCAGAAGATATGACATTCTATGTGGTGTCCTGTATGTCTACGATCACGATGGACAAGGAAGAAGCCATTTGTCTTAACGAACACCGCAGCGTGGTTACTACGGTGGAATGCGAGGACGATATTTTCTTCGACATGGGTTCCCTGATTTGCGAACTGGACGATATTTGCTTGTTCGAGCTTTTAGCCGATGTGGATGCGACTATTTATGAACTGTAACAGGTTCATGGATGGTCGCTTTTCTTATTTCCAAAGAAACGGAGGTATCGAAACTTGAAAGAATACGATGTGAAGATCACCGAAACCTTGGAGAAAACGGTTACGGTGCAAGCAGAATCTCACGATGCGGCAGAGGAACAGGTTAGAGCCGCTTATTACAATTCGGAGTACATTCTGGACTCCGAAAACTTTACCGGTGTTGCGTTCGGCACGACCGAGGAACGGGAGGTTCAGAAAGAACAGGCAGATACCATGAATGTGTTGCTGGTAAAGCCGTTCATGTATCCGCAGGCTGTGCAGATCGGCTGTGAGCTGGAGGATTTGCAGAAAGCCGTAGGTGGCGATATTGAGGCAACTTATCCGTTCAATGAGCCGGTTGCACTGGTGATGCACGACGAAGGTAAACTCGTAGGCAAAGAACTGAACCGTGCGCTGCGTGATGATGACGGCGATATTTATGACATTATCGCCGGTGATTTTCTGGTTGTGGGATTGGGCGAGGATGATTTTTGTTCTCTGTCCCCGGAACTGATGAAGCAGTTTGAGGAACACTTTCATCAGCCTGAGACTTTTGTACGCATGGGGCGCAGCATTATGGCGCTTCCCCTGCCGGATGACATGGTGAAGAAAGAAGATGCACCTGTCAAAGCTGATTCGGTTCCCCACAAAAGTAACCCTGACCGAGATGTTCTGTAAGGAGGTTCTTATGCAAAGAAATTCGACGATTGGAGAGCTGATGGAGCGAAAGCGGATTCAGGATGGTGCCAAGGAGTACCAGGGACATACCTATATGGACTTGGCACGATTTGATGACGCCACCAAGCACATGATTATTTTCGATGTGCTGACCGATGAATCGCCTGTCGGTTGGAAAGGCGAAAGAAATCGCCTGTATTTGAGCGATGTGGGTTATCAGAAGGCTCTGGATAACCAGAAAGCTGGCAATATCAAGATTATCAGCCATGCCGCAGTTGCCAAGGGCAATCTGTATTACGACCACAGAGATATGGCACGATAATCTGTTCACTCTACTGCTTGCAGGAGGTGATGAATCATGCAGGAAGAAGTTGAAAACAGAACAGTAAACCTGGCGATCAGCACAACCAAGCTGACGGGGCGCACTATCATTGCCGGTATCCGCAAGTATTTGCAGCACCGGGAAAAAGTGAAGATGAAAAAGGCACGAGACCCTGCCGTTCATGGAAAGCAATCCGTGAAACAGCTTTTGGGACAGAATCAGGGTGCTACGAATGTTGAGATCGACAAAGAGAGTATCCGTGATTTTGAAAAGCTCGCCAAGAAGTATGGCGTGGACTTTGCCGTAAGAAAAGATAAGTCCGTTGATCCTCCCCGGTTTCTTGTTTTTGTCCGTTCTAAAGATGCAGATGCTTTGGATGCAATCTGCAAGGAACATCAGGCAAGGGCATTAACCAAGAATGAAAAGCCGAGCGTTCTGGCGCAGCTGAAGAAGTTCAAGGAAATTGTCGCAGCGATTCCGAAGAAGGTTCGAGAGAAGAAACAGGAGCGTGATCTGTGATGGATAAGAGAAAAATGAAAAAGCTCCTGATTCTGAATTTACCGTATTTTCTGGTAGGGTTGTTCGCTACGAATTTAGGAGAAGCATGGAGATTGGCTGAGGGGGCAGATTCATCTGCGAAAATCCTCAGCTTTTTTCATGCCCTTCCGATAGCCCTGAACAATCCGTTTCCCAGCTTTCACCCGTTGGATTTGCTGATTGGTATTCTCTGCGGCGCAGGACTTCGGCTGGCTGTCTATCTAAAAGGCAAAAACGCAAAGAAGTACCGACACAATGTTGAGTACGGTTCTGCTCGTTGGGGAACGGCAAAAGATATTGAGCCGTTTATTGCACCAAAGTTCGAGGACAATGTGATCCTGACGAAAACGGAGCGGCTGATGATGAGCAATCGCCCGAAGAATCCTGCCAATGCCCGAAATAAGAATGTTCTGATTATCGGCGGTTCGGGTTCCGGTAAAACTCGCTTTTGGTTGAAGCCAAACCTTCTCCAGATGCACAGTTCCTATGTGGTCACTGACCCGAAAGGCAGCATCGTGATTGAGTGCGGCAACGCCCTTTTGAAGCATGGCTACACCATCAAGATTTTCAACACCATCAACTTTCAGAAGTCGATGCACTATAACCCATTTGCCTATATCCATTCAGAAAAAGACATTCTGAAACTGGTGACAACGCTGATTGCCAACACAAAGGGTGATGGAAAAGCCGGTGATGAGTTCTGGACGAAGGCGGAAACGCTGCTCTACTGTGCCTTGATCGGATATATCCACTATGAAGCTCCGGTTGAGGAACAGAATTTCTCCACCCTGATTGAGTTCCTGAACGCAATGGAGGTGCGGGAAGATGATGAGGAGTTCCAGAACCCGGTGGATCTGATGTTTGAAGCCCTGGAAAAGAAAAAGCCGAATCACTTTGCAGTCCGTCAGTATAAAAAATACAAGCTGGCTGCCGGTGTTGTATGCTCTAAAAGACTTCTTAATCAAGCGGTTGGGAAGTCTCTTAGAACACACAACCTAAAACCGAAGAAAGGAGCGCAAGTTATGAGAAAAAACGAGAAAATCACAGCTCTTTACGAGCGATTGAGCCGTGATGACTTTGGCAAAGATGATGACCAACAGCGTGAGAGCAATTCCATATCCAATCAAAAGGCAATGTTGGAGGAGTTCGCCGCACGGCAGGGCTTTACAAACATTGTCCATTTCACGGACGATGGCATTAGTGGTACTTGCTTTGACCGTCCCGGATTTTTAGCAATGATGAAAGAAGTGGAAGCCGGGAATGTGGAGTATTTGTGCATCAAGGACATGAGCCGCATGGGTCGTGACTATCTGAAAGTCGGTCAGATTATGGAAATCCTGCGTCAGCGTGGCGTTCGCCTTATCGCCATCAATGACGGCGTGGACAGTGCCAGAGGGGACGATGATTTTACCCCTTTCCGCAACATTATGAAC
>NZ_QUFH01000011.1:41970-115433 GCF_003478415.1 Clostridium sp. AF27-5AA
CTTTGACCGTCCCGGATTTTTAGCAATGATGAAAGAAGTGGAAGCCGGGAATGTGGAGTATTTGTGCATCAAGGACATGAGCCGCATGGGTCGTGACTATCTGAAAGTCGGTCAGATTATGGAAATCCTGCGTCAGCGTGGCGTTCGCCTTATCGCCATCAATGACGGCGTGGACAGTGCCAGAGGGGACGATGATTTTACCCCTTTCCGCAACATTATGAACGAATACTACGCCAGAGACACCAGCCGTAAAATCCGTTCCACTTTCCAGTCCAAAGGCAAGTCCGGCAAGCACCTCACAGGCACGGTCATTTACGGCTATCTTTGGAACGAAGCCAGAGACCAATGGTTGGTTGACCCCGAAGCCGCCGAGGTGGTCAAGCGCATCTTTGCCATGACGATTGACGGCTACGGTCCGTATCAGATCGCCAGCAAGCTGAAAGAAGAAAAAGTCCTCATTCCGTCCGCTTACCTTGCCCGGCACGGCGAGGGCGTGAACAAAAATAAGACCTTCAAAGATGTGTACGGCTGGGGTTCTTCCACCATCTGCAACATTCTTGAAAAGCGTGAATATCTGGGACACACCATCAACTTCAAGACCCGAAAGCACTTCAAGGACAAGAAAAGCCATTATGTCCCGGAGGACGAATGGACAATTTTCGAGAATACCCATGAGCCTATCATTGACCAGCAGACCTTTGACCTTGTGCAGAAAATCCGTGGGAATGTCAGACGCTACCCAGACGGCTGGGGCGAAGCGGCTCCCCTCACGGGCTTGCTCTATTGCGCCGATTGCGGTGGCAAGATGTATGTCCACCGCACCAACAACGGCAAGCGTATTTCTCAATATACCTGTTCCCAATACAGCAAAGTCCCAGGTGGAAAGCTCTGCACGACACAGCACCGTATCAATGAAGATGTGGTACTGTCCCTTGTCTCTGAAAGGCTGAAAGCCATTGCCGAGTATGCGAAGCATGACCGAGCCGAGTTTGTCCGTGTGGTGCAGGAAGCGCAGTCCAGCCAGCAGACGGCAGAGGTCAAGAAACAGCGGACACGCCTTGCCACCGCAAAGCAGAGAGTTTCCGAGCTGGAAGTCCTGCTCTGCAAAATCTATGAGGACAACATTTTAGGCAAGCTGTCCGACAGCAGATACGCCACTCTGGACGCTCAATACGAAAAGGAACAGTCCGAGCTTACCGTTGAAATCTCCGATCTGGAAAAGGCTATCAAGAGCTACGAGAAGCACGAAAAGGACGCTGACCGTTTTATCGCTCTGATTGACAAGTATGAGAACTTCGACAAGCTGACCATTGCCATGCTCAATGAGTTTATTGAGAAAATCCTTGTGCATGAGCGTGACCGCAAGGGCAGTATTCAGACCACACAGGAGGTCGAGATTTACTTCAATTTCGTGGGTCGTTTCGTTCCCCCTGCGTTTGGCGAAGTGGAGCTTACCCCGGAGGAATTAGAGGAAATCCGCAAGCGTGAGGAACGCAAGGACAGGCTCCACCAGAACTACTTGAAGCGGAAAGCCAATGGTAAACAGAAAGAGTATGAGGAGCGCACGAAAGCCAAGAAAAAAGCGGAGATTGAAGCCAGAAAACAGGCAATCCGCACCGAGGATATTGCCAGAGGGGTATTTATCCCGGTGAGCAGTTTGCCGCAGCTGGGACCGAGAAAGGGAGCGTGATTTTATGAAAGAGTTGAAACCGAGAATCCATGAGAACGGTATGGACTATGTGTTGGTGGGCGACTACTATGTGCCGGACTTGAAGCTGCCGGAGGAACGCCGACCTATTGGGCATTGGGGACGCTTGCACCAGTCCTATCTGAAATTGCACCGTCCCATGCTTTACAACGAGCTAATTTTGTCCGGCAGCCTCCACACCGTCGTTGCCGATCTGAACGAGCAGGCGGCAGACAGGCTGGACTTGATTATCCGGCAGATGATGAAAGCCGAGGGCGTGACCGAAGCCATGAAAGCGGAAAATCAGATGTTATGGGTGCAGTCAATGAACTCCATCCGCTGCCGGGCAGAGGAAATCATCAAGACGGAACTAATCTACTGTTGAGAGAGGTAAAGCTATGATTTTGGAAGCCATGTATAATGGGGAGTTTTATCCCTGCGAGACAGTTGTACCTACATCACCGGAATACCGAAAGGCAGTCATAGCCTGTGAAAAGCTCATGGAGCAGTTGTCCCAGCGGCTCAGCAAAGAGGACTATGAGCTGGTGCAGGAACTCCGGGCGCAGACAGCAATCGCCCAATGTGAAGAAAGTGAAAGTCACTTCAAGTATGGCTTTTCCGCTGGGCTGATGTTTAGCAGGAAGCCCATGAACAAGTGCAGCAGAAGAAAGAAAAATGGATGAAGAAAGCCGCCTGAGCAGAAAGAAACTGTTCGGGCGGTTTCAGCATTCGCCAGTAGATTTATTCACACTCTTGTGATAAAATTTACTACAATCAAGAGCGTGATAGCACTAATTTTATGGGGGGATGCTTAATGAATACAATTTTGAAAAAATTTTTACAGCGGGGTGTCGATTTAAGTCCTGTGGGAGTTGAACTCCGTGAGGATAATACAAATTATTTTTGTACCCCAAAAGGGGCATCGGTTTTTGGATGGGCAGGGATAGATGGTATCCACTTCTGTTTCATTCGTGGATTTGGAGAGATGGTTTTCTCTGTCAGCCCCATGAATACTTCTCCTGATTATGTTCATCCAGTAGCTGAAAATTTTACCGACTTTCTGCGGCTTATACTGGCTTGTGGTGATGTGGCGGCAGTGGAACAAGCGTGGATGTGGAACGAAGCACAGTTTGAAGCCTTTCTCAATGAAAACCCTACAACCCAGGAACAACAGCAAACTTTATCGGAAATTTCAGAGAAGATGAATTTGTTGCCTATGGAACAACCGTGGACATATATCAAAAACCTGCAATCTTCCTTTGATTACAGTCAGATTAAATACACAGAAGATTATTACGATAATGATATGACTTCAGAAGCAGAATTGGTTGCCCCTGAATGGAAGGTCTACTTTGATGGAGATTTCTGGGGACATCGAGGTAAAGACCGTGCCGGAAAAGAGATCAAGCTGGATAAACAATTCGATTGGGCCGGATATCATTGGGTAATTCCGGCAGCTTATTCATGTAGCAAAGGACTTGTCGTTGATTTTTGTATGCGAGTTGATTCAGAAAGCATCCGTGACTTCATGAAAAAATGGAATCTGGACTGGGAAAATGACTCATGTGAAAATTTTACCCGTGAGCAACAGATGCAGATGGAATGGGAAAACCCACTTTGTTTTAACTTCAAACCTTGCTTGAAGTTAAACGAGAAAATATTACAGACAACCCATGGCTGCGCTGTGAGCTTTAATCCTTGTCTGCCAGATGGCGTTATCAATGAGTTGGAAGCAAAATGGGCAATCGACCATTATGGGCTGGATAGTACTTATGGCTGGGTCATATGCAGAGACGTATTTCCTTGGGGAACCAAGCATCACCCTGAAATCAATAAACTTTTTCTTACAATGGAGCAGCAACCAGGACAAGTTCCAGGCTCACATTTCAAAGTTCACGCACCCGGAGATTCATTTATGTTTTCCCATCCTGTTAGCGGAATAACCCATACACTGACCGTGCAGGAAATAGAACAGCAGACAGTTCCTCAAAATAGTTTTGGTTCTGATCGCTGGATTTATCCGACACATTATATTGCCATGAGTTATACACTTACCCCTGAACCGATGGAGAACATTTCGGTTTTTGATTGTGATGAAGGCGATAGACCGATAGAAGTTACACCAGACGATCATTCGTTCCGTCCAGTTGGCAGTAGTTCCTGTTTTGTTGTTGGTGTTATTGGTGGTGCAGATGGTCCGACAGCAGTTATATATGGAACAAATTCACAAGAAAAACTTCATGCTGCTTGTTCTGCTCTGCACTTTGAACCGGTTGGTGATGATGTCGAGTGGCGTATCGTGTTCAATGTTACGCAGTTTGACAAAGAAACATTCCCAATTATCTAAAAATACCCTTAGAACTCTAAGGGCGCACTTCTATACTCTCTGTCGAGAGTAGTGCGTCCTGCGGAGCTTCATTCTCCGTCAGCAGAAGAAAACTGCATGACCGAGAATGTTGCGTCACTTCGTTCCGTCAAGGTGGCTACACCCCCTTGCGCCGCTAAAGCGGCTATCCCCTGTGGACTTGCCGTCCGCAAACGGTTTTGACAAACCGTTCGCCGCCAGCAAGTTTGAAAATCAAGAATCTTAATTTGATAAAGGAGTGTGATTCTATGAAAAAGAAATTACCCATAATCCTCTTGGGTGTTATTTTGGCTTGTGTGTTGGTTTTCGCTTTCCTTTATGCAAACAATGACATTGGTAAAACCGCAAACAGTTTAGAAGCAGACATTCGCCAATCTCAAAAAATTTTGGATGATTGGATTGTTGATGGAAGCATTTCCGACACAATGGCTGCATTTATTTCTTACCCACAGGACAAGACAGACCACACTTTTTCTGTCTATGTAAATCGCCCTGGCTTGTCTTTTGGATATTTCTTCCGTGGTGGTGGAGATATAGTTGAGGTTGATGATTACATTGCAGAGTTTGTTGTTGAGGGAAATAACGAAAGGGCATTTATCTCAATGAATACCCAAAATATTGTTCGACTTGAAGTAGATGATGGCAACGGCATTCAGGTGATTGATATTGATAGTGGCAAGCCTTTCGCCATTGTCCTGCCCCTCAATGTAGGAAACATCTGTTTCTATGATACGAATGGAAATGTTGTGGAATATCTTCGCCAACAACTTTGACCAACTTCAATTTACCGAACTGAACACAACAACTGAATACCGAAAAACTGACCGTTGACTGGTCGCAATCTGCGAAAAGTTGACGGTCTTTTTTTATCCCCATTTTCAAAAAAGGAGGTCACGAAAAATGGCAAAACCGAAAAACCTTGAACAGCTCCGAGCCGAAAAGGAACAGGTCGAGACACAGCTTGCACAGGAACAGCACAAGCTGGAGCGTCTGGAGAACAGAAAGAAGTATCTGGAGAAAGGCGAGAGACAAAAGCGCACCCACCGTCTTTGCAATCTGGGCGGCACGATTGAGAGCCTTGCCCCGGAGTTCAAAGATCTCACACGCACCGAAATGACAGAGCTGATGGAACACATCTTTTCTCTGTCCGAAGTCCAGCGAGCCGTCCGTCACATGGCGATTACCCACATCAACAAAGCGAACGGAGGAAAGGAGTTGAAAGCCGATGGCACTATTTCATCTGAGTGTCACGCAGACTAAGCGAAGCGCAGGACAGTCCGCTATCGCTTCTGCTGCCTACCGAGCCGGGGAGCGATTGTATAGCGAGTATTACGGCGAATACAGCGACTACACCCGCAAGGGCGGCGTGATCTGCTCTGACATTCTCTTGCCGTCCCATGCACCGCCCGAATACGCAGACCGCCAGACCCTATGGAACGCCGTGGAAAAAGCCGAGCGTGGAAAGAACGCCCAGCTTGCATACAGCTTTGACATTGCCTTGCAGAATGAATTTTCCCTTGAGGAAAACATCGCTCTTGCAAGGCAATTTTTGTTGGAGAACTTTGTGAGCCGTGGCATGGTGGTTGACTTCGCCGTACACCAGCCAGACCGGGAGGACGGCGGCATACCAAACCCGCATTTTCATGTGCTTTGCCCCATCCGCCCCATCGAGCAGAACGGCAAATGGGGACTAAAGCAACGCCGGGTGTATGAGCTGGACGAGGACGGCAACCGTATCCGAGACGCAGACGGAAAGTTTGTGTTCAACGCCGTTCCCACTACCGACTGGGGCAGTCCCGAAACGCTGGAATACTGGCGGCAGACATGGGCGGAGCTATGCAATGGCAAGTTTGCGGAAAAGGGGCTTGATGTTCGTATCGACCACCGAAGCTATGAGCGTCAGGGCGTGGAGCTTCTTCCCACTGTCCATGAGGGCGCAACCGTCCGGGCAATGGAGAAGAAAGGCATACGCACCGAGAAAGGCGAGTTCAACCGCTGGATCAGAGCAACCAATGCCGTTATCCGGGACATCAAGAAGAAAATCGCTCTCCTGTTTGATTGGATTGCCGAAGCAAAAGCGGAGCTTGCCAAGCCGCAGGCACCCGACCTTGTTTCTCTGCTGAACGCCTATTACACCAAGCGCAGAGCCGGGGCATATTCGCAGAAAGGCAAGGTCAGCAACCTAAAGGAGATGAACGAGACTTTCAATTATCTCCGGGCAAACGGCATTTACACTCTTGAAGATTTGGAAAGCCGTGTCAGCGAACACAGTGCTGCCACAGAGAGCTTGAAGAAAACGCTGGACGAACAGACCGCCCGAATGAAAGCAATTAAGCAGCTCTATGACAGCTCTGCTGCTTTCCAGAGCTTGAAGCCTGTCTATGACGGCTTGCAGAAAATCAAGTTTGAGAAGCCCAGAGCCAAGTACAAGGCAGAGCATGAAGCGGAACTCAAACAGTTCTACGCCGCCAGACGAAAGCTGACCGGGGAGTTCCCGGACGGCAAGGTGGATATGAAAAAGCTGTCCGACGAGTATGACGAGCTGGAACAGGCGCACGAAAGCACCTATGGCGAGTTTAAGGCTGTCAGAGACGATTTACACCGCCTTTGGAAGGTCAAGTCATGCGTAGATACTGCCGCCCGATTTAACGAGCGTACAGAGGAACAAAAGCTCCAAAATCGACCCCAAACACGACAGAAAAAGGAGGATATGACACGATGAAAAAATACGACTGGAAGAACGAGTACAACCCCATCCGCAGAACGGCAAAACGCCTTTTGAGCGGAGAAGCTTTGACCGATGGCAGACCGCTTTCCGACCTGATCGAGCTGGACGAACACACCCGGAAATGCCTTGCCTTTGAAGCCACCCTCACCGACCGCCAGATTGATATGTTGCAGGAGCTGGGCTATCTGCCTGTTATCATGAGACAGTACGGCGAGGAATGTGCGAACTGCCCCTACACGCTGGACGAGCGTGAGCATGGCATTTGCAGACGATGCGCTGTTTTCAAGAAGTAAGGAGGACGCCCATGCAGTACACCCAAGCGCAGATTGACCGGGCAAACGCCGTCAGTCTGGAAGATTTTCTCCGCACACAGGGAGAGACGCTTATCAAAAGCGGACGGGAATACCGCTGGAAAGAACATGACAGCCTGACCGTCCGGGGAAACAAGTGGTTTCGCCACAGCCAGAGCAAGGGCGGCTATCCCATTGATTTCGTCATGGAGTTTTACGGCAAGTCCTTTCCCGAAGCTGTCCAGATGTTGACAGGCGAAAACGGCGAGGGACAGACCGAAGCCACCACAGCACCGCCCACAGCGTTCCACTTGCCCTTGCACAACAGAACAGCCGACAGAGCAATTCAATATCTTTGCGAAAGCCGAGGTCTCAACAAAACGCTTGTTGAGACTTTTCTTCTTTCCGGGGATATTTACGAGGACGCAAAGCGGCACAATGTTGTGTTTGTCGGCAGAGACCGAAGCGGTACGCCGAGATACGCCCATGTGCGAGGAACGGCAGACCCATTCAGACAGGACATTGCCGGGGCTGACAAGTCCTATCCGTTCCGCTATGAGGGAAACGGCAATCAGCTCTTTGTCTTTGAAGCACCGATTGACCTGTTATCATTCATCTGCCTTTATCCGCAGGACTGGCAGAAAAGAAATTATCTTGCCCTGGGCGGCGTTTCGGGCAAGGCTCTTGACCGTTTTCTTTCTGAACGCAAGGACACCCAAAAAGTGTTCCTCTGCCTTGACAGCGACACCGCAGGAAGCGAAGCCTGTACCCGACTGGCACAGTCCATTCCCAGCGAGATCGCCGTCATTCGCCTTGTCCCGGCAAGGAAAGACTGGAACGATGTTCTCCGTCGGCAAAAGGACATTCCGAGCCACAAATTCATAGCCGAAACAATCACGCTGCGAGAGCTGCCCACCGCCCAGCCTGTTCCCATGCTCCGCATGGCAGATGTGGAGCTGACGAGCGTGGAATGGCTATGGTTTCCCTATATCCCCTTTGGAAAGCTGACCATCATACAGGGCAACCCCGGCGAGGGCAAGACCTACTTTGCCATGCGTCTTGCGGCGGCTTGCACCAACCGAAAGCCCTTACCCGGTATGGAGACACTTGAGCCTTTCAATATCATCTATCAGACCGCCGAGGACGGTCTGGGCGATACCGTTAAGCCCCGGCTGATGGAAGCTGACGCAGACCTTGAACGAGTGCTTGTTATTGACGATAGAGACACGCCGCTGACCCTTGCTGATGAGCGCATCGCAAGAGCAATCCGAGAGAACAACGCAAGGCTGGTTATCATTGACCCGATGCAGGCGTTTCTGGGCGCAGATGTGGACATGAACCGGGCAAATGAAGTCCGTCCCATCTTCCGTAGTCTGGGAGACATTGCACAGGCTACCGGATGCGCTATCGTGCTGATCGGACACCTGAACAAAGCCGCAGGAACGCAAAGCACCTATCGGGGATTAGGGTCTATCGACATTACGGCGGCAGTCCGCAGTCTGCTTTTTATCGGCAAGCTGAAGGACAGCCCCACAACGAGGGTGCTTATCCATGAGAAAAGCTCCCTTGCGCCGCCCGGACAGTCCCTTGCCTTTTCTCTGGGAGACGAGAAAGGCTTTGAATGGATAGGAGCTTATGACATTACCGCTGACGAGCTTCTTGCTGGGACAGACACCGCCAAGACCGAGAGCAAGACCGCACAAGCGCAAATGCTCATTCTGGAACTGCTGGCAGATGGAAAGCGTATGCCAAGTGCAGAGCTGGAAAAGACGGTCAATGAGCGTGGGATTTCCTCACGCACCATGAGAACGGCAAAGAGCCGTATCGGGGACAGGCTTGTGACCGAGAAAGACGGCACAGTATGGGTCTGCTATCTCCGAGACTGACAACAGGAACACGGCAAGCGTGGCAAAGACGGCAAGGTTTTTATAGATACCTTAATGTTGCCGCCTTGCCTTGTTCCCTCATACCGACATCGCCCGATGATGAACAGTCACCGGGCATTTTTCATTTACAGGAGGATTTTGAATGAACAATACCGCAACCAACACCGCCCCTTTGGTCACTGTGCAAAGTGGTTCAAACGAAGAAAACCTCTCACAAAGTGAGAGGCGTTCTTCTGAGGGAGGGACTTTATAAAGCTTTTGCCAGCTGCTTGAGCAGTGCGGCAGTTTCGGGATTTTTAAGCAGTTCCAGTATCTTCGCTGCATCACTTTCATCACTTTCAGTGACGGCAGTATCCGCAGTTTTAGGCTCTGTATCTTCAACAGGGTCAGGAGTCTTGGATGAGTAAAATGCTTCCTCCAATCGCTGAGCGTTTATGCAGCGATCCTCGTCGATGATGTGAGAGTAGACATCTGCAACCATTTTTACCTGAGCATGACCAGAGTCGCCCTGGACGGATTTCATATCGCCACCATTGAGTTTCAGCTTGTAGGTGATACTGGAGTGACGGAGAGAATGGAATACAACATGAGGCAGTCCGTTTTCTTTGATAAGTTTATTGAAAGCACGGTTAATCACCTGGCTTTCCATCGGACGGCCATTGCTGGAGCAAAAGACCAGGTTATTGTCGATGTATTCATCTCCAAACAGATCCATCAGCTCATCAATTTCTTTTTTTCTCTCTACCAGCATATAGGCAACTGTTTTCGGCAGGTACACGCGGCGAATACTGGTTTTGGTTTTAGGCTCTTTCAGGACCAGAGCAGTATGGGTACTGGCTATGCAAGGTGGAAACTTCTTAATAACACCTTTGTCGCTCAAATCGTCCAATGCACCTCGTGTAACCCGTTGCAGCTCTTTGTTGACGAATATATAAGCTGAACCATTTTCTATGCTCTGTGGTGCAATATCAATGCAGTCCCAGGTAAGGCCCAGCATTTCACCAATGCGTAAAGAGCAGGAGAACGCCAGATTTAAGGCAAGGGAGAGGATAGGATCATCACAGACTTCCATAGCCTTGCTCAGCGTTTCGGCAGTCCATATATCCCGTTCTTTATGTTCTTCTTTGGGAAGTGTCGCATTCAGGACAGGGTTACGGCTGATTAGTTCCCAACGCACCGCCTGATTAAAGGCACTGCGAAGTAGCTTGTGAATTTCTCTTACTGTATGCGGGGTCAGATATTCGCTTGTGGGTTTGCGGTTGTTGACGCTTACCGTTTTCACAGAGAGCAGATCACGGTAATACTTATCCATCATCCTTGGAGTGATGTCGGATAGTAACATATCTCCGATAATAGGAGTTATGTAGTTTCTCGCCAGACCACGGCGGCTTTCATATGTTGACATTGCCCAGGTATTTACACCATAGATGGACATATATTCATCGAGCAGATCGTTCAGGGTCTTTGCCGTAGGAATAAAGAAGGTTCCAGAGTCCTGCTCATACTCAATTTGCTTTTTTCGTTTTTTTGCTTCTGCATTTGTGCTGAAGGTTTCCCAACGCTGTCTGCGTTTTCCGTTTTCATCTGTGTAATCATACACCACAGAATATTTGCTTTTGAGTTATGTTTCCGTATTACTCCCATGTTGTTACCAATTGCTATCCTTTTGCTACCATTCTACCTCTTTTTTTCAGAATTGACCTGTGCTAATATTATCATAGACAAATGAGACATGAGCTACAAACTTACATTTCATTTGTTTCTCTTTTGCAAAAGAATACGGACAAAATATAAAGCGTCTGCTCATTGCCGGAATGGTGATGAGTATGGCGCTTTTTTTGATGCCGAAAACCGGGTGATGACCTGAAAAATGAAACAGGAGGAAATAGCATGGCATATGAATATGGCCACGATTGCCCATTTGAAGCTTACATCACGAATCTCGGAAAATATAACGAAGGGGAGTTGGTAGGCGAATGGGTAAAGTTTCCTACCACATCAGAAGATCTGAAAAAAGTATTTGAACGAATTGGAATCGGTTCAAAAGATGACTTTGGTAATCCTTATGAAGAATGGTTCATAAGTGATTATGACTGTTATGTCGATGGGCTGTATGAAATGCTGGGAGAATACGAAAGTCTGGATGAACTCAATTATCTGGCTTTCTTTAAAAAGAAGCCGGTCATATTTTTTTATGAAAAATAAATTTTGTTGAGGTTAAATTGAGATTGACTTTGTATTGTATAAGTATGAAATAAAAAGGAATCAGGTGCTGTACAATGAAAAAGCATAAAATATGTAAAATCCTTCTTGTTATACTGGCAATTTTTTTATGTGTGGCTTTTTATGAATTGCTCGGAATCTGCGTTGCATATAAAAAGCAGCCGGAAGTGTCCAATACAACCAAAAAAGAAACAAAAAATGGGTCATGGAACGAATGCAGTGAAAATACAGAACGGGCAGTAATCATAGAAAAGAATCCAGAAGCACTTTTACAAAGAGTGCGTTTGATCCGAAATGCAAAAGAAGATATTATTCTTTCTACTTTTGCATTTCAATCAGATGAAAGTGGAAAATTGATCTTAGGAGCACTGCATGATGCGGCAGACAGAGGTGTGCATGTTCGTCTGTTAGTAGATGGAATGGAGAGCTGGGTTGATATGGAAGGCAATCCGTATTTCTATGGATTATCTTCCCATGAGAATGTTGAAATTAAACTGTATAATAAGGCCAATCCGTTGAAACCATGGAAGATGATGGGGAGAATGCATGATAAATATTTGATTGCAGATGGAAAGAGATATATTCTTGGGGGAAGAAATACATACAATTATTTCCTGGGTGATTTTCCGGGACATAAGAACTATGACAGAGATGTGTTAGTGGTTTGCGATGAACCTGAGAAAGAAAATTCAGTTAACCAGTTGTTAGAGTATTTTGAAACGATATGGGAACAAGAAGACAGTGGTTATTTTCATGACAATAAAAAACTGGCAAATAGAAAGTCTGTAAAGAACGCAGTTTTAGAGCTGCAGAACGGCTATCAGAAATATTTTGAAGAGAATAAGGAAAGAATCTGCGATACCGATTACACGGACGAAACTTTTGAGACAGAAAAGATTGCATTAGTGTCAAATCCTATCCACACAGGTTCCAAGGAACCCGTAGTCTGGTATCAACTGGGAGAACTAATGAAAAATGCAAAAGAGCGCGTGAAAATTCATACACCATATATTATCTGCAATGATATGATGTATAATACATGGGAAGAGATTGCGGAGAGAGTTCCGGATTTTTCTATCATGACCAATTCGGTTGCCAACAATGGAAATCCGTTTGGTTCTGCTGATTATGCGAGAAACAGAAACAGAATTTTAAATACAGGAATTGATATCTGGGAGTATGAAGGCGGCTATTCTTACCACGGAAAAAGTATCCTGATCGATGATGATCTATCCGTAATCGGTTCCTTTAACATGGATATGAGAAGCACGTATCTGGATACGGAACTGATGCTTGTAATACGTAGCAAAGAGATTAATAAACAGTTGGAAGAAGGCATGATGGAATATGAGAGAGTGTCCCGACAGGTATTGGAAGATGGAACCTATCGTGATCCGTATCATGTAGAGCCAATTGAATTGACAAAGAAGCGTCAGAGAAACGTACTTTTGGTACAGCATCTGCTTGGATGGGCAAGATATCTGTTCTGATAAAGGAGGAAGAAGATCGTGTTTCAAATATTAATTGTAGAAGATGATAAAGAATTAAGCCAGCTATTCCAAAAAGTGCTTGAGAAGAATGGATATCAGGTCAAAAGTGCATCGGATGGAGCACTGGCATTAGAAATATTGGATAAAGAGTATATTGATCTGATCATTTCCGATATTATGATGCCGGTTATGGATGGTTATGAACTGGTGTCGAAACTCCGTTCAGCAGGATATCAGATACCGGTACTTATGATCACTGCGAAAGGTTCCTTTGATGATATGCGCCAGGGATTTCTTTCGGGAAGTGACGATTATATGGTAAAACCGGTAAATGTGAATGAAATGGTTTTAAGAGTCGGAGCACTGCTTCGCCGTGCACAGATACTGAATGAACACAAAATTGTGATCGGTTCAACAGAGTTTGATTATGATGCAATGACGGTTACAACTGATAAGGAAAGTCTTGTTTTGCCTAAAAAAGAATTCCTGCTTTTATATAAGCTTGCAGCTTCGCCAGGTAGAACATTTACAAAACAACAGTTGATGGATGAAGTATGGGGATACGAGACGGAGGCAGACCCACATACGATAGAGGTACATATAGGAAGAATCAGGGAGCGTTTGAAAGATAACCCTGATTTTGAAATCGTAACAATGCGTGGAATTGGATACAAGGTGGTGAAAAAATAATGGAACAAAAGAAAGAAAAAGGATTGCAGATCCGATCCTGTCTGACTGGTGCAATCTGGCTGGCACTTGTATTTTCAACAGTCATATCTGCGTTATTATTTGCTTTTTTGAATCATTTTTTTAATCTGCCTGGTAGCATACCTGTGCTTGGCTGGCTTTTGATTTTTAATACATTGATTGCAGGGCTGATTACTTCCTTTATCAATGCAAAGTTACTGGAACCAATTACCAGACTCAGTAAAGCAATGAAGGAAGTTTCGCAGGGAGATTTTGAACAGCACTTGGAAACGAACAGCCGTATCGCAGAAGTTGGAGAATCTTACCAGAGTTTTAATGTGATGACAAAAGAGCTTCGTGCAACAGAAGTACTGCAGATGGATTTTGTCTCCAATGTTTCTCATGAGTTTAAGACCCCGATCAATGCCATTGAAGGGTATACAATGCTTCTTCAGGGAGAAGAACTGTCTCAGGAGCAAGAGGAATATGTAGAAAAAATCCTGTTTAATACCCAAAGGCTTTCCGGATTGGTTGGAAATATTTTGCTGTTATCCAAGTTAGAGAATCAGAACATACCAATGAAAAAAACAGAATATCGTTTGGACGAACAGATCCGTCAGGCATTTCTTTCCCTGGAGACAAAATGGACAGAAAAAGAAATTGGTTTCCAGGTAGAGCTGGAGGAAGTTAAATATACTGGGAATGAAGGACTTTTTATGCATATATGGATGAATCTTTTAGATAATGCGATTAAGTTCAGTCCTGCAAAGGGGACAATTATGATGTTTCTGAAGCAGGAAAAGGATTCTGTAATGTTTATTCTGGAAGATGAAGGACCGGGAATAGAGGATGATGTAAAATCCAGAATATTTGATAAATTTTATCAGGCAGACGGTTCTCACAAAGCAGAAGGAAATGGCCTAGGTCTTGCACTTGTAAAACGGATTATAGATAGTGCCGGAGGAACAATCAAAGCAGAAACCCGGGAATATGGTGGATGCAGATTTGTTGTAGAGCTTCCAATACAGAAAGATGAGGCCATATAAGTTTAAGAAAAACAGATAGAGGAGGAATTACATGACATTTTATCAGGAATTGCAGTTAAATCAGGCAGGTTCTAAAAATCTGTTGAAAAAGAGTGAAACAGTGAAAGAAAAATCCTATCATATACTGGTATATTTGGTAAAGATAGCTGTTACAATGGCATTTTGTTTTTTATTTGTTACTATTTTCAGTATCTTATTTGGAAATGAGAATAGTATTGTGGGTGTAGTAGTTTTATTATGCCTTATGGTATTTCGGAATGCGGATCTGGGGATCCACACCGGACAATCTACGATGCTTTTGGCTTTGTTCTTTGTAATTATGACCGTATGTCCGCATTTAGCAAACCAGCTTTCACCGGTACTTGGAATGCTGTTAAACATTGCTGCACTGGCAGTGCTGATTCTGTTCGGATGTCATAACCCATTCATGTTTAACCAATCCACATTGGTTCTTGGTTATCTGTTATTGTATGGATATGATGTAACAGGAAAAAGTTATCAGATGCGATTAACCGGAATGGCATTAGGTGCAGCACTTACCTGCTTCGTATTTTATCGAAATCATAAAAACAGAACGTATAAAAGAAATTTGAATGATTTGGTACAGGAATTTGATATATCTTCTTCCAGAACAAAGTGGCAGTTATGTCAGATCATATGCGTACCGGCAGTACTCTGCATTGCGGAACTCTGCAATATGCCACGGGCAATGTGGGCTGGAATTGCGGCAATGTCAGCAATCTTACCATTTATGGAGGACATGCAATACAGAGTCCGCAAAAGGATTGTCGGAAATATTGCAGGTGTAATATGCTTTATAGTACTATATTTTCTGCTTCCGTCATCCATCTATACATACATAGGAATCCTTGGCGGAATTGGTGTAGGACTTTCTGCAAAATATGGCTGGCAGGCAGTATTTAACACATTTGGTGCTTTGGCCATTGCTACAGAGAGTTATGGACTAAAAGGAGCAGTTGGTCTTAGAGTGATTCAGAATGTTTTTGGCGTTGTATTTGCATTAATATTTTGTGCTGTGTTTTATTGGCTTATGTCAAAAAAAGGAAACGTGGTAACCGTAGATGCAGAATAACGTGGGATGGAAAGAAAAAGGGTTAATCCGGAAATGGCAGCTTTGCTGACGAGTCTGGCGAAGAGTATGAAGATGTAAGGGAAAATTTAAGATCTGTTGGCTTTGGGAAGAATCCTAAGGGTGACAGATCTTTTTTTATACCTGCCTATCTTCCTTCATTTTAACACAAAGGTATTCTTCGTATTTAAGAAAGTCCAGGAAAAGAAGAAGGAACAGGAAGCGGCAAAGCCTGATCCGGATGCTGATTATGTGGACGATGACGAGGACTATGGGTACGATCCGGAGTTTGAGAACGATGATGCAGATAGCTCTGTCGATGAAGATGATAATGAACCTGTGTAAACAGGATAGGCTTGATGCCTGGGGCAGCCTTCGGGTTGCCTTTACATAATTTCCGCTTTCAAAAAATAAAAAATTTTATGTTTTTGAAAGCGACATCTTGCATATACTATTAGCAGACAGTATAATAAGTACAGTGAAGCGGTTTCGAGAAATGAAAAAATTTCAATTTTTGAAAGCGGGTGACGATATGAAAACAATTACGAGAGCAAAATATCTCAATAGAATCATTGAACTGAATGACACTCCTGACATCAAGATCATCACGGGCATTCGTCGATCCGGTAAGTCCAAGCTGATGCAGGCGTATATTGAGTATCTGAAAAGCCATTTTGAAAACATCAATATCATATTCATTGACTTCATGGATTTGGCGTATGAGGAAATCAAGGAATACCATGCCTTACACGCCTATGTGGAAGAACATTATCAGGAAGGTAAAACGAACTACCTGTTTGTAGACGAGGTTCAGATGTGTCCCAAGTTTGAGTTGGCAATCAACAGCCTGTACTCTAAGGGAAAATACGACATCTATGTAACCGGCTCCAATGCTTTCCTGTTGAGTGCGGATCTGGCAACTCTGTTTACCGGACGCTATATTGAAATTCATGTGTTTCCTTTCAGCTTCCAAGAATATTGTCAGTATTATGATGATGTTAGTGATAAAGATAAGCTCTTTGATGATTACGCTATCAAGGGCGGTTTAGCAGGTTCTTACGCTTACAGAACCGAAAAAGACAGAACAAACTATATCAAAGAGGTCTACGAAACGATTGTAACAAGGGATTTGGTGCAGAAATATGCGCTCCCGGACACTTTGGTTTTACAGCGTCTGAGCGAGTTCCTTATGGATAATATCAGCAACCTGACTTCTCCTAATAAGGTCAGTCAGCTACTGACAGCAAATGAGACTCCGACCAATCATGTAACCGTCGGCAAGTACATTAAGTATTTGTGCAATGCTTTTGTATTTTATGATATTAAGAGATACGACATCCGAGGCAAGAAATACCTTGAAAGCTCTGAAAAGTTCTATTTGTGTGACAGCGGTATTCGATATGCAATACTGGGAAGCAGAAATATGGATTATGGCAGAGTATATGAAAACATCGTTTGCATCGAACTTCTTCGCCGTGGATACGATGTCTATGTCGGCAAGCTCTATCAAAAGGAGATCGACTTTGTTGCTCAGAGAGGCAGCGAGAAGATTTATATTCAGGTCAGTGACAACATTTCCGGGCAGGAAACATTTGAGAGAGAATGCTCTTCTCTGCTTCAGATCCGAGATGCTTATCCGAAAATGATTATTGCCAGAACCAAACATCCAAAATATAGTTATGAAGGAATCGAAATCCATGATATAGCCGATTGGTTGCTACAAGAATAAGCAGGGCGAAATATCTCCGTCATTCTCTTTTGAAATGATGGAGATATTTTTATTATGGCGGAGATTACAGAAAATTGTATCAGGCTGCAAAAATCCCTCCGGAACTTTTAAATCAGATGACAAATAGCACCACGGATGACGCTATTCTTGACGCTGATGGCGCTAATCATGGCGCTGATAATATGGAAGGCAGCTTCGTTATCTATCCCTATCAAGAATATAAATCACGAGAAATGCAGATTATATAAGACATGATAGATGCGATAGGAGGAGTGAACAATGGACCAGAAAATGTTTTGTTATCAATGTCAGGAAACGGCCGGATGCAAGGGCTGTACGGTGGTCGGTGTCTGCGGTAAGCAGCAGGATGTGGCGGCAATGCAGGATTTGCTTGTGTGGGTGACGAAGGGTATCTGCGCGGTGACGACACGGCTTCGAGAGGAGGGACGTGCGGTGGCAGATGAGGTCAACCATCTGGTTACCGAAAATCTGTTTACGACGATCACGAATGCCAATTTTGATAAGGCGGCGATTGAAAAAAGAATTGAAAAGACGCTGGAAATGAAGACGGCACTGTGGGAGCAGCTGGAACGTCGGGACAATCTGCCGGAGGCGGCTGGCTGGACAGGTGAGCCGTCTGAATTTATAAAAAAAGCGTCGGAAGCGGGCGTTCTGATCGGGCAGAACGAGGATATTATTTCCCTTCGCAGCTTGATTACGTATGGCTTGAAAGGTTTGTCTGCCTATACCCGGCATGCGAACGTCCTGCTGCAGGAGGACCGGGAGGCGGATGCATTTTTACAGCGGGCGCTTGCGGCGACGCTGGATGACGGTCTGAGTGTGGATGATTTGATTCACCTGACGCTGGAAACCGGCGAATATGGTGTCCGGGGAATGGCGCTTTTGGATCGAGCAAACACCGAGACTTATGGAAATCCGGAGATTACTACGGTTGATATCGGTGTCGGAAGTAATCCGGGCATTCTTGTTTCAGGACATGATCTGCGCGATATGGAAATGCTTCTGGAGCAAACGCAGGGAACCGGCGTCGATGTATATACACACTCAGAGATGCTTCCGGCGCAGTATTATCCGGCATTTAAGAAATATCCGAATTTTAAGGGTAATTACGGCAATGCATGGTGGCGTCAGAAGGAGGAATTTGAGACGTTCAACGGACCGATCCTGATGACGACGAACTGCATCGTGCCGCCGAAGGATAGCTACAAGGATCGTCTCTACACAACCGGTGCGGCGGGATATCCGGGCTGCACGTATATCAACGGTGGAATCGGAGGAAAGAAGGATTTTTCAGTGATCATCCAGCATGCGAAGCGCTGTGAGCCGCCGACCGGGATTGAGCAGGGGCAGATTGTCGGAGGCTTCGCCCATGCACAGGTGCTGGCGCTGGCAGATAAGGTAGTGGATGCGGTCAAATCGGGAAAAATCCGAAAGTTTGTCGTCATGGCGGGGTGTGATGGGCGTGCTAAGAGCCGCATTTACTACACCGATTTTGCAAAGGCGCTGCCGGAGGACACGGTAATTCTGACGGCTGGCTGTGCGAAATACCGCTACAATAAGCTGAATCTGGGCGATATTGAAGGAATTCCGCGTGTCCTGGATGCGGGGCAGTGCAATGATTCATATTCCCTGGCGGTCATTGCGATGAAGCTGCAGGAGATTTTTGGGCTGGATGACATCAACGACCTGCCGATTATTTACAACATTGCATGGTATGAGCAGAAGGCGGTCATTGTTCTTCTGGCGCTTCTCTCACTCGGTATCAAGAATATCCATCTTGGACCGACGCTTCCAGCATTTTTAAGTCCGAACGTGGTAAATGTATTGGTGGAAAAGTTTGGAATCGCGGGGATTGACAGCGTGGAGAGCGATGTGGAATTATTTTTCGGGGAGAAGTGATAAATACAGGACGGAACTGGATAAGAGGGAATCGAACAAAGCCGGGATTTGGATCTGAAATCTGGAGATAGATTTGCAAAAAATCTGTGTTGGTTTTACAAAAAGCGGTCGGAACGATCTTGAAAATAGGAATTAATGAAATAGGGGGCGGTTCTCTGGCAAATGCAGGGAACCGTCTTTTTTCGTCTATAGAAATATTGATATGGAAAATGAAAGTGTGATATGATGGGAAAGATGAATGAGTTCTAAAATATAAAAGAAATTGATACGGCAGATCAATCGATAGAGGATGCGGGAGGAAAACAGCCATGTCACTGGAAAAAGCAGAAAGTTACTTAAAGGAAGCCGGATTTTTGGATCATGTTATTGAGTTAAAAGAGTCCACAGCGACGGTTGCGCTGGCAGCGGAGGCATTAGGCGTGGAGCCGGGGATGATTGCGAAAACGATGTCCTTTTTGCAGGGAGAACAGCCGGTATTGATTTTGACAGAAGGTACTGCGAAAGTGGATAACCGGAAATATAAAGATACGTTTCACGTGAAAGCAAAGATGATCCCGTTTGAGCAGGTGGAGGAGGTTACCGGTCATGCGCCGGGTGGGGTCTGCCCGTTTGGTATCAAGGATGGAATTGAAGTGTATCTGGATGAGAGCCTGAAGCGTTTTGAGACGGTTTATCCGGCAGCGGGAGACGACCACAGTGCGGTACGTCTCACGATCCCGGAGTTGGAAGAAGTGTCCGGAGCGAAAGGCTGGGTGGATGTCTGCAGGGTGCCGGAGGATCAGCAGCACGAGTAGATGTGGGAGATTTTAGGAGAATTCATATGAGAGATGTGAAAGCAACGGGGAAAAGCAGGGGAGAAAATGAAAACGGCGGAATCAGGGTGGGTTCCAGATTGGGAAAGAAAGGTCGCCTGTGCCGGAAAACGTTCGTCCGCCTGCTTTGCCTGACAGCAGCCATGATGGTTCTTGGATCTTTTACCGCCTTTGCCAGAGCGGGAGGTGCTTCCGGCGGCGGAGGCGGCGGAGGTGGTGGAGGTGGTTCTTCCCATCATCATACAAGCAGCAGCCGGGGACAAGGCGGACGGGCGGGTGCGTTTCAGGCGCTTTTGCTTACGGGAACCTTTGTGATTCTGGGAAGTGCCGGAACTATTACATACCTGCACCGGGCAAAAAAGAAACAGGCGGCAGCCCGTGAAAAATTGAAAGAATTTTCCATCGGAGAAGATCATTGGGATCGGAGTGAGATACAGGAGCGGGTGCGGGAATCATATTACCGGATTCAGGAATGCTGGCGGGATCGAGATCTGGAAAAAGGGCATCCTTACCTGAGCCAGAAGATGCAGCAGGAGTTTCAGACGAAATTTGAGTGGAGCAGGATGCGCCATGAGGTGTTTGTCATGGAAGGGATCCAGCTTCTGGATGCGATTTTGGTGGAAGCGGAGAATGAGGACGGCGACGACCGCGACTATATCTGGTATTTGATCCATGGAAAGATGATCGACTATGTGTATCACGAAGAAACCGGAGAACTTTTGAAGGGATCCCGGAAAATGGAAGATTTCTTCGAATATTGGAGGTTTGTTCTGGAAGATGGAAACTGGGTGCTGGATGAGATCTGCCAGAAGGAAGAAGTGGATAATGGGCGGAAGTTGTGCTGAGAGGTGCTTTGAGTTGAGTGCTCGAAACACGGTAGCTGCGGATGCTGTCCGGTAGAGATGTTTGAAGAGGAAAAGTATAGAACCTAAAAGTGAATGGAGCAAGGAAAGCGGAGCAGCAGGAAGAGTGAGGAGACTTTAGCTGCGGCACAGAAATGACAGAATTGCGCGCAGATAAGGTGCCGGTGTACGGAATATGGAAGTATGCCGTCCCCCGGTCATTAAAAGAAGCCGACTGGTTGGAATCTGCCTTGCTAACCAGCGGGAGTGTGAGGGCTTAATGAGATCCCGGGTTCCGGCGATCAGCAGCACAGGAACGGAGATGGTTTGCAATTTTCGGGCACTTAAACGGGGCGAGTGAAGTAAAAGAGAAGTCAGATTTCGGCGGCGGAGGACGCGGTGCGTCAGCCGGGTAAGAAAGTCAGGCTTCTTTTTTTGTTCTGCCGGAATCCGGGGGAAAATTGACCCGAAATGGCATTGCCTTTCTTTGTCGGCACAAACTGCGGATGTGGCGGAAACAGAGAAATTCTTCTGAAATGGCAGGGAAACTTTCGGGGTGGACAGTGCAGAGACCACAGAGGACCCGGAGGATGCAGAGGCAGAAGAGAAGCTGCATTTTAAAACAGGCAGCAGGAGATTCCCCAGGAGATTTAAAATGCTGTGCAGCATTTGGGCGGCAAGGTGCAGCGGCGTGAGCAGCCCGTCCGGTGAGGCGTTGGCGCTGATACAGATGAGCTTTTTCAGCCGCTCCGGGTATTTGCATGCGATCTCCAGCCCGATATTGGCACCATCGCTGAATCCCAGCAGGTGGACGGAGGAAAGATGTAAGTGGTTAAGCAGGGCGATAACGTCGTCTGCCATATCCTCTGTAGAGAACCCGTGGAGCGCTGTGTGGACAGACAGCCGGGAACGTCCATGTCCCCGGCTGTCCATCAGAATTACCTGAAAATCGGGCAGAAACGTGCGCAGAAATGGGTAAAAGACGGCAAGGGACTGGCTGTTTCCATGCAGGATAAGGAGCGGTGTGCCGCTGCCGTACTGTTCATAGTAGATTTCTGCGCCGGAGGTGGTGAGATAGCCGGAATGTTTCATCGTAAGAGCGCCTCTTTTCTGGTAAAAAAATGAAATTTATCAGGCTGTATCCAGCATGATAAAAGCTGAGTTTAGTCTGCCTTTTTATCTGCATCTGTCTGCTTTCTTGTGTCGGGCTGCTTCGTGCTGGAAGAAGCAGTCCAACTTACCTGGCGAGATGGTTTACTCTGATGTGTCGGGGAAGTCCTCTTGTTTCTCAGTCGCTGCGCGCATCCTTTTACCAGATCCTCCGCTGCCTCGCGGATCTGATGCGGATTCTGAATCGTCACAAGGGCATAAAACATGTCTGGTGTTGGAATCTTCGGCAGGTAAATATAATAGGAAGGAACCCATTCGGTCGGGCTGTATTTTTCCTTGGCACGGTAGAGGTCGCGGAATCCATAACAGTCATTCAGGTGGTCGTAAGCGAAGCAGAGCAGCTTTTCGACCGGATTAGGGCTGTCATTTTCCAAGCCAGCGAGCGGGGCAACACCGAGGCTGCCATACTCAATGCCCTCGTTTTTGAAAACCTGAAATGCGTCGTAAAGAATCGTCTCCATCACGCCGCTCGGTGCGCCGGTTCCGTGGCGGGTGACGTCCGCCATGTAGCCTCTTTTGCCGAGAAATGGGACAAACACGATGAATGCCACGATTTTTCCGTCGGCGTCGGTGGCGTAGAAATATCGCTTGTCCATCGGATTTTCCAGCCCGACAGTTCCCATAACGAAAGTCAGCATCGAACTCTTTTTCTGTTGCAGCCATTCGTTCGTGATGCGGTTCAGATCTGCCTCAATTTGTGCATCCCGCTGCTTCAGCGGGCAGTATTCATGGACGACGACCCCGGCTTTCCGGGCGTGGTTGATGTTCATCCGCATCTTGGCGCCTTTCTTGCCAGAGATTTCATAGTCCGCAAGGTGGAAACGGGCTTCCTCCCCGTTTTTGACCCATCCAAAGCCCTGCTTCTTATATTCTTCCAGAAAATGGTCAGTGACGCTGATAAAAAACAGGTTGTGAGCGCTGCGCTGGCAAAATTCTTTAAATTCTGCCAGGAGAACCGGAAAATCGCTGTCCGCGCAGATGGGATCGCCGTTGATAACGATGGTGCTGCCGACGACTCCGTAGGGGATGACGCCGTCCACCTTCTGACCGAAATATAGGAGCTTGTCATCCTCCAGCGTCAGGTAGGCGCTGGGATTCTGGCTGTACAGGTTGACGAGGGTGCGGGCATGCATCAAATCCGAAGCATGGATGACTGGACGAAGCAGCCATGGGCGGACCGCATACAGAATGGAGGCGAGGATGCAGCCCCAGCTGAACCAGAATGTAACCAGTTCGACTACATGTGTTTCACGTGAAACATTGCTCGGATTTCCCATGCCGAAAATCATGGCAGTTCCCTGAATGAGACTATCCATCAGCGAGTCAAGAGAGGTTTCTCCCAGCGGTTTTACCGAAAAATGATAGCTGATACCGGCATTGACGATGATGCCTGCCAGTGCCAGCAGCAGAAACAGGAGAGAGCGTCCGAGGCTGCGCCGGTCAGACGGGCAGCAGAAGTCCTTCCGAAAACACAGGAGAAGCAGAAATAATACGGCTTCTGCCAGGTGAAACGGAAGATACAAAGGCGAAGAAAGTGCTGTCAGTCCGCGTAAAAAGCTTAAAAACAGCAGGAGAACAGCAATGTTCCAGGCGGCGCGCTTCCGTTTCCAAAGCTGGAAGGTCAGGATGAAGAGCACGACAGAAAAGGCACGCTGTACCATGTGCCCCATTTCCAGAAGGATACCGACGCGGTTTGCCAGTCCCAGCCCTGGCAGGAAGCTGAGAATAAAAAGTACAAGGGAAAGAACGCCAAGTGCGCCGATCAAGGTGTTTTCCAGTTGGACTCGTGAGTTCTGTTTCATATTATAATGTCCTCCGTGTCAGTCTTGTACAGATATAATCTGTAAGGTTGCTATGAAACGTGCATAAGCGCACAGGCGGCTTATGCTTGCCCTTGTTATAGTACGGAAAAACAGGGATGTCAAGATAAGATTTTGCATGGAAATAGGCGTGGAGAAATTCCGTTACCGTTTACGGGTAGGCACTTTTGGAACCGAAGGTGCCGTAAGAAAACGTGGTGGAAGCAGGAATTCTTTATGATAGAGGCAAAGGCACAGGGGGATTATGCAGACAGAAAAGGAACGGTTCAAAATGGAGAAAGGAAGCAGTTTGTTGGATAATTGACAAGCGAAGAACGCAGTTTCTATGGAAATCAAAGTAATAAAATGTAAAATTTTTGAAAGATATATAAATATATCAAAAATGAATAGTTAAAACAGTTGAAATCTACCAGAACGCGTGCTATAATCTGGGCATAGGGTGGTTAAAAAATTAACAGGAGGTAGTATCAATATGGCTAGATTTACATTACCGAGGGATCTCTATCATGGAGAAGGATCTTTAGCGGAACTGAAAAATCTGAAAGGCAAAAAGGCAGTCGTTGTCGTTGGCGGTGGTTCCATGAAACGCTTCGGTTTCCTTCAGAAAGTAGAGGATTATCTGAAAGAAGCTGGCATGGAAGTGGCTCTGTTTGAGGGAGTAGAGCCAGATCCGAGCGTTGAGACCGTTATGAAGGGCGCAAAGCTTATGCAGGAATTTGGTCCGGACTGGATCGTAGCGATCGGCGGTGGTTCTCCAATTGATGCAGCGAAAGCGATGTGGGCATTCTACGAGTATCCAGATACCAAGTTTGAGGATCTGATCACTCCGTTCAATTTCCCGACACTGCGTACAAAAGCAAAATTCTGCGCGATTCCGTCTACTTCTGGTACAGCAACTGAGGTTACGGCATTCAGCGTTATTACCGATTATCATAAGGGTATCAAATATCCGTTAGCAGATTTCAATATCACACCAGATGTAGCGATCGTGGATCCAGAGCTGGCTGAGACCATGCCGCAGAAGCTGACCGCAAACACCGGTATGGATGCGATGACCCATGCGATCGAGGCGTATGTATCCACACTTCATTGTGATTACACCGACCCGCTGGCACTTCACGCAATCAAGATGATTCATACCTATCTGGTTAAATCTTACAATGGCGACAAAGAAGCGAGAGCACGTATGCACAACGCACAATGCCTGGCAGGTATGGCATTCTCCAATGCACTGCTTGGTATCGTCCATTCCATGGCACACAAGACAGGTGCAGCTTACTCCGGCGGACATATCGTTCACGGTGCAGCGAATGCGATGTATCTTCCGAAGGTTATTAAATTTAACTCCAAGGAACCAGAGGCAGCTTCCCGTTATGCAGATATCGCGAAGTTCATCGGTTTACAGGGAGACAGCGACGAGGCTCTGGTTGACGCTCTGATCGCCGAGATCAAAGAGATGAACAAGCAGTTAAATATCGCTCCGAGCATTAAGCTCTATGAGGGCGGAATCATTGACGAGAAAGAATTCAATGACAAACTGGCAACCGTGGCAGAGCTGGCAGTTGGCGATGCATGTACCGGTTCCAACCCGCGTTCGATCAATCCGGAGCAGATGGCGAAACTTCTGACCTGCTGCTTCTATGATACAGAGGTTGATTTCTAATTTAAGAAGCTTCTGAATTTAGAATGCAAAATTAGAATGTAAAACATCGTGTTTCGATGTTGGAAGCGGTTCTGAAAAGAATCAAATATGTAAAATAAAGAAGCCATCCGGCTAAAAACTGGATGGCTTTTATCGTTGTGTTTTTTTGATAGCTGGTGTTTTGCATTTTTGGTGATTGGCGCGTTTGTGTCCTATGTGTTTTCTGCGTGGCTGTTTTTCTCGCCGTTTTCTCCGTCTGCCATTGCGTCATGCTGTCTGGTCAGCTGTGCCAGAAGTGCTTTCGCTTCCTCCGTACAGCGGAGAATCTGTGCCTGGTCCGGCAGCTCGATGTCGTGGATCAGGACATTCCGCAGCTTGCGGAGCTGGACAATCTGGTTGATCATTTCTTTGTCAAAGAGATCCATCCGCTTGAGCGTATTGATATTGAAGGCACCGCGGGAACGCGTCGAGGTGCGCCGTGCAGTCTTGTTGAGCAGGCGCTCTAATGGTACCCACTCCTCGAGGAACTGGTTGACTGCCTGCAGGGTTTCCGGTGAGGCGGTCTCCGGTTCCGTCCGCAGCTCCTGGTAGCACTGGTAGCGCTTTTCATTGCCGGAGATAATCTGATCGATGATCTGCTGGGAAATGGTGCGCCGATCCTTTTCAAATTTGACAGACCGCAGAATCGGGGTAATATCTTTGAGACCGGTGAGCTGTAAACGCTGCAAAAGCCGGTAGAGCAGGGCGATATTTCCCATTCGAAGCTCGATGTCCTCGGTTTTGAGATGGCTGCTCAGGAAATTATAGAGATAGGACGCCAGCTCGTACTGGCTTCCAAACGCGGCATTGCGGCTGCGGAGCCGCTCATTTCCGGCTGCCTGTAGGCGTTCCAGCGCGATCTCGCCGGCAAGGACCAGACCATTTAACTCATCTAAGATCGACAGCTCTTCCTCGGATAAAGTTCCCTGCATTGGCTTGTAAATCAGATCATGTTCAACCTCGGACCAGGCGTGCATGATCAGGGACGCCACCTGGATCTCGATGCGCGCCGATCCGTATTTTTTCTGTGATTCATTCAAAATTTCATCGCGCATCCGCGCGCGGTAATGGTTCGCCCAATAGCCGGAAAACCGTTTGTGGTAAGTCGGGGGTTTCGACTGTTCCGGGAACTGTTTAAATTCCAGGATGTTGAAAAGCTCCGAGATGATCGCATCTACCTTGCCGCGGTCACCGGGGAAATACAGGGAGACGCGTACACCGGACAGATCGGCAATGTCGTCGTAGATTTCCTCGATTGTCTGGTATGGTTCTTCACGTCTGGAATTGCGCCGCTGCACTTTTGTGCGGAGTCTGGCGGGATTCTTGGCGCGAGAGGTCACGATCGCCCGGATACCGGCATTTTGCAGGGCGAGCTGGAGCTTCTCTGCCGCGAGCCGCCCGGCTGCGTCGTAGAACGTCCATTTCATCTTGTATGTATCGATAAATTGTTGTATTAAATCCATAAGCAGCCCCTCCCAAGGTGCATAATAAAGCTTAGAAGAAAGCATTCTTATAAAAGAAATGCTTCTTCGTTCTATCATGAAGTATAGCAAAGATGGAAGCACTCTGCCAGTGGTTCTATGTAAAAAATATGTTACTGTACACGCATACGTGTCCAGTAACGGAATTTGCCGTGGCTTCGCATTTAAATACGGCAAATTCCTGCTGCCACCACGTTTTCTTACGGCACTTTCGGTTCCAAAAGTGCCTACCCGTGTATAGTAACAAAAATATTACTGTCCCCACATGTGTGCCCGGTAACCTAATATAGACTTATACACAGATTTGTGGTAAAGTTATGGACAGTGACAACGTGAAGAAAGAAAAGTAAGAGGTAACGCGGAGAAAACGGAACCGTTACAAAGAGACGAGAATTATGGGACAGTTTATAGTATTGGATCTGGAATGGAACCAGAGTCCGGCGGGCAAGGAAGGCTCGATGAACCGGCTTCCATTTGAGATTATTGAGATAGGCGCGGTAAAATTAAATAAAAATCTTCAAATCATTTCGGAATTTCGCCGTCTGATCCGCCCGCGGGTGTACCGGCAGATGCATTATAAGATATCAGAAGTGACGCATATGTCGATCGAGCAGCTTGACACAGAAGGCGAGGATTTTGTGCGTGTGATGACCGAATTTTTAGAATGGTGCGGGGATGATTACCGGTTCTGTACGTGGGGCTCGATGGATCTGACCGAATTGCAGCGGAATATGGTATATCACGGGATGGAGCTGCAGTTTCCATCGCCGCTTCTCTATTATGATTTGCAGAAAATCTATGCCCTGATCCACGGCACCAAGCAAAAGGAGTCGTTAGATACCGTGGTAGAGGAATTGCACCTCACGGAAGACCGCCCGTTCCACCGGGCGCTGGATGATGCGTACTACACGGGGCGTGTCATGAGTGAGATGGACTTTTACAGCATGATGGAGTATGTTTCAGTGGATTATTACCAGCCGCCGCTGACGGAGGAGGAAGAGATCTACCTGGAATTTCCAGAATATGCGAAATTTGTGTCGCGTGAGCATGAGACGAAGGAAGAGATTTTGGAGGAACGGCGTGTGGCGGAGATGGTTTGTTACAAATGCCGCCGGACCTTGCGAAAAAAGATCCGCTGGTTTTCCTCAAACCAGAAATTTTACTTCTGTCTGGCGGTCTGCCCGGAGCACGGTTATATGAAGGGAAAGATCCGGATGAAGAAGTCGGAGGACGGCTCGTTCTTTGCTGTTAAGACGACGAAGCTGGTCGGTGAAGAGGGAGCGGCCTACGTGGAGCAGAAGAAGGAGGAAACGAAGAAGAAGCGCGCGGAACGCAACAAGGCGAAGAAGTCTGGAAAGGCGGCAGAGGCAGCCGAGCGGATGGAGCGTATGAAATAGGAATTAGAGAAAAGAAAAAATTCATAGAAAAGAGTTACTGGATATGGAAATGTTTCTCCTGCCTGTTTAGAGTAAGGTAAAAGAAGAGAATTTCCACATCTGGTAACTCTTTTTGTGTCAGTTATGGGATTTTATGCGATCGTTTCTTCCTTTTTTTCGCCAGCGCCTTTCGGCGGTCCTGCATCATCAGGTCGAAATCTGCTTCGGACATTCCGCTGTCGCGCAGGCGTTCCGCGCGCCGTCTGCGGCGTTCTGCGAGGGCGTCCTCCTCCTGGCGGCGCTGCATCTGGAGAAAACGGATGCCGGCGGTGATCGCGCCGATCACGACAAGAATGGCGGTCAGAGCGGCGATGAATGTCGGTGGAACGCGGACGGAAATATGAAATAGCTGTCCAAAGGATTTACCGGTGGAACTATTTTCCTGATTAGCAGCCGATTCGGGCGGATTGGAGAGCGGCAAGGCCTCCGAGGAGCCGTTTGAGAGGGCAGTGTCGGAGCTGTCCTGCGCGGCAGCTGTTGCCACCTGGGATACAAGCTTTTCAGGAATATCTGCCGCTGTCTGGCTGCTGTCGGTGAGGGTCAGATATGCCTGGCCAACCTTGTGATCGCCGAGCGAATAAGTGACACAGGCGATCGTGCCGTCTGGTGCGCCAGCCGGGATCTCATAGTCGAAGGAGGTCGTTGTCTCCGAGAAATCCGCTGTTTTTGGAAGTACCACGCGGCTATCTGGGTCGAGGGACAGGGATTCGCCCCCGGCGGTAGACACATCTGCAATTTTCAAATCTTTTCCGATATTTGAAAAAGTTCGATCATAATCTGCAATTTTGACCGACTGGAAATTGTTAAATCCAAAGTCGAGCAGCCGGCTGGTATCCTCATACTGCGTGTTGTTGCTGTGCAGGATGACGGTAATCAGTGTTGTATCGCCCTGTCTGGCACCATTGACCAGTGTGTTGAGGGCGATGGAGGTATAACCGGTTTTGCCGCCGAGGACGTCTGGACGGTAGTACTGCGGCCAGTTCTTTTTGATCAGCTTATTGCCCGGGGAGATGCCCTGTCCCTCGGGATTTTTCTGGTTCGGCGGCAGTTTATAGTAGGTTGTTTCGACGATCTTGGCAAACGTAGGATTTTCAAATGCCGCCCGCGTGATGAGCGCCATGTCGTAGGCGCTGACATAGTGTTCCTCGTTATTCAGACCGCTCGGATTTGCAAAATGCGAATCCTGGCACCCAAGCTCGGCGGCTTTTTCATTCATCAAAACAGCAAATGCATCAGCGGAGCCAGCAACGTGCTCGGCGAGTGCGTTGGCAGCCTCATTGGCTGATTTTAAAAGCAGGGCGTAGAGGCAGTCCTTGACGCTGGCAGTATCGCCTGTATCGTATCCGGCGCTGCTGCTGTTGGACTCCACGTTGTAGACCGCGTTCTCGGAAAAGGTGACCGTCTCATCGAGGGAACAGTGATCCAGAACGATGAGGGAGGTCAGAACCTTCGTGATACTGGCGGGAGAGTAGGTTTCGTGGATGTTTTTTCCATATAAAACGACTCCGGTGTTGGCGTCCATGACGATCCCGGCATCGGAGTTAATCGAAATGTCCGACGGCCATTCAGTGGAGGCAAGCGCCTGCATCGGGGCGGCGAGCAGGGACAGCAAAAGTGTACCAATTAAAAACAAGGACAACTTGCTGCCTGTGCTGCCAGCTATTTTCGTCTTCAAATCCGGAGCAGCCGGGTGGCTGGAACTACCTGGAGAGCTGCCGACTCCGGAATTTCCGGAATTTTCTGCCCCTGATTTGCCTCTGCGGTGTTCCCGCAGGATACATGCAAGGCAGAGAAGAAACAGGGCGCCGGTCATCAGGCAGAAGGTGATGCCGATCCGGGCGGCTGTGTCCATGAAAAATGGTTCCGGCACGATGTTGATCAGAAGATCGGTCCGCGGATCGAGCTGCCAGAGATCGTTGGTAAAGAAGATTTTGTGGAAAATAATAAAATATTTCGTAAAATCAGTGGAAATGATCCCGGCAAGCAGGGCGGTCACGCCCAGAAATAAAACCGTCCCGGCGCAGAGCATCCGTGGCAGCAGGTGTTTTAACGGAACCTTGAAAAGTGCCAGCAGTGCAACCGATGCCGCTGCCAGAAACAGGCAGAGGCGGCGCAACGCCAGTCCTCCGAGAAAGAGGTTGCGGACATCCGCCATGTGCGCCTTCTCCCTGGCGTTGAAAAATTCGCGCGGCGTCCCGTCTACGACGGTGTCAATGTTCAGATCGTCGCGGCTGCCGCGCAGATACGCCATCATCTCGTCCGTCACGTAAAGCAGGTCGTCCATCTCCATATGGACATCATCGGCAACCTGGTAGCGGGTATATTCATTTTCATAATAATGCGGCGTCCAGTAGGCGACGGCTTCCACCGAGGTGATCAGAAACACGATCATCAGACTGAAAGCACAGATAAGCCCCAGAAGCCAGCTTAAATATGTTTTTTTCCGTGTCATATAAAACCTTTCGCGGCTGTCAGATTGTGGTACAGCTGCAGCCTTTCATTTTATGTGATAAATTTGTAAAGAGGTCGTTTGTTCTATTTTCCTTGAAACGGCTCTGTATGTTAAAGTTTCCGTTTCGTTATCCAGTATAACAGTTTCGGGGAAGCATGAAAAGGCGCGAAATGGAAAAATATGTGAAATTTTTGTTACTGTTTACGGGTAGGCACTTTTGGAACCGAAAGTGCCGTAAGAAAACATGGTGGCAGCAGGAATTTGCCGTATTTAAATGCGAAGCCACGGCAAATTCCGTTACTGGGCACAATGCGTGAACAGTAATAAATTTTTCGAAAGAATGGCGGGAGGGTGGAATAGGGGCTTGCCAGCTGGCGGAGGATTCCTGTATACTGGGGGAAGATGTTATAATCTGGAGCAGAAAGAGGGAGGATACGAATATGATAAAGGCAGTCATCTTTGATATGGATGGGGTCATCATTGACAGTGAAGGAATTTATCTGAATTATCTGTATGAATATGCAAAAACGAAAAATCCGGAGGTGACTCTGGAGAGTCTGCACGGGACGGTGGGGACGACGAAGCAGGACTGCTGGATGGTTGTGGAGAAGGCGATCCACAATGGTCAGACCTGGCAGGAGCTGCATGACGAGTATCTGGGGCGCTGGACGGACATTTTTAATTCGATTGATTATCTCTCGATCTTCCGCCCGGAGATTCTGGATGTGATGGATCGCCTGAAAGCAGAGGGCTTCCGGCTGGCGGTCGCATCCGCGACGAATATTGAGCAGGTGGAGCGCATTTTAAAGGAAAATGGTGTGGCGTCCCGTCTGGAGCGGATGATTAGTGCGAGTACGTTCAAGCGCAGCAAGCCGGATCCGGCGGTTTACCTCTATACGGCGGAGCAGATGGGCCTGCAGCCGGAGGAGTGCCTTGTGATTGAGGATTCGACGGTCGGCATCACGGCGGGGCACTGCGCGGGAATGACAGTGGCGGCGCTCATCGATAACCGTTTTTCCTTTGACCGGAGTCTGGCGGACTATGAGTTAAATTCGCTGGAGGAGATTGTGCCGCTGGCGGAGAAAATTCGGGATTTGAAGTAAAATTTGAGTTGAGTAAATTCAGGGATTCATTGCGGAAAGTATAATTGCGAAAGTGATGAACCATTGTACAAAGAAAATGAAAAGGAACCATGTATGTCAGGGAGAAGAATCACTGCATGTATGGTTCCTTTTTTGGCTGATTACTGTGAAACCTGCCGGATAAAGTCTCTGGAAACGTAGGCTTCCTGTCCGTTGTAGCTGATTACCGCCCATTTTTCGTCGTAATCACGGAGATATTCCACATCGGTATCTGGTGCTAGAACACCAATCCTGTCGGTGTCGGTGGATGGTTCCGGACGGACATTGACTGTGTCGGTGGTCCGGTAAACGGTCGATTCTGCGGCAACGGTCTCTGCCTCGGTTTCTGGAGCCAGCGATTCGGTGCTGACGGCTGCAGTAGAATCCGGTTTGGCATCCGTCGCAGGGCGTATCATCTTGATGATCAAAAGCAGCAGGATGATAATAATAATCAGAAGCACTGGTTTAATAATGCTTCGAAATTCAAAAGACGGACCGCCTGCATAGGCGCGCGGACGGCGACCCTCGGAGCTGCCGGAACGTGTGCCGGCAGGTTTTCCGTTTCCAGAGCTGGCAGAGGAATGTCGGCTGTTCCCGCGAAGGCGGGAAGAAGCAGGGGTTGGAGCTGCACTTCGGGAAGCCCGGGTGGATTTTTTTGTGTCATTGTAGTCATTTGCGAAGGTGTAGACCTCCTGCGACAGAAGGTGATGCGCCTGATTGGCGTTGTAGGCGCTGTTGTCTCCCTCATGGATCGCCTTGTTGCCGATCGTGCGGATCTTGTGGTAATGTTCGCAGGTGGTCTTGCTGATTTTTCCGGCGCTGTAGAGGGCGTCGATCATCTCCAGAAGACCGGTTTCCAGAATGCCATACCGCTCGCAGAGGCATTTGACCATGTATTCAAGGGTCTGGCGGGCTTTCACCATCGCCAGGTTATAATTCTTCTGTCCGATCAGGCGCTCGGTCTCGCGGACCCCGCCGTGGATCTGTTCCCAGGTGCTCTGACCTGTGTTAGCTGTTGTTCCCATAGGCATATCCTCCTGTGTATATGATGCAGGTCCGAAATCGGCGTGCCGGCGGCTGTTCCTGGACGGATACTGACTTTTGAATGTCCGGCGAACGGGTGAAAAGACGGCAGTCATTTCGTGACCGTATGTTTGGTTTTGCCCTAAAATTATTATAATATAATCGCTTGAATTATTCATCTATAAAATGATAAAAATTGGAAAAGTTATGAAATTTGTAAGAAAAGGACACAAAGTCGGACGGATTAGAAAGGACGGCATGGAGGAGAGTGGAGGCTGTTTATGGGCAGGCATTTTTGGAACCGAAAGTGCCGTAAGAAAACGTGGTGGCAGCAGGAATTTGCCATATTTAAATGCGAAGCCACGGCAAGTTCCGTTACTGGGCATGTATGCGTGAACAGTAACACGGGGATCGTAAAATGGTGTGAAAATAGAGCACCTTTGCTTGCGAAATGGGGGCTTCAATGGTAAGATAAGGATAGATCCGGCGGGTAAGCCGGGGCGTCTCAACGGAATGATACGGTACGGAAGAAAGTCCATCCGGGGCGGCGCAGATTGTAGACAGCAGGAGGAACGAAGATGAGATTACGCCATATACCGGGCGCAGAGCAGATGATAGAAGAAAACCCGCATGTGGTTCATGGGGCGAAGGAGAAGAAGGGAACCTGGCAGCAGATTTTTGGAAATGACCATCCGATCCGCATCGAGGTGGGTATGGGTAAAGGCCAGTTTATTTTGGAGCAGGCGTCCCGCAACCCGGATGTGAATTTTGTGGGTATTGAGAAATATTCGACGGTTCTTTTAAAGGCGATCCGCAAGAGAGAACAGATGGAACTGTCCAATATCTATTTCTTATGTGAGGATGCCAGAGAACTGGCAGAGATTTTTGGACCGGGGGAAGTAGAGCGGATTTATTTAAATTTTTCGGATCCGTGGCCGAAGGACCGACATGCGAGACGGAGACTGACCTCGCCGCCATTTATGGCAGTGTACGATCAGATTCTCCAGAAGGATGGAAGAGTCGAGTTCAAGACGGACAACCAGGATTTATTTTCCTATTCCCTGGAAGCCATCCCGGAGGCGGGCTGGCACATCACAGAATATACCCGTGACCTGCACCACAGCGAGATGGCAGAGGGCAACGTCATGACCGAGTACGAGGCAAAGTTCTCGGCGCAGGGGAAGCCGATCTGCAAGCTGGTGGCAGTGCGGTAGGAAAATCGTTACTGGGCACGTATGCGTGAACAGTAACAAATCGGGCAGGATTTGACGGTTATCTGAGCTGGCAGAACCGGAATAAAGAAAATAAAAGCTGCATATATTTACTATAATATAAAGAAGGATGGCTGGATGCGCGGCGGTGCTTTTTGTGAGAAAACTGGACTCACATGAATGGTAACGAGGCGCGCAGAGCGTTTGCCAGAAGTCAGGAATGGATATTAAAAAGCAGCTTACACGGAAACTTGTTCAGGCGACCAGCGATAAGGTGGAACTGAATAAACAGGCGTTAAAATGGAAAAAATCGATGGAAGAGGCAGCAAAGGCACTGGGAGGCGGTAAAAAGAAGCCGTCGTAAAGAGAAACAGGACACTTCTGTTGACTGCCTGTATGGATAGAACGAAAGGAGAAAATGAGTGATGGAAATGAAGTTTACAACTGCGAATTTTGAGGAAGAGGTACTGAAATCGGAGATCCCGGTACTGGTTGATTTTTATGCAGATTGGTGCGGTCCGTGCCAGATGATGGCGCCGGTGATCGGGCAGCTGGCGGGCGAGTATGAGGGAAGAGTGAAGATTGGCAAGCTGAATGTCGATGAGAACCCGGATATTGCAGTCCGGTATAAGGTTATGTCGATCCCGACGATGATTATTTTCCGGAATGGGGAAGTGTTCAGCAAGGAAGTCGGCGCTAGTTCAAAGAAGGAAGTGGAGAAGGCAATTGGGCGGGCGCTGTAAAAGCTGCGTCTTTGGAGTATGGCGTGGGGCAGGGTAAAAAAGGTTGCGTCTTTGAGTCCCGGCGTGCGCAGCTCGAAAAAGCTGGCGCTTTTCCTCGCTGTCGGGCATTCGCCCTATAAAGAAAAAAAGAGATAACGGATGCTGCTTATGTGCAAGCACAACGCGTCATCCGCCATCTCTTTTTTTCTTTGCACGCCTCATTGCTAACGCACAAAGTGCCTGCCCCACAGCTCTCGGTCTGCGAAACAAGCACTTGATAGTGCGCCTTCAGGGACTCGAACCCTGGACAAATAGATTAAGAGTCTACTGCTCTACCAACTGAGCTAAAGGCGCTTATTTTGTTTTCTTGCGGATGCCTCATCCGTAAGACATGTGTTATTCTACTCCATCCAGAATAAAATGTCAACAGTTTTTTAAATATTTTTAAAAATATTTTAAAAAGCATTATTTTCGGTATTTTTAAAACAGATAAGGGTATGGGCGAAGGAGACTCAGAGGGTATATGGGATGCAGCCATGGGAGAAATGACGAGGTGGGTTTTGCACATGGGACGGTGGATAAGTCTGGAAAGAACGTCGTGGAAAGGGGATCACAGATTTGGGTGTTTGTAAAGGGAGAAAATGATTTTTGTGCAAAATTCTGATTCGAAAAAATATAGGGGAATCCTCTTCCATTTTTAATCTAATTGGTGTATGCTTAAATACGTCACGACGAACACACTATATATTGTGTTATGAAAGAAAACGAGTTCAATATTTTGTGTGTAATTCTAAAAATTACCTAAATACAAATCAAAAATAAAGCCAATCGTAAGACAAGTCGGAACGGAAAAGAATCCTGTCAGTGAAGGCATCCGGACATGAAAAATAGCCTGTCAGAAGAAGGCGTTGCTCTCATGAATGAGGAAATGAGAGTAAGCTGGGGGACGGGAAATGGATACAGATGGATGTTCGATGTATGCCATAAAAGTAGAAAGAGAAATCACAGAAACGGGAACCGGCGAGTCAATTTATAGATTATAGAAGACAAGTCATAAAACGGGCTTAAGGGTAAGGAGAGGGAACAGGGATGGAAGACACAGTAACAACCAATGTAATCAAACGAAATGGAGAAGAAGTACATTTTGACCGGGCGAAGATCGTAAATGCGATCACGAAAGCAAACGGCAATGTGGAGCGTATTCACCAGATGAACCCGTACCAGATTGAAGCGATTGCAGATACGATCGCCGAGCAGGTGCAGGAGATGCCGCACGCGGTGAATGTGGAAGATATCCAGGATATGGTAGAGACCAGCATTATGGAGATGCGTGGTTATGAGGTTGCACAGAAATATGTGCGCTACCGCTACCGCAGGGAGTTAAAACGCAAGTCCAACACGACCGATAACGGCATCCTGGCACTTTTGGACCATATTAATGAAGAAGTGAATCAGGAAAACTCCAACAAGAACCCGGTCATCAACTCGACCCAGCGTGACTACATGGCGGGCGAGGTCAGCAAGGACTTATCCAAGCGTGTGCTGCTGCCGGAGGAGATCGTCCGCGCGCATGAGGAAGGCATCATCCATTTCCATGATACCGACTATTTTGCACAGAAGGAGCACAACTGCGACCTGATCAATCTGGAGGATATGCTGCAGAATGGCACTGTGATCAGTGAGACGATGATCGAGAAGCCGCACAGTTTCTTTACGGCCTGCAACGTGACTACCCAGATCGTGGCGCAGGTAGCCAGCAACCAGTATGGCGGACAGTCCTTTACTCTGGCGCATCTGGCACCGTTTGTGGACATCAGCCGTCAGAAGCTGCGCAAGAACGTGATTGCAGAGCGCACCGAGTGCGGCGAGGCACTGGATGAGGATATCATCAACCGCGTGACCGAACGCCGTCTGCGCGAGGAGGTTAAGAGCGGCATCCAGACGATCCAGTACCAGCTTATCACCCTGATGACCTGTAACGGACAGGCTCCGTTTGTCACGGTATTTATGTATCTGGACGAGGTTCCGGAGGGACGGACCAGAGATGACCTTGCGATGATCATCGAGGAAGTGATGCTGCAGAGAATGCAGGGCGTCAAGAATGAAAAGGGCGTCTGGATCACACCGGCGTTCCCGAAGCTTATCTATGTGCTGGATGAGGACAATATTACGGAAGGTTCGAAATATTGGCACCTGACTGAGCTGGCAGCGAAATGTACCGCGAAACGGATGGTTCCGGACTACATTTCTGCTAAGATTATGAAAGAATTAAAGAAGGGCGAGGTTTACCCGTGCATGGGCTGCCGTTCTTTCCTGACGGTAGAGGATTCCCAGATGCTGCCGAACGGCAAGCATAAATTCTATGGACGTTTCAACCAGGGTGTTGTCACGATTAACCTGGTCGATGTGGCTTGTTCTTCGGAGGGAGATATGGACCGTTTCTGGCAGATTCTCGATGAGAGACTGGAACTGTGCCATCGTGCGCTCCGCTGCCGTCATGAGAGGCTGCTCGGCACGATCTCCGATGTGGCGCCGATTCTGTGGCAGAATGGTGCGCTTGCCCGCCTGAAAAAGGGTGAGACGATCGACAAACTCCTGTACAACGGCTATTCTACGATTTCTCTGGGATATGCAGGTCTGTATGAGATGTGTATGCGGATGTTAGGAAAATCCCACACCGATCCGGAGGCGAAGCCATTTGCACTGAAAGTTATGCAGCGTCTGAATGATAAATGCAAAGAGTGGAGAGAGGCGGAGAACATCAGCTATTCTGTATACGGCACGCCGATGGAGTCTACGACTTATAAATTTGCAAAATGCCTGCAGAAGCGCTTCGGTATCATTCCGGGCGTTACGGATAAGAACTATATCACGAACAGCTACCATGTACACGTATCCGAGAAGATTGACGCGTTCAGTAAGCTGAAATTTGAGGCAGAGTTTCAGAAGCTCTCCCCGGGCGGTGCGATCAGCTACATCGAGGTGCCGAATATGCAGACTAATATTCCGGCAGTTCTCTCTGTGATGCAGTTTATCTACAATAATATTATGTATGCGGAGCTGAACACCAAGAGTGATTTCTGTGAGAAGTGTGGCTATGACGGCGAGATCAAGATTGTTGAGGATGAGGCTGGCAAGCTGGTGTGGGAGTGCCCGAACTGCGGCAACCGCGACCAGAACAAGCTCTTTGTCGCACGCCGTACCTGCGGCTACATCGGAACCCAGTTCTGGAACCAGGGACGTACCCAGGAGATCCGCGATCGGGTGCTGCATCTGTAGGATGTGGTGAAAGCCTCCGAGAGTACATTGGTCTAGGGGAGGAAGATATGTATTACGGAACCATCAAAAAGCATGATATTGCCAACGGTCCTGGCGTGCGCGTCAGCTTGTTTGTGTCGGGCTGCCGCCATCACTGCAAGGGCTGTTTCAATGCGGAGACGTGGGATTTCCGATATGGACAGTTATATACAGAAGAGACGGAGAAAGAGATTTTAGCGGCATTGGAGCCGGGATATATACAGGGCTTTACGCTGCTCGGCGGAGAACCGTTTGAGCCAGAAAACCAGATGGAACTGGTACATTTACTCCGGAAGGTGCGCGAGACGTATCCGGAGAAGGATATCTGGTGCTACAGCGGCTATCTGTGGGATCGGGATCTGGCAGCCGGCGGCGTGGTCCATACAGAGGTGACAGACGAGATGCTGTCCTATGTGGATGTGCTGGTGGACGGAGAGTTCGTGGAAGCGGAGAAGGATCTGACCCTGCAGTTTCGCGGAAGCCGGAACCAGAGGATTCTGGAGCTTAAGAGAATAGGAAGAAAATAATAAGAATGAGATAAAAAGCTGCTGCAGATCGGAAAAAACTTTCTGATCTGCGGCAGCTTTTTGCATTACAAGGGAGATACAGCAAGCATATACGTGCCTTTGTAATCCGGGGCAGGCTATCATAAGTGGATATTTTCTTCAAAGGGCATAAATAACCCACCTAAGCATCCGCATTTGTGGTAAGATGGACTTAATAGGGGGTATAGCTATGGAGTCTGGAATTCTGATGATTGTGATAGTGGTTATTGGTGTCTTTTATCCGGTATATACAGCCTGGATTTCTCTGGTGGCGGCACCGGTGTATCTAAAGATAGGTTTCCTGTTTGCGATGGCAGGAGCACTTCTCGTCATGAGAATCCTGCGGAAAGAAAAGCAGATAAAATGGATAGTTCTGATCGGCATTCTGGGGGCATATGCCTGGAGTCTGTATAGTTGGTATGACGAAGAGTGCCATTACCAGTATGCGAGAAGCGTGCATGGAGATTCGGGCAATGCTTTGATGCTGTTTGTTGGCACCTTTACATGTCTGATACCGTTGTTTTTGCTGGATGCCGAACTGACCTGGTGGATGGAGTCCCGGAAGAAAAAGAAAGAAGAGAGTCCTGAATCTGAGAAGGAAACAGAGAAAAAAGAAAACCGTCTGGCAGCAGGAATGAAAAACTGGTTTGGAAAGCATCGCCAGACTCTCTGTACGCTGCTTATCTGTGCGATGGGCTGTGGACTTCTCGTGGTTCTGCTATATCCGTATAAGTGCTGGGAGGAAGGATGTTACAATCTGGCCTTTGATGGCATATACTGTGAACAGCACAGGGCAGAGAAGATAGAAGAAAGTAAACGGGAAGAAGAGGAACGTAAAAAAAGAGAACGGGCTGAGCTGATAGAATTACAGAAGAAAAAAGAAGAAGAGGAATCCAGAAGCCATGAGGAATATCTTAAACGGATAGAAGAGGATCCCTTGTGGGAACTGAAACAACGGAGTCGTAAAAACACACCTGCGCAGAGGGGAATACCACCGGTGCAAAAGAATCTCCAGAATCCCTATGCAGCGTATGATGCAGGATATGATGATGTTATGGAAGGTGATGATTATGACTGGGATCGCTACCGCCGGGATTCAGAATATGCCGATGGTGTAGATGATGCCCTGGATGAGCGGGAAGAGTATGGACGGGATGACTGGTAAGGTATCTTGCTGGTGGACACCTTATATATAATATTCGGATAGGTTAAGCGGTACTGTCTTTTCAGAGGCGGTACCGCTTCTGTTTTTAAAAATAGGATCACCAAAAAGAGCTGTCACAAAAGCCGGTGCAAACCGTCGGTTGACAGCTCTTTTTTGGCGTGCGATCCGCACATGAAATCACTTGTTTCCGAATGTTTAATACATTCCATCGTAAGGATCTTCTTCCTCATGAACTTCAAATAGATCGCCGGGCGTACAGTCCAGTGCGGAGCAGATGCGGGCGATGGTGCTGAAGCGGATGGATTCAGTTTCATTGTCCAGAATTCGGCTGGCATTTTTATAGCCAAGCCCGGTCATGGCGATAAAACGGTATTTCGTCAGACGCTTTTCAGCCAAAAGTTTATGAATGCGAAGTTTAATCGTGACAGTTTTCAATTCGGAATTTCCTCCTTTGTATACACACAGTGTCACATTAAATATAAAGGATTTTCAATGTGCGGATAACTGGCTTAAACAATAGCTGATGTAAAGAAACTGATAGATACATTAAAAAACTGTTCACTGGTTTGTGTAAAAAAAAGAACTGCCACGCTCATGACAGTTCTTACGAAAACAAATAGATAGTAAAAAACATCAGCTGTGAATCGCCTCTAAGGCGCCTCACTCCCCCCATTCTCTTCTGCGTAAAACATCCGGTACTGCGCCGGGGTGATGCCGATCTCCTGCTTAAATACGCGGATAAAATAGGATGGGATCCGCAGTCCTACCATCTCACCGACCGACTGGATCGTGGCGTCGGAGTGGAGGAGAAGCTGGGAGGCGTGTTCGATGCGTAGTTTTTTCAGGTACTGCATCGGGCTGGCACCGTATGCCTGGTGGAAGCTGCGGATTAAGTGGGACGGGCTGTAGGAATACTGGCGCGCCAGATCGTTTAAGGAGATCTCCTCCGTGTAGTGGGCATCCAGATAGTCGCGCAGCGTCCGGGCGATGCTTTCCTTCTCGCGGCTGTAGCAGTACGGCGCATAGAGAACCTGGAGAAATTCAATGAAATCATTCTGGAGCTCAAACGGCGTCCGCACGGAGGACGGAAAGCTCTTTTTCTGTGTGTATTTGCTGAAAGAAACCAGGTTCATCCGCTGCAGGTACTTTTCCAGCTTCTCCCGGTTGGCTTCCGGCACGGTGCCGGTGCGCGGCAGGGAGAGAATGAAATTCTGCGGCGAATAGTAAAATTTCGGCGCGGCGCGCCGGGTTACGTTGTCCGGGTAAAATTCATCGGACAGGCTGTATTTGCCGTTGGTATAGAAATGCACCCAGCTCGTCGTGGTCTTTTCCTGGCAGACGCGGCTGCCGCGGTGCGGGGTATCGGGGGTAATGATAAAAAACTGCCCGGCATTCAGTTCAACGCGGAACGGATCCTGTTCGAGATATAAAGTTCCGCTGTGAACATAGATAAGATCAAAGACATTTCGGATCGTCCGGCGCTCATGGATATCGCCGGGGCGGTAAACACATCCGCCTCCGACGATAAAATAAGGAAGGGGCGGACAGTTTAAATTAATAAAATTCATGATGTATGTACTCCCGTTTAAATAAAAACAGCCACGTAACAGGAATCCTGTCTGAACCGCAGAGAAGCAAACGAAAAACAGGACAACTTTGTCAGGTTGTTAAACAAATTTAAAATATCAATTTTATTATATCAAATAGAGAGAAAAACAGCAAGAATCTGTTTGGAAAATCCCTTGTATTTGCAGAAATAAAACACTCTACTTGGGAAAATAAGAGGGGATGAATGAAAAATAAAGAAAAATCAGAGAAAAAGAAAGAATGAAATCAGGCTGATTTTGTTCTATAAAAATACGCGTATTCTTTTCTATAATATGCAAAATGTGTTAGATCGCTTTTCTACTATTTGAATGGTATACTTATAAGAAAACATACAAAAAAAGAAGTCTTTTTCAGATTATTAATAGGCGCTTACGGATAAGTGAATAATAAATCAGGAGGTTTTCTGTGAATGATAAAAAAGGAGACAAGTTTCATTGATTTGAAACAGGTAAAGATAGACGACCCGTTCTTTTCGCGGGTACAGAATGTGGTAATTCACACGATGCTTCCGTATCAGGAACGGGTGCTTCACGATGAGGTGTCCGGAATCCGAAAGAGCCATGTGATTAAAAACTTCCGCATTGCAGCGGGAGATGAGAAAGGAACGTATTACGGGCGTGTATTTCAGGACAGCGATCTGGCGAAATGGCTGGAGGCGGTGGCGTACTCACTGACCGTCGAGGCAAATCCAGAGCTGGAGGCGCGTGCCGATGCGATCATCGACCTGATCGGGCGGGCGCAGCAGCCGGACGGCTACCTGGATACTTATTTCATTGCGGCGGAGCCGGAACATAGGTGGCAGAACCTGACGGACTGCCATGAGATGTACTGTGCCGGACATATGACGGAGGCAGGTGTCGCGTACTATCAGGCGACGGGAAAGACGAAGCTTTTAGATATCTGCTGCAAGCTGTGCGATCATATCGATCGGCGGTTCGGACGGGAAGCAGGCAAAGTAACCGGCATTCCGGGACATGAGGAGATCGAGCTGGCGCTGATGCGGCTTTATCAGGCAACCGGGGAAGAGAGATACCGGAAGCTGGCGGCATATTTTATCGATGAGCGCGGGCGGGATCCGGAGTTCTTCCATAAAGAAGCGGCGGCTAGAAGCTGGAGCCGCACCGATTACATGGACAAGCAGCCGCCGTCCTACATGCAGAACCACAAGCCGGTGCGTGAGCAGGATACGGTGGAAGGACACGCGGTCCGTTGTATGTATCTTCTGACGGCGGCGGCAAACCTGGCAGCGCAGAATCACGATGAGGCGCTGATGGCAGCCTGCCGGAAGATGTGGGACAACATGGTAGACCGGCGGATGTACATAACGGGTGGAATCGGTTCCACCTATTACGGCGAGGCATTTACCGTGGATTATGATTTGCCGAATGATACCGCTTACGCGGAAACGTGTGCGGCGGTGGGGGTCTGCTTCTTCGCGAAACAGATGCTGGAGACGGATCCGGACGCGCGGTATGCAGATATTCTGGAGCGGGAGATTTACAACGGAACCATCAGCGGCATGCAGTTAGACGGAACGAAATTCTTTTATATCAATCAGCTTGAAGCCAATCCGGGCATGCCGACCAACGCATATGGCGAAGAAGAATACACACCGGAGCGGATCGGCTGGTATGACTGTGCATGCTGTCCTCCGAACCTGGCGCGTCTGATGACCTCACTTGGTTCCTATGTATGGTCTTCAAGTGAAGATACGATCTATTCCCACCTGTTTGTCGGGGGAACGGCTTCCTTTGAAACAGCGGGCGGCGTGAAGATAGCGCTTACATCGAAATATCCGTGGAACGGCTCCGTTACCTACACGGTAGAACCGGAGCAGGCGGGAGCAGAATTTACTTTGGCAGTCCGTTATCCGGGCTGGTGCCATCAGATGCAGGTGAAGGTCAATGGCATACCGGTTTCCGGGGCAGTCAAGACAGACAAGGGCTACTGGATGATCCAGAGAAGCTGGCAGCCTGGTGATACTGTTTCCTGCGAGATGGAGATGGAGCCGGAGCGGGTCTATGCACACCCGATGGTGCGGGCGGATGCCGGATGCGTGGCACTCAGACGCGGACCAATCATCTACACCTTTGAGGGCGTGGACAACGGAGAGGATCTTCAGACACTGCGGATTCCGCGGGAGGCGAAGATTGAAGTGCTTCCGTATCAGGCGGATCTGCTGGAAGGTATCGTGGCGCTGCGCGTGACGGGCTGCCGGAAGAAAGCGGCGGTTAATCTGGCGCTTTATGCAGAAGATGCGGCACCGGAAGAGGTGGTAACCCTGCAGGCAATTCCGTACTATGCATGGTGCAACCGCGGCATGACGCATATGCGCGTGTGGATGCAGGAATAGAGAGATAAAACCGTTTGTCTTATTTTATACTTCGGAGTTGAAAGAATATCCGGGCTATAAGAGAAGGAGAGAGACGTATTATATAAGAAAGAAGGGAGTACGGACATGAAGAAATATATCGGAAAACGTATCATGATTTCTCTTGTCACGCTTCTGATCATCATCCTGGTACTTTTTATGCTGCTGCAGCTGATGCCGGGATCTCCGTTCAACGATGAAAAGCTGACCGCGGATCAGATTGCGATGATGTCGAAGAAATATGGACTGGACAAACCGTTGATCGTACAGTTTTTCACGTATGTGAAGAACCTGCTGCAGGGCGATTTTGGTGTATCGTATGTTATCTCCAAGGATACCTCCATCTCGGTCCTGTTAAAGAACCGTGTGCCGGTCAGCTTTGGAATCGGACTGGAGGCAGTTTCCTTCGGTGCGGTAGTCGGACTGATTTTAGGTATTCTGGCAGCGCTCAAGAAAAATAGCTGGCTTGATACCATCTGTACTGTGATTTCAGTTCTGGGCGTCAGCCTTCCGTCCTATGTTTTTGCATTGGTTATGGCATATTTCATCGGCTACAAGGCACAGTGGCTGCCGCTTCTGTTTGACGGCAAGAGGTTCTTCGCATCGTCGATCATGCCGATGCTGGCGCTGTCGATGTTTACGGTAGCGACGGTGGCTCGATTTACGAGAACCTCCCTTCTGGAGGTGCTGGACAGCGACTACATGCTGCTTGCGGAGAGCAAGGGAATCACGGGACGCCCGCTTCTGGTGCGCCATGCACTTCGAAACGCGCTGATCCCGATCATTACGGTACTGGCGCCGCTGGTTGTCGATCTGATGATTGGTTCCCTGGTTATCGAGAAGATCTTCTCGATTCCGGGCATCGGAAGTTTAATGATTGCAGCGATTCAGTCCAACGATTACAACGTGACGATTTCGCTGGCATTTATCTACAGTGTCATGTACATTGTCCTGATGCTGGTGGTTGACGTCCTGTACGGAATTATCGACCCGAGAATCCGTCTGGCGAAGAAATCGGATTGAGAGGTGATGGCATGAAAAAACGGAGTGACGAAAAGACAGATGAGAAAATGACAGGCGGGGATGCGGCTTCCGTTCGGGAGCATGTGTTATCACCCGAAGAATATTTAAGCCAGATCGAATTTCTGGACGATGATTTTGAATTCCAGCACAAAGACGGCTTTGAACATGTCGATACAAACTTTGCAAGCCAGAGCTACTGGAAAGAGGCAATTGCACGGTTTAAGAAAAATAAGGGCGCAATGTTCAGCTTTGTCTGTATTCTGTTTCTGATTGTGATGGCGCTTGTCGGACCTCACATGAACCAGTTTACCTACGATCAGCAGATTATTACCAACCAGAACATGGCGCCGAGAGTGCCGGGGCTGGAAAATATGGGTATCTTAGATGGTTCTGAGACGATCCGTACATCCACCGGAAGCAAAGAAATCAACTATTATGAGAGCAACGATCTGACCGATACCTACTACTGGTTTGGTTCCGATTCGCTGGGACGCGACCTCTGGACCAGGACCTGGAGCGGAACGCGGATCAGCCTCTATGTAGCGGTTCTGGCGGTATTCATCGACCTTGCGTTTGGTCTGACGTATGGACTTGTATCCGGATATTTCGGCGGAAAAGTCGATATGATCATGCAGCGTATCGTCGAGATACTAAACAGTATTCCGTACCTGATCACGGTTACCCTGCTTTTGTTAGTCATGAAACCGGGGCTTATGTCCATCACGTTCGCCCTGATGTTTTCCGGGTGGCTGGGCATGAGCCGAATCGCCCGCGCGGAGGTCTTAAAGCTGAAAGAGCAGGAATATGTGCTTGCTTCCCGGACGCTGGGAGCAAAGAGTTTCCGCATTATTTTCAAAGAGATTTTACCAAATATTTTTGGTCCTCTGATTACACAGACGATGTTCTCGATCCCGCATGCGATCTTTACCGAGGCATTCTTAGCCTTTATTGGCCTGGGTGTGCCGGAGCCGATGGCTTCGCTGGGTTCCCTGATTTCGAGTGGATATCAGAACTTTACAAGCCATCCGTACATGATCGTGTTCCCGTTAATTGTCATGGGACTTCTGATGCTGTGCTTTAACATGCTGGCGGATGGTCTGCGTGATGCATTGGATCCGAAGATGAAGGATATGTAGGAGGAAATGGCATGGAGAAAAAAGAAGAAATTTTACGAGTGCGGAATCTGGACATTTCCTTCGAGACGACAGCCGGAGTGGTCAATGCCGTCCGGGGCGTCAACCTGACGGTAAACCGGGGCGAGACGGTTGCAATCGTTGGGGAGTCCGGTTCCGGTAAATCGGTTTCTGCGAAGGCGATCATGGGAATCCTGGCAAAGAACGGAACGATCGACCGCGGACAGATCACATTTTCATATTACCGTAACCCGGAGGAACGGGTCACCAGAGAAATTCTGCAGATGAAAAAAGAGGAAATCCGCCGCCATATCAACGGAAAACGGATCGCGATGGTCTTCCAGGATCCGATGACCTCCTTAAACCCGCTGATGCCGGTTGGGAAACAGATCATGGAAGGCATGATCTGGCATTACCATACACCGAAGGAAGAGGCATATGAGAAGGCGCTGGAGCTGATGAAGCTGGTCGGCATTACCGACGCGGAGAAGCGAATCAAAAACTATCCGCACCAGCTCTCTGGTGGTATGCGCCAGAGAATCGTCATTGCGATCGCACTGGCGTGCGATCCGGAACTTTTAATCTGCGACGAGCCGACGACGGCGCTGGACGTTACGATTCAGTCGAAGATTCTGGAGCTGATTCAGGAGATTCAGAAAAAACGGCAGCTGTCGGTTATCTATATCACGCACGATCTGGGCGTCGTTGCGAAGGTTGCCGATTATGTCAACGTCATGTATGCAGGCAAGATCGTCGAGAGCGGCACGGTCGAGGATGTATTCTACGATCCGCGCCACCCGTACACATGGGGACTTCTCTCCGCGATGCCAGATCTGGGAACGGACGACGAACGTCTTTACACAATCCCGGGCAGCCCGCCAAACCTGCTTCACAAGGTAACGGGTGATGCGTTTGCACCGCGGAATAAATATGCGTTAAACATTGACAGTCGTCTGGAGCCGCCGATGTTCAAGATATCGGAGACACACAGCGCCGCGACATGGCTGCTGCATCCGAAGGCGCCGAAGGTCGATATGCCGCCGGAGCTTCGGGATCGAATTGAGAGAATGAAGAAAGAGGGGGGAATCGCATGAGTGCAGTGACAGAGACAAACAAAAAGCCCCTTCTGGAAGTAAAAGGACTCAAGCAGTACTTTCCGGTCAGCCGGAAATTTACCGTAAAAGCGGTTGAGGATGTCAGTTTTTATATCAATCCGGGCGAGACCTATGGTCTTGTGGGGGAATCCGGATCGGGAAAGACGACGATCGGGCGGGCGCTGATCCGCCTCTACGATCCGACCGCAGGACAAATTACCTTTGACGGGATGGATATTTCCGGAAAAATGAGCCGCCAGACAGAGGCGAGACTCAGAAGTGATATGCAGATGATTTTCCAGGATCCGATGGCATGTTTAAATCCGCGCCAGAAAGTAGCGGATATCATTGCACAGGGGCTGGATATCCATCACCGGTACCATTCCCAGAAAGAGCGGACCGAGATGGTGGCAGACATCCTCCACAAGGTAGGTCTGGCGCCGGAACATGCAAACCGGTACCCGCATCAGTTTTCCGGTGGTCAGCGGCAGCGTGTCGGCATCGCCCGGGCGCTTGTCATGAACCCGAAGCTGATCATTGCCGATGAGTGTATCTCGGCGCTCGATATGTCCATTCAGGCGCAGGTTGTCAATCTGATGAAGGACATCCAGGACGAGACGGGGCTTGCATATCTCTTCATCGCCCACGACCTCTCGATGGTTAAATATATTTCCGACCGCATCGGCGTTCTTCATCTGGGCTACCTTCTGGAGACGGGTACGACGGAGGAGATCTTCTCCCATCCGGTACATCCGTACACCCGAAGCCTGATTTCGGCGATCCCGAACCCGAACCCGGTGGTAGAGCGCAGCCGAATTGCACTGCACTATGATTATAAGACGAGCGGTCTGGATTACGGCGCAGGTACGATGCATCAGATTGAGGGCACACATTTTGTGCGCGGAACCGATGCAGATTTGGAAAAATGGGTGTAGATTTAAAAGAAAGCCGATGCATTCCGGCACAAAATCAACCATAATAAATGTGATAAAATGACCTGTTTAGCGGGTGATTTTATAGATGAGCCGAACCAGCAGACAACTGAGGATAGACAGCCGGGACCAGGAAATGCAGCATGAAACGGGAATGGTTTGGTTTTATAAAAAAAACAAAAAAGGAGGAAGTATTATGAAGCTAAGAAAAGTAATGGCGTGGACGCTGGCTTCTGCCATGTTTGCTGGACTTTTGGCAGGCTGCGGCGGCTCGACCCAGACAACAGAGACAGCAGCGGCTGAATCTGGAAGCGAAGAGGGCGGCAGCTCGGCTGAGGGCGGCAAGGTGCTTCGCTATCAGGCAAGCACTCTGGTAGACTCCCTGGATCCGGCACTTTCCAACGACTACACATCCAGTGGTGTTATCTCCCAGTTTATGATGGGTCTGATGACCAAGGATGAGTCAGGTGCTCCGGTTTACGGCGTGGCGGAGAGTGAGGAGAAGTCCGAGGATGGTCTGACCCTGACCTTCAAGATCCGTGACGACGCAAAATGGTCCAACGGCGATCCGGTAACGGCAAACGATTTCGTTTACGCATGGAGACGAGTAGCCGATCCGGCAACAGCAAGTGATTACCAGTTCTTTATCACAACCGCCTGCATCGCAAATGCAGAAGAGGTAACAACAGGTGAAAAACCGGTTGAGGAACTGGGTGTAGAGGCAGCGGACGATAAGACATTAGTCGTAACTTTAAGCTCCCCGTGTGCTATCTTTGATTACCTGATGGCATCCGGCGCATGCTTCCTGCCTTTAAATCAGAAATTTGTAGAGAGCTGTGGCGGTAACTTTGCAACTTCCGCAGATACCCTGTTAGCAGATGGTCCGTTTAAGGTATCTTCCTATGAGCCGTCTGCCATGAAGGTAGAATTAGTAAAGAATGATCAGTTCTTCGGTGCATCCGATGTGAAACTGGACGGCGTTGAGTTCTCGATCATTACCGACAGCCAGACAGCAGCCCTTTCCTTTGAGAATGGCGATCTGGACGTTGTAACCTTAAGCGGCAACCTGGTAGAGCAGTATGAGGATGATCCGAGATTCTCCACCAGAAGTGACGGTTACAACTGGTATCTGACCCCGAACATGAAGAAAGAGGGGCTTGACAATGTAAATATCCGTAAGGCACTGGCAAAATCGTATGACAAAGAAGCGATCACAACCCGTGTTCTGAAAGATGGTTCCACACCGATGGATTACTTCGTACCGCAGGGTCTTGCAACCAACGAAAAGGGCGAAGATTTCCGTGAGGCAGCAGGCAGCGCATACGACAGCTGGACCTACGATGTAGAGGCAGCAAAAGAGCTGTGGAAGACAGGCCTTAGCGAGCTTGGCAAAGATTCCTTATCCTTCACTTTAATGTGCGAAGATACTGATTCTGCACAGGCTGTTGCACAGTTCTTACAGAGCGAGTGGCAGAACAACCTGCCGGGTCTGACCATCGAACTTCAGGTACTTCCGAAGAAAGCCCGTCTGGAATACATGCAGAAAGGTGAATATGATATCGGTCTTACCCGCTGGGGTCCGGACTACGCAGATCCGATGACTGATCTGGATATGTGGATAACCGGCAGCTCCACCAACTACTCCCAGTTCTCCGATGCAGACTACGATGCAACCATCCAGTCCGCAAAGAAGGGCGATCTGGCACTCGACCAGGATGCTCGTTGGGAAGCTTTAGTTGGCTGTGAGAAGACGCTGGCAGATCAGTGTGTTCTGTTCCCGATTTACGGACAGTCTGTAGCCGTTATGACCAATCCGGATGTAAGCGGTATCCAGTACTACTCCGTAGGACTTCCTTATCTGTTCATCAATGTAGATAAAAAGTAATAAATAAAAACAGATGGATCAAAATCTGAAATGATTTTAGATTCGAAGCGGACCGCAGAGTGAGAAAATGTACCCTGCGGTTCACTTTTTTGTTATTTTATGGTATTTTCGCTGTCAAACTGCAGCCTGCTTGTAACGGTTCACAGGTAGGAATTTTCTGAACTGAAAATTCCGTACGATACAGTAAGGGATGATTTACACGAATCGGAAATGATGATACAATCATAGAAATAGTACAGAGTATTGAGGTGGAAAAATGGCAGGGAAAAAACGAAACAGCAGCTTTGAAATACTGACAGCCATGCAGGACTTAAACACCCCGGCGGGAGCACTCCAGCTGGCGCAGATCCTGCATCTTCCGTCCGCCAGCATCGGGCGGGAGCTTCTGGAGCTGGAGAAAGCAGGGCTGCTTGTCAAGGTGCAGAACAAGGGGCGGATCCTGACGCCGCAGGGCGAACGCTTTCTGGAAGAAGAACGGTCACGCCGGGAGAAGATGAAGGCGGCGAATGAGCTTATTGAGGCGGCGTCGATGGAGACAGAAAGCGGGCTGGAGGATATTCTTTTGGTGCGGAAACTCCTGGAAGGATATGCGGCGGAGGCATGTGCAGAGCGGATTGAGCCGAAGGAACTTCAGAAATTAAAAGATCTGCAGGCAGACTATCTCTATGCAATCCGCCATGGAAGGGCGGGAAGCGAGGAAGATCTGGCGTTCCATCTGAAGATCGCGCATCTCTCAGGCAGCCCATCTATCCTGCGGATGTTAAAGCTCATCCTGACCGACCAGGACGCTTATGCGCGCTTCAACCAGGCAGCAGTCCGCTCTGACGAAGTCCGGAAAAATGAACACGAAAGCCTTCTGGCAGCGATTGAAGCCGGAGACGGGGCACTGGCGCGCCGGGAGATGGAGCGGCATCTGGAGCATGTAGGGGAGAACCTGCAAGCGTATTTTGCGGGGAGAAAGTAGAATTTGTACGGATTATAAATAAGAAAAAATTTATGCAAATCACATCTTCGATGCGGAAGCTGTATGTGCATGAATTCTGTTCTTAAATATGCTTGCGTTATCTGAAACAAAAAATAATGGTCTGCAGAATAAAATTTAAAACAGAAAAAGAAAATGAAAAAAGATACTTAAAAATGTGAGGATTTATAGCGGATGAATAACAGATATTCATGTTTGATTATGAATCAAAAAGATATAAACTTCATATAAATGAAATTAAAGTGAACAAAATTCATGGTCAAACAAACGAAAATGAAAAATCACGAAAGTGTGTGGAGCGTTATTTTTTTAAAAAATACTCGATCAAATAGTGGGAAGGAAGAATACAAATCTTTAAATAATACAACATTTGAACGGAAGTTATGCTGAAATTCTGTAAGTAAACAGATATTACAAGGGTAAAATAGCATGTTGAAAATCCCGTATTGAGGTAAAATAAGGGGCGAACAAGTGTCCTGTCGATGTAAAAAATTTCAAAATTATGAAAAATGAGATTGACTTTCGATGAAAAGCAGAGTACCATAGAGGTATCAAAACCAAAATAGAAACAATCTGTTTTTCGAGCCGAAATTGCTAAGCGGGAAACCGTATGCAGTCAGGCCAATGGGTACATCTGGAAATGGAAGTGCCTTCCGCATTTGAAAAGAAAGAGAGATTCGCTTTACATCGATGGATACGGGAAGCTGTCAGGCTTCTTGTATAGATAGGGTATATATGTGCTGGCAGATAGGTATAGATATAGGTGTATCCATATCTATAGGTGCAGATGTATATACAAACTCGAATACGTTAGGCGGTACTGTCTTTTCAGAGGCGGTGCCGCTTTTCTTTTTGTGTTTCTAAGAACAGGAGGTGCGGATGGAGCCGGATATTAAAAAACTGAACCAGCTGCTTTTATCGGGAAGCTGCTGCAGTCAGGCACTTGTATCACTGGGACTTACCCTTAAGGGCGAGGAGAACCCGAGCCTTTTGAAGGCATCTGCAGCACTCTGTCTGGGAGTCAGAAGCGGGCTGACCTGCGGAGCTTTGACCGGTGCGGCGATGATGATGGCGCTCTTTGAGCCGGAAGCGGCATACAGCGAGATGATACCGGAACTGGCAGACTGGTTTCAGGAAAACTATGGTGAAATCTATGGAGGAAGTGATTGCCGTTCGATTTTAGGAGATAACATGGCCAACAAGGCACTTCGGTGTCCCCAGGTGGTAGAGAATACCTACCGCAAGGCCAGAGAACTTCTGGAAGACTATGGCGTGGATCTGGCGGATCTGGCAGAGATGCTGGAAAACGCGGATGACTAAGGAATAGCATTAGGTACGATGCGGAAGGATAGTCGGAAGCATCAGGGCTCTATTTATTTTAAAGAAGGAGGACGAAACAGCATGAAATTAAGAAAAATGATGTTGAACATCAACGGTGTTGATCGTATGTTTATGTGCGATCCGGAAAACGATAAACTGTCAGATGTTCTGCGCCGGATCGGTCTGACCGGTGTTAAGGTTGGATGTGGAACCGGTGTCTGCGGTTCATGTTCCATCATTCTGAACGGACAGGTAATCCGTTCCTGTACCAAGAAAATCAGCCAGGTAGAAGAGTATTCCAAGATTACCACCATCGAGGGTATCGGTACTCCGCAGCATCTGCATCCGTTACAGGTTGCATGGATGAACTGCGGTGCTGTACAGTGTGGTTTCTGTGTACCGGGCTTCATCGTTTCCGCATATGCTCTGTTAGAGCAGAACCCGGATCCGACCCGTGAAGAGGTTCGTGACTGGTTCCAGAAGACAAGAAACGTATGCCGTTGTACCGGATACAAACAGATTGTAGATGCAGTTATGGCTGCAGCTAAGGTTATGCGTGGCGAGTGCAGCATCGAAGATATCAAGTTCCACAATCCGGAAGATGGCAACTACTACGGAAAACCGGTTGTTCGTCAGGATGCACTTGGTAAAGTTTGTGGTCTGACCGACTACGGCGATGATCAGGCTCTTAAGATGCCGCAGGGCGTTTTATATGCAGCTATCGTTCAGCCGAAGGTTACCCATCATGCAAAGATTCTGGCTATCCATACTGAGGAAGCTGAGAAGATGCCGGGCGTTGTTAAGGTTATCACAGCAAAAGACCTTATCGCAGCAGGCGGAACCAACATCATGGCTGAGGGTCAGTTCCATGAGAGAAGTACTGTTATGACACCATCCCGTAAAGTTCTTCAGGATGAGAAGATCTATCGTTACGGTGATGTTATCGCTATGGTAGTAGCTCATACACATCGTCAGGCTCGTGCAGCAGCCGCTAAGGTTACGATGGAATACGAGCAGCTGCCAGAGTATCTGACATATCTGGATGCAGTTATGCCGGATGCTATCCGTATTCATGAGGATACTCCGAACATCTTCTGCGAGCAGCCGGTATTAAAGGGAGCAGGTCTGGAAGATGCAGAAGAGGTAAGAGACTTAATTGACAAAGCACCGCATGTAGTAGAAGGAAGCTTCTCCTCCTCCCGTGAGCCGCATCTTTCCATCGAGGGTTGTGTACTTCAGTCTTACTGGGGCGATGATGGTCTGCTGACCATTCAGTGTAAATCCCAGTGTGTATACTCCTCGATCGGACGTCTGGGTAACTGCCTTGGTGTACCGAAGGATAAATACCGTATCATCATGAACCCGACCGGCGCAAGCTTTGGATGGTCTACTAACGCAGGCGATATCGCACTGTGTGCAGCTTGTACCGTAGTTACCGGCGAGCCGGTATCCCTGTCCATGTCCTATGAAGAGCATCAGCACTTCAGCGGAAAACGCTGCCCGGCATACTCCAATGGCCGTCTGGCATGTGATAACGAAGGTAAGATCCTGGCTGCTGAATTTGATATCGGTATGGACCACGGTGCTTACTCCTGGGGCGGTGACGACGTTATGACCAAACCGGCACGTTTCACCTTCTTCCCGTACAATGTACCGAACGTAGCAGGTCTGGTTCGTGTAGCGAACGTTAACCATGCATTTGGTACCGCTTACAGAAGCTACGGTTCTCCGCAGGCATATACACTCAGCGAGCCGCTGATGGATATGATGGCAGAAGAACTGGGCATGGATCCGTTCGAGTTCCGTTATAAGAATATCTGCCGTGAAGGCGATAAGAATATCAACAGCTATGTATATCCGCAGTATCCGATGGAGAAGATCATGGATACCATGCGTCCAATCTATGAGAAGGCAGTGGCTGATGCGAAAGCAGCTGACACACCGGAGAAGAGAAGAGGCGTTGGTATCGCATGGGGCGGCTTCAACGTTACTGAGGGCGGCGGCGACAGCGCAGAGGTTGCTCTTGAGCTTATGCCGGGCAACAAGATCCGCAAATACGACACATGGCATGCAATGGGCCAGGGTGCTACAACCGGTTCTCTGGTAGTAACACTGGAAGCTCTGAAAGAAATGCATCTGACACCAGAAGATATCCAGCTGATTCAGAATGATACCAAGACCTGTCCGGATACCGGTATGGCTGGTGCCAGCCGTTCCCTGTACATGGATGGTAATGCAACCATCATCGCGGCTAACAAGCTTCTGGCAGCTATGAGAAAAGAAGATGGTACACTTCGTACCTATGATGAGATGAAGGCAGAAGGCATCGAGACCAAGTATCTTGGCCGTTACGAGACCAACACAACTCCGGGTCTGTGCCGTCTGGATCCGAATACCGGTATCGGCGACCCGACTCCGGCATTCACATACTGCCTGAACCTGGCAGAGGTTGAGGTTGATACGAAGACCGGTAAGACTACCGTTCTGAAATTCACCTGTGTTGACTTCGTTGGACGTATCGGTAATATCGATGCTGTTAACGGTCAGGCATACAGCGGTATCATGCATGGTATCGGCTTCGCCCTGAAAGAGGACTACGCAGACGTTAAGAAACATGCGAACATGTTTGGCGCTGGTACTTCCTACATCAAGGATGTTCCGGATGATATCGACCTGATTCATATCGATGGCGCTATCTCTGATGGTCCGTTCGGCTCTTCAGGTGCTTCTGAGGCATTCCAGGCATCTGGCCACTGTGCAGTTCTGAATGGTATCTACAATGCCTGCGGCGTACGTATCCACGAGATCCCGGCACTTCCGGAGAAGGTAAAAGCTGGTCTGGATGCAATCGCAAAGGGCGAGAAACCGTACGAGCCGAAGAAATACTTCCTTGGTTCCGATATGTATGAGGAACTGGAGAACATCAAAGAGAATCCGGTACAGGTAGGAACCCAGAGCTTCTACGTATCCCTGGATGATCCGACGGCAGAGCGTCCGTTCTAATCCGAATCGGAAGAGGAATGCGTGGCTGCACATGAAGCGGGCAGCTGCGGCAAGGCGTATCGCGTGATTGTAAATAAGAATTAAATAAAAGCTGCTGCGAACCTGCAGAATCTATGTTTAGAGAGGTAGGTTTTGCAGCGGCTTTTTTGTGTAATAGGAAATTCCTTGGAATTCCCTATTACGCACAAAGGCACTAACGTGCCAATGATGCGCACTCGCGCGAAGATGTAGGTTGTCGCAAGCGACCGCGCTCGGCGCGAGAATGTGCCAAGGCACATTCTTTTTTATAATAGGAAATTCCTTGGAACAATGATGCGCAAGCGACCGCGTTCGACGCGAGAATGTGCCAAGACATATTCTTTGGTTATGGTGTATAATAAAAAGTATTAAAATGGGCTCCTGGAATTTTTACTTATCGATTGAGGACGGGATAAATGATTCTGGGAGAGGATAAATGGTTACTGTTCACGGGTAGGCACTTTTGGAACCGAAAGTGCCGTAAGAAAACGTGGTGGCAGCAGGAATTTGCCGTATTTAAATGCGAAGCCACGGCAAATTCCGTTACTGGGCACGTATGCGTGAACAGTAACGATAAATGCAGGAGAAAAGAAAGGAGGTCCGCCCTGTGAGCTATTTGGAAGATTTTGAGAAGACGCTGGCGGAGAAATGCCATCAGAACGAGCCGCCGTTCTGTCAGGCAGCCTGTCCGTTCCGGCTGGATATCAAGGGGCTGGAAGAAAAGTGGAAAAAGGGACGTTTCAACGCGGCGTACCGGACCTATCAGAATACGGTGGGATTTCCGGATATTGTGTCGAAGCTGTGCAGCCATCCGTGCGAGAAGGCATGTCTGCGTGCGAAGCTGGACGGGGGAATCGCGATCGGGCTTTTAGAGCGGGCGACGGTCGAGTACGCGAAGCGGAAGGCACCGAATGCGTATAACCTGCCGTCGAAAGGAAAAAAGATCGCGATCGTCGGAGGCGGTCTTTCGGGGCTTGGCTGTGCACTGCGTCTCTGCAATAAAAAGTACGAGGTAACGGTTTATGAGCGGGAAATGGTTCTGGGCGGTCAGGCGAGAAACCAGATGGATCCGGCGGAATTTGATGCAGAGATCGAGGCGCAGTTCCAATTTGAGGAATTTTCACGCCATCTCGGTGAAACGGTAACGGATCTGGAGGCACTCCGGGCGGACTATGATGCTGTGTATGTGGCAACTGGGGCAGATGGCGCGGACTTTGGTCTGGAAATGGACCCGAACGGCGCATTTGCAACCCGGACACCGGGCGTTTTCATTGGAGGTTCCCTGACAGGCGGCGACAGCATGAAGGCGCTGGCAGATGGGCTGGCGGTTTCGCTTGCGATCGAACGGTATCTGAAAACGGGCGGCATGAATGAGCCATTTCGAAAGGAAGGGACACTTTTAAATCTTCAAACGAATGGGATCGAGCGTGCCGATCGGGTGGTTCCGGCAAACGGGGAATCGTATACGGAGGAAGAGGCGATGCAGGAGATCGCGCGCTGCCAGAAGTGTTCGTGTGATGCCTGTATGCGTGCCTGTGATCTGATGCGCCTGCATGAGAAAACACCGCGCCGTTTGTATGAAGAGGTTTACATAACAATCCATCCCGGTACGTTATCGCGCGATGGTACGTGGGCGACCAGACTGATCAGCACCTGCGACCACTGCGGGCTTTGCAAGGAAGTCTGTCCGCAGCATATCGATTTCAGCCAGTTTCTGCTTGACAGTATGCGGGCAATGCAAAAAAAAGGCGCGATGCCGTGGCCATTCCACGATTTCTGGCTGCGCGACATGGCATATGCCTCCGGAAAAGCGGGACTTACGCGGAAACCGGAGAATGTTAAGAAGAGTTCCTATGCATTCTTTCCGGGATGCCAGCTCGCCGGTTCGGATCCGCGCTATGTGACGCGGACGTATGAGTGGTTGCGTTCCAAAAAGCCGGATGCGGCGATCTGGATGACCTGCTGCGGTGCGCCTGCCGAGTGGGCAGGCGAAGTGGACATCCACGCGGCACATCTGGAGGAAATGCGGCGGCAGTGGAGAGAGCTTGGCGAACCGACAGTGGTTTTAGCATGCCCGAACTGCCGGAAGATGTTTGAAGAATACCTGCCGGAGCTTCCGGTTGTCTTTCTGGCGGAAGTGATGGAAGAGTGGGGCGTGGAGACGGCTGGAACGGCTGGAGAGCCGTATGCCTTGTTTGATCCCTGCGCCAGCCGCTATTACCCGGAATTGCAGGAGAGTGTGCGGCATCTGGCGGATGCAGCAGGGATTACGTGGGAAAATCTGCCGTATGACGGGAAAAAGGCGCGCTGCTGCGGATACGGCGGGCATATCGGGATTGCTTCTCCGAGCCACACAAGCTATATGACAACTTCCCGTGCAAAAGAGGAGGAACTGCCGTATGTGACCTACTGCGTCAACTGCCGGGAGTCCTTTGCCGGACAGGGTAAGGAGGCGGTTCATATCCTCGACCTGTTGTTTGGGTTAAATGGCGCGGGGCGCCCGGCGGCGACGGTGACGGAGCGCTGGCACAACCGCCTGGCGGTGAAACGGGAACTGCTTAAGACGTACTGGAATGAGACGATCGAAGAGGAAACACATATGAAATTAGAAGTTGAGAAGGAGCTGGAACGCAAATTGTCAGCGAGCCAGATTTTGATTGAAGATATGGAACAGGTCATTGAACACTGTGAGCGGGAAGACCGCGGCATCATCGACCCGGAGACGGGACATCGGATCGGGCATCTGAAGATCCAGCATATGACCTACTGGGCAGAGTATGAGGTGCTGCCGGACGGCGGTTATAAGCTCTGGAATGGCTACAGCCACCGCATGAATCTGGAAGGAGAGTGATGAGTATGCCGACGATCGATGGAGGCGGAAGAGATCAGCGGATCAAAGAGGCGTTGGAGAAAAAAGTCATCTGCCGCCGGTGTCAGGTGGAGATGGTGCCGAAATCCACATTTTTTGACTATCTGGGGCACAATTTCCACACCGAGATCCTGTGCTGCCCGAAGTGCGGCGAGGTATATCTGCCGGAAGCGCTGGTAAAAGGGCGTATGGCGGATGTGGAGAGAGAGCTGGAAGATAAGTAGATAGTAGATATAAGTATGATTCATGAGAGATGCTTTTGGATCTGAAAAGGATAGGTGAGACAGGCTGGCTGCGGGGATTTGCCATGTGTGAACATGAGAACACAGCCCATTTGCGGCTGGCTGCATCATGGGAGAACTGTAATGAATTGAGATAAGGGGATGAAAGACGATGGTAATGAACTTACAGGACAGAGGTGTCCTGCCGGAAGAAATGCGCTATACATACAGTGTCTGCCCGGTCTGTTTAAAACGCATTCCGGCAAAGCGGGAAGAGCGGGACGGGCAGATATATCTGGTAAAAACCTGCCCGGAGCACGGGACATTTTCCAGTGTAATCTGGAGAAATAAGCGCAAGTTTGCCGACTGGCGCGGGGAACGTCCGGCGGTGGGAGAAAATGAAAATCTAAATTGCCCGGCGGGCTGCGGTCTGTGTGCGGAGCACAGGCGCGCCACCTGCTGTACCCTGCTGGAGATCACAGCGCGGTGCAATATGAACTGTACCTTCTGTTTTGCGGAGCCGGATGGGGCGCAGGATCCGTCCTTAGACACGGTAAAACGGTGGATCAACGATCTGACGGAGCCGGGAAAGACACTTTTGCAGCTTTCCGGCGGGGAACCGACAGTGCGGGACGATCTGCCGGAGATCGTGGCGTATGCGAAGCAGGTTGGCTGTAAATATGTGCAGTTAAACAGCAACGGTCTGCGCCTGGCGGAGGACGAGGCGTTTATAAAGCGTCTGGCGGATGCGGGACTTTCGTTTGTATTTATGCAGTTTGACGGCGTGGACGATGCCGTATATGAAAAACTGCGCCGCCGCCCGATGCTGGAAGTGAAAAAACGGGCGATCGAGCAGTGCGGCCGGTATGGAATCGGCGTGACGCTTGTTCCGGTCATTGTTCCGGGCGTCAATACGGAGCAGATCGGGGACATCATCCGGTTTGCCATTCAGCGGTCGCCGTATGTGCGCGGCGTGCATTTCCAGCCGGTCAGCTATTTTGGACGTATCCCGGAGCTTCCGGCGGATGATGACCGCTATACGCTGGATGAGCTTCTGGAGGCGGTTGTCAGCCAGAGCGGCGGGCTTATCAAAGAGGAACAGATCGCGCCATCCTGCTGCGATCACCCAATGTGTGGGTTCCACGGGGATTTCATCGTGATGCCTGGGGATAAATTGATGCCGCTGACAAATTATAGTGGAAAAACCGAGGCAGAACCGGAGGGCGAAGGTTGCTGCTGCGGTCCGGATCCGGCGGAGAAGAACCGTGAATTTGTCGGACGGCGCTGGGAACGGCGCGATCTGGAAGAGACGTGCTGTTGTGGAGAAAGTCAGCCGGAAAAAGAAAGCTGCTGCTGCGATGCCAATGCAGATGCGTATCTGTTGGAGAAAGCACAGCCCGAACTAGGAAGCTGCTGCTGTGGCGGAACTCAGCCCGAACCAGGAAGCTGCTGCTGTGGCGGAACTCAGCCCGAACCAGAATCCTGCTGCTGTGAAGAAGAATCAGTTGACATAACAAATATGGAGGACTTCTTAAAGCGTGCAAAAAGCCACGGCTTCACGATCACATCCATGGCGTTTCAGGATGCCGGAAATCTCGATATCGAGCGCCTGCGCCAGTGCAGCCTGCATGTGTATAAAGACGGGAAGAAGATTCCGTTCTGTGCATACTACTTGTCTCCGATGGAAAGAGGCAGATAATAGAAGCGCAGAAAGGAGAGGTGCAAAAAATGGATACAAATGAGTGCAGTCTCTGCCGACCGGGCGGATTTGCGCTGACGAGGCAGATGTTCCAGTTTGCGGGAATTGAGATACCGGAGGCGGGAGCGGCAGAGACGGAGTCTACAGACCCTGCAGTGCCGCTTCGCGTCATCGACATCGGCTGCGGAACCGGCGGCACGATGCGATGGCTTTCTGAGCATTTCCCAGACTGGCAGATTTCCGGCTTGGATAAGAATCCGGATGTGCATGAACCTGGCTGGATAGAGACTGGATGTGCGGAGAAACTGCCATATCCAGATCAGACGGCAGATATCATTCTGATGGAGTGCAGTTGTTCCAAGGCTGCGGAACCGGCGGCGGCGCTCCGGGAGGTGTACCGGGTGTTAAAACCGGAAGGATGGCTTTTGATGAGCGATATGTATGCCCGGAAGAAAGAGCTTTTCTTAGACGGGATGCTGGGACGGCTGGAGTCTGCTAAAACAATCCGTGACCGGCTGGCGGAGGCGGGATTTGTGCTTGCAAAGATGCAGGACGCGTCGGGAGCATTGGCGGAGTGGATCGGGCAGCAGATCTTCGATGGAAATCTGGAATTCGTCTGCGCGGCACTGGGGGCGGAACGGAAGATTTTAAAAGAAGCGGCCTGCGGTTATTTTATTGCGGCGGCGCAGCCGTCCGGGTTATGGCGGACACTTTCGTATGTAAAGGAGAAAAGTCCATTTTATCAGAAGAAATTTACATCCGTCTGGGGACAGCTTGGGGAAATGGCAGGTTCCGATGTACGGCTCGCGCCGGATTCGTTTTCATGGGCGGATTTCCGCACACTTCCCCTCACAACCCCGGAGGAACTGAAAGCGGAGCCGGAAACATTTTTATGTGTTCCAGCCAAGGAGATCGCGCGGATCATCACGCTGAAAACCTCCGGCAGTACAGGGGCACCGAAGCGCCTGTTTTTTACCGAAGACGATCTGATGCAGACGGCGGATTTCTTTGAAACAGGGATGCAGTACATGGTAAAGCCGGGCGATCGGGTCACGGTTTATATGGAAGGACCGGGATTTTTTTCGATTGGAGGACTTTTAAAAGAAGGATTGGGGCGCATTCAGGTGGAGACGAAGGTTCATGGACTGATTCACGATATGGAAGCGGCAGCGCGGGACGGCGAGGGGGCAGACTGCCTGATCGGTGTCCCAAGCCAGATGTATGCGCTGGCAGCCCATGCGCCGGGACTCTGCCCGAAAACAGTGCTTTTAAGTGCTGATTATGTGCCGGTCAGCGTGCAGCGTTTTTTGGAAAAAACATGGAACTGCCGGGTCTTTACACACTGGGGGATGACGGAAACTGGTTACGGCGGCGGCGTACAGTGTGGGGCGCGTGCGGGTTACCATCTGCGGGATCGGGACCTTTTGATTGAGATTCTGGATCCGGAGACGGGACAGCCGGTTCCGGAAGGGCAATACGGCGAGCTGGTTCTGACAACGCTTCGGCGGCGGGGAATGCCGCTTGTGCGCTATCGGACCGGCGATCTGGGGCGGATGATTGCAGAACCGTGTGCCTGCGGATGTTTAAAGCCTAGACTTGATAAGGTTGAGGGACGGCTGGATGACAGCGTCCGGCTGTCCGGCGGAAAAGTACTTTCCATGCACATATTAGATGAGCTTTTATTTGCCCTGGATGAGGTGGAAGATTTTCAGGCATCTTACAATGCGGCGCAGAAGCATCTGACGGTGGCTGTTATGAAGAAAGCGGGTTATGCAGATGCGGTAGGAAGCAGAGTGAAAAATGTCAAAGCAGCATTAACGGAATACTTTGGGAACTGCCTGACCGTCGCAGTGATAGAAAAAGAAATTTCCCCCTATATCGGTTCGGGAAAAAGACGGCTGATCATCGAGGAAAAATGAAAAATGAGTGGTAAAATTCAATATTATGAAAAACTTGACGATGAGTTTTAATTGCAGTATCATAAAATTAAAAATAATCGAGAAATTTTGAAAAAAATTAGTAAAATTTGACAAGAACAAGGAGAAAAAAATGAACATAGCGATTGCATCAGAGACAGAGGAGATCGACGGACTGGTACCGGCGACTTTTAAGGAGAGTCCGTTTTTGATGATTATTGACGCGGACAAGAACCAGATTTTCCATGTCTATGGAAAACAGGATCCGGACAATCTGGTATTTGCGAAGAAGGTGGTAGAACATGACTGTGAGGCAGTCATCTGCGGACCGATCGAGAAAGAACCGTTTGAGATACTGGTAAAAGCGGGCGTGACCCGTTATCTGGGAAGCGGGCATACGGTTCAGAAGGCATATAGCTATATGAACCGTTATAAACTGGAGCTGATCCGCGACTACATCGGCGGACCGGGACCATTTGGACACAGCCATGATTTCAGCTGCGAGTGTGGGGAAGAAGAGGAACACGAGCACTAGGAAAGGACAGAATGCGGACGATTTATTTGATCCGGCATGGGAAGCCGGAATTTCCAGATGAACGGAAATATTGCATCGGGCGGACGGATCTGCCGCTTTCAGAGGAAGGGCGGACACAGATTCGGGCGCTGGGGGAGACATTTGCGGGACGCAGAATTGAAAAGATTTATACCAGCCCGTTAAAGCGCTGCCGGGAGTCAGCCGCGATCCTGCAGGAAGTGATTGACAGAAGTATTCCGATTGAGGTCGTAGATGGTCTGGCGGAGATTGACATGGGGGAATGGGATGGTCATTCCTTCGATGAAATCCGGGAACAGTTTCCAGCGGAGTATGTGGCACGAGGGGCAGATATGTACGATTTCCGACCGCCGCAGGGAGAGAGTTTTGCAGATTGTGCAGGGCGCGCCAGGACAACCTGGAATGAACTCCGGATGAAGAGCCGGGGCGATATTCTGGTAATCGGGCACGCGGGTTGGTTCCGGACACTGATCAGCGGCTGGGAGAAGCGGAAAAAGACAGAACTTCTGCAGATTCCCTTTGGCTACGGACAGGTGTATGAAAGAAAGGATTATGTATTTGACGCCTTGATCTCGGCGGCGGGGCGATCCTCGCGGATGGGGGATTTCAAACCACTCATGAAGCTCGGCGCCCAGACGGTCCTGGAACGTGAGATACAGACGCTGCGGGCGTGCGGCGTACATGAAATCACGATCATTACCGGACGCCGGGCGGAAGATATACGCGCGGCGGCTGCGGGACCGGGAATCCATTTCATCCACAATCCGGCGTATGCGGAGACGAAAATGTTTGATTCCGTCTGCCTGGGGCTTTCCTATTATAAGGAAAAGCGGAAAACGGCAGGAAAAGAGGCGCTGGATGGCATTTTCTTTTTCCCGGTGGATGTGCCGCTGTTTACGCCATTTACGCTGGAATATGAAAAATACCGGTTTGCGGAAGGCGATGGGGATGTCTATCTCCCGGAGTATGAGAAAACACCGGGGCATCCGCTTCTGATCCGTGCAGATGTGATCGAAAAACTGCTGCAGCATGATGGAACGATGGGGCTTAAAGGCGCCTGTGAACAGCCGGAAATCCGCCGGATTCCCCTGGATGTGCCGGATCCGGGCTGCGCGTATGATGCGGATACACAGGAAGAGTTTCAGAAATTGCGTGATTGGGAGAGAAAACGTCCTGTCCCGGACAAAGAGGAGTGTGAACGTCTGCTTGCATGGTTCCACACGCCGGAGGCGACGGTGCGCCATAGCCGGGCGGTTGCGGAGCTGGCCGTGGAATTGGCAGATAGAGTTCTAAAGCATAGGGCGGAAACATGTGTGGAGATGACATACAAAAGCACTCCAATCGATAAACACAAAATCTACGCGGCGGCGCTTCTTCATGACATCGCCAAAGCATACCCCGAACATCCGGAGACAGGGGCGGGATGGCTGCGGCTTCTGGGACATACCGGGATCGCGGATATCGTTGCGGATCATATGGATCTGCCGGAAGAAAAGCTGGGATATCTGAATGAAAGCCTGATCGTGTATCTGGCGGACAAGCAGGTACAGGGAGAACGGCGTGTAACGATCGAAGAACGGTTTGCGGCAAAGCGGGAGAAATTTAAGGATAACCCGGAGGCGCTGGCGGGCGTGGAACGGCGGTATCAGCTGGCAAAGCGTGCGGAGGCATTACTATAAAAAGGAAAAGAGGAAAATCATATGAAATTAATGAAAACAACCGAGGCAGTCGGACAGGTACTCTGCCATGACATGACGCAGATTATTCCGGACGTGACGAAGGATGCCGTATTCCGCAAGGGACATATCGTGCGTGAGGAGGACATCCCGGTACTGCTTTCGATTGGAAAAGATCATATTTATGTCTGGGAAAAGGACGATACAAAATATCATGAGGACGAGGCGGCGGACATTCTGCGCGGCATCTGCCAGAATGAGTATATGCGTGCAACCGATCCGAAGGAAGGCAAGATTGAGCTGATTGCGGAGTCGGACGGTCTGTTTCAGGTCGATGAAGAACGCCTCTTAAAGGTCAACAGCCTGCCGGAGATGATGATCGCGACCCGCCGGACGAATTTCCCGGTAAAAAAAGGTGATAAGTTAGCCGGAACCCGTGTGATCCCGCTGGTAATTGAAAAAGAAAAAATGGAAGAGGCGAAGAAGGTAGCGGGTTCAGAGCCGCTATTAAAACTGCTTCCGTATAAAAATAAGAAAGCGGGCATTGTGACGACCGGAAATGAAGTGTTCTATGGACGGATTGAGGATAAATTTGGCCCGGTCATCCGGGAAAAGCTTCAGGAATTTGGTGTGGAAGTTCTGGGACAGAAGATTATAGGGGACAATCCGGATAAAATCACGGAGGCAATCCAGGAATGGCTGGATCAGGGCGCCGATTTTGTTGTCTGTACCGGCGGCATGAGCGTCGATCCGGATGATACGACACCGAGCGCGATCAAGCAGACCGGGGCGGAGGTTGTCTCCTACGGCGCGCCGGTACTTCCGGGAGCGATGTTCTTGCTGGCATATACGAAGGACGGAAAGCCGATCATGGGACTTCCGGGCTGCGTGATGTATGCGAAGAGGACCATCTTTGATCTGGTGCTGCCGCGTGTGATGGCAGATGTGCCAGTGACAAAAGCGGATCTGGCGAAAATGGGCGCAGGTGGTCTGTGCTTAAATTGTCCAACCTGTATTTTCCCGAACTGCGGTTTTGGTAAATAATCGAGCCAGAGAGCGGCGATGAGGCAGCAACCGCGATGGCACAACTGCGAAATGAGAAATGGATGGCTCATGCAGTATAAAAGAGAGGAAGTGCGTGATATGAATCTGTATGGGGAGATTCTGAAAAAACTGGAAGGGACGCCGTGTCTGGCGTTCGAGAGAAGCTTTGTGGGAGAAGAGGGAAATCTAACAGATATGCTCTGTGAACTGAGAGAAGGCGCAGAGGCGTCAGAGATTGGAAAAGAAGCCCTGACACAGGGGCAGCCGGTCTGTGGGCGCGCCGGAAGCAGTTGGAATGTGGCGGAACCATTTTTCCCGAAAGAGCGCCTGATTATTCTCGGAGGCGGCCATGTGGCTCTTCCGGTGGCAGAATTTGGCGCGCGCGTCGGATTCCTGGTAACTGTGGTGGACGACCGCCTTTCCTTCGCGAATCCGGGACGTTTCCCGATGGCAGAGAAGGTGATCTGTGATGACTTTGGGCATGCGATCAAAGAACTCAAGATTCAGGAGAGCGACTATATCTGTATCGTTACGCGCGGACACCGCCACGATGCGGACTGCCTGCGGATGATTGGAAAAGGAAAAGAACCGGCGTATCTCGGCATGATTGGTTCGAGACGCCGCGTCGGTATCGTGAAACAGGAGCTTCTGGAAGAAGGCTACGATCCAGAGCGGATGAGCCGTTTAAAGAGCCCGATCGGTTTAAAGATCGGCGGTGTGACACCGGAGGAGATCGCGATCTCGATTCTGGCGGAGATCATACAGGTAAAGCGCATGGATCGGGAAGACAAACGTGTGAAAAACCGTTCCGATCTGGATTTTGATGTGCTGAAACGCCTGGCGGAGGAGCCGGATGAGCCGAAAGCAGTGGTCACGGTGATTGAATCAAAGGGTTCCTCCCCGCGCGGGGCAGGCGCGAAGATGATTGTCTACCGGGACGGACGGATTCTCGGCAGCATCGGCGGCGGCTGCAGCGAGGCGGCCGTGCTGGGCGAGGCACGTTCTCTGATCGGAAGCGGCAGGTACAAAGTAGTTCATGTAGATCTGACCGGCGAGGCGGCGGAAGATGAAGGAATGGTCTGCGGCGGCATTATGGATGTGCTGGTGGAAGATTTTGCCACGGATCGGGAACCGTGTGAACGGTAAGGAAACCGAAGCACCGGTGTATTTGGATAAAAAAATTTCAAATACATGAAAAATAAAAAGATAAAAATAAAATACATGAAAAATCATCACAACAATTTCACGGAAATAGACGGAAAGGTTTGGAAAGAAAAACTGGAAAATTCATAAGAATAAAGGGAAAATGCAGAAAAAAGACGCGTTATTTTTTAATGCACATAACGACATGTGAATTAAATAAGAATCATTGTAAAGATTGACAAAAAAAGTGCCACGTGCTACTATTTGATTAGCAAATATCATTATGATTTTCCAAAAATAACGGACGGGTAAAAACCACATTGCTATGGCGTGAGGAATCGAAACGAGGAGGATGCCGGAAACATGTGCGTGAAATGAGGGAGGAACCAAGATATGAGAAAAACGTGGGCACTTGTAATGGCAGCAGCGATGGCGGCAGCATCCCTGACCGCATGTTCATCCAGCAAACCGGCTGAGACAGCAGCACCGGAAACGGAGGCAGAGGCAGCTGAGACAGAAGAGACCGAAGCAGAAGCAGAGGCAGCCGGCGACCAACAGGAGATTCTGGTAGCGGCAGCAGCCAGCCTTCAGTACGTTATGGAAGACAAGATTCAGCCGGCATTTGAGAAAGAGAATCCGGACATCAAGCTGAGCTTTACCTTTGACAGTTCAGGAAAGCTGCAGACCCAGATCGAAGAGGGCGCGGATGCAGACGTATTCTTCTCCGCAGCGATGAAGCAGATGAACGCGCTGGAGGACGAGGGACTGGTCGATGCAGATTCTGTCGTAGAGCTTCTGGAAAATAAGATCGCCCTGATCGTTCCGAAGGATTCTACACTGGGAATTACCGGTTTTGAGGATATCACAAAGGCAGAGAAGATTGCACTCGGCGATCCGGAGAGTGTTCCGGTTGGACAGTACTCCAAGGAAGCCTTTGAGAACCTGGGTATGTGGGATGATGTAGAGGCTAAGACAAGCTTTGGTACCAATGTAACCGAGGTTTTAAGCTGGGTAGCAGCCGGAAGCGCAGATGCAGGTATCGTATACCTGACCGATGCAACCACCAGCGATCAGTTTGACCAGGTAAAGGTTATCGGATATGCACCGGAAGGAAGCGTATCGAAGGTTATCTATCCGGTTGGTGTTGTAAGTGCAAGCACAAAGAAAGATGCAGCACAGAAGTTTGTAGATTATCTGGGAACCGATGATGCGCTTTCTTTCTTTGCGGAGTATGGCTTCACAGCAAATAAATAAGCCGGGAGCGATGACTGTCTGGGATATGCAGCTGACTGTGTGAATAGAAAGCAGGACAGCGAAGGACAGACAGTGAACCATGTATGGAATAAAATCCGCCGCAGAATGCAGGGTCCGTTGAAAACCAGGTGTTCTGCGGCAGTTTTTATCTCAGTCGAGAAGACTCCCACCTCTTTAGGTGGCGAGTAATAGCAAATTTGTCTCAGTGGGAGTTGGGTCTCACGGACGTTCGACTTGATTCATAGGAAAGGGGGGAAGAAAGATGGACTGGTCTCCGATATGGATATCGATGAAAACAGCAACGCTGTCGATCCTTATTACGTTTTTTCTGGGAGTCTGGATGGCGCGGCTGGTGGTATCGGCACGGTCTGAGAAAGTGAAAATGGTGCTGGACGGCATCCTGACGCTTCCGATGGTCCTGCCGCCGACGGTAGCAGGCTTCTTCCTGCTGATGATTTTCGGTGTAAAACGACCGCTCGGACAGCTGTTTCTGGAATTGTTTGGCGTCAAGATTGTATTTTCATGGGCGGCAACGGTGATCGCGGCGGTGGCGATCTCATTTCCGCTTATGTACCGGGCAGCGCGCGGCGCGTTTGAACAGGTCGATGTGACGCTTATCTATGCGGCTCGGACGCTGGGATTTTCCGAAAGCCGCATTTTCTGGAAGGTGATTCTGCCGTCGGCGATGCCGGGCGTCCTCAGCGGCGCGATCCTTGCCTTTGCGAGAGGACTGGGCGAGTTCGGTGCGACCGCGATGCTGGCGGGCAATATCGCCGGAAAGACGCAGACACTGCCGCTTGCCATCTATTCACAGGTGGCGGCTGGAAAAATGTCGATGGCATACCAGTATGTGTGGATCATCGTGGTGATTTCCTTCCTGGTCGTCGTGCTGATGAATGTGCTGTCGCGGCGGGATATGCGCGGACGCAGCAATCATAAAAAGAAAGATAACAGTGTGGAAGCGGGCGGTCAGGATGCAAAGGTTTCGGTGGAACTGTTTGCGGACAGGGAAGCGGATGCACAGAAGGGAGGCGCGCGATGAGCCTGCAGGCGATAATCAAAAAGAGATTTTCCGGCTTTTCGCTGGACGTATCGCTTAACACCGATGGCGGCGTCATGGGCATTCTCGGCGCCTCCGGAAGCGGCAAGAGCATGACGCTCAAGTGTATCGCCGGAATTGAGACGCCGGACGAAGGGCGGATCGTGTTAAACGGCAGGGTGCTCTTTGATTCGGAAAAGCACATCAACCTGCCGCCGCAGAAGCGGAAAGTCGGTTATTTATTCCAAAATTATGCATTGTTTCCGAATATGACCGTAGAAACCAACATTGCAGCGGGGCTTTCGGGCAGCAAGGAGGAAAAACAGGAGGCAGTTGCCCGAATGATCCGTCTCTTTAAATTAGAAGGGCTTGAAAAAAGGTATCCGTCCCAGCTTTCCGGCGGACAGCAGCAGCGTGTGGCGCTGGCGCGCATTCTCGTCTATGAGCCGGATGTGATCATGCTGGATGAACCATTTTCGGCACTTGATTATTATCTGAAAGAACAACTGCAGTTTCAGGTGCGCGAGGTACTCCGCGGGTACACGGGCGATGTGCTGATGGTCAGCCACAGCCGGGACGAGGTCTATCGGTTCTGCGAGAAGAGCATCATCTTAAACCGCGGACAGGTGGCGATGAAGGGAGAGACGCGGGCGATTTTCCAGAAACCGGAAAATGTCACTGCGGCACGCCTGACAGGCTGTAAAAACTTCAGCCGGATCCGGCGGATCGGCGAATATGAGGTGGAGGCGCTCGACTGGGGACTCACGCTTCAGACCGAAGAAGCGGTTGCGGCGGAGCATGCCTATATCGGCATCCGGGCGCACCAGTTTTATCCGGCGCGCGGCAGTGCGAATGAATTTACGTGCGAGTGGGGGGACACACTCTGCCAGCCATTTGAGTGGGATGTTTTGCTGCGTCCGGTGGAAAATGCAGGGGCAGCGGGTGACAAAGAAAATGCACTGGAACGCGAGGTGATCTGGTGGAAGGTAGACTATAAGCAGAGTGATTCACTAAACCGGTATCAGCGCGGAGACCGCGTCCGGCTGGGAATTGCACCGGGAGATATCATGCTTTTAAAAGAAGGTTAGAATGATAGAAAAGGGGATATGTATGGCAGATGGGAAAACAGGCGCGATCATCCTGGCGGCAGGGCGGTCGGTGCACATGGAAGAATTAAAGCCGATGCTCCGGATGGGGCAGACCACGATGATACAGAGGGAGATCGACACGATCCGGCAGGCGGGGATCTCGCCGATCGTCGTCGTGACCGGGTATCAGGCAGATGTGCTGGAACGTCATATTTCACACCGCGGTGCGGTCTGTATCCGAAACAAGCGGTATGAGACATCGCAGATGTACGGCTCAATCTGCATGGGACTGCGCCATATCCAGAAAAAAGCCGATCGGGTGCTGTTGTTCCCTGCCGACGTGCCGATGATCACGGCGGACACAATCGAGAAGATGGCGCAGGCGCCCGGAAGCATGGCAGTACCGGTCTGTCAGGGAAAAAAAGGACACCCGGTCATGCTGTCGAAGGAAGTGTTTGGACATATCTTAACGTACCGGGGTGGAAAAGGACTCCGCGGCGCAATGGATGCGTGGGGCGAAGGTGTCCGGGAGATCGAGGTTGAAGATCCGGGTGTTTTACTGGACACCAACACGAAAATGGACTACGAATCGCTGCTTGCCTACGAAAAAGACAGGCAGAAGCGCGGGGAGCTGGCATTTCGGGCGTCGATTTCGCTGAGCCGCGAGGAAGAATGCTTCAGCGCGCTGACGGCGGATTTTCTGGAGGCAGTTGCTGAGAGCGGTTCAATGCTCGGTGCCTGTCAGATCCGGGATATTTCCTACAGCAAGGGCTGGAAAATGCTCAAGATCGCGGAGGCGCAGCTGGGAATCCAGTTTTTAGAGCGCCAGACGGGCGGAAGCAAGGGCGGATTTTCTGTGCTGACGCCGGATGGAAAGGCGTTTTTAGAAAAATTCCGCCGGATGGAAGCAGCAGTGCAGGCGGCAGCAGAAGCAGCGTTTGAAAAAATCTTTCTGGAGCCGGAAGAAGAGGAAAAGGAGGATACAGATGGAAGAGAAATTAACGCATTTTGATGAAAAGGGAAATGCGATCATGGTAGATGTAACGGAAAAGAAGATTACCAGCCGGACGGCGACGGCATCCGGCAAGATTCACGTCAATGAAGCAGTCATGAAGGCGGTTTTGGAAGGGACGGTTGCCAAGGGCGATGTGCTGGGAGTGGCGCGCGTGGCGGGAATCATGGCGGTGAAGCAGACCGCACACCTGATCCCGATGTGCCACACACTTCTTATCACGAAATGCAGCGTGGATTTTGAGGTGGATGAAAAAGAACTGACGATCAAGGCACTTTGTACGGCTAAGCTGGAAGGAAAGACCGGCGTCGAGATGGAGGCGCTGACCGGTGTCAGCGTGGCGCTTCTGACCATTTATGATATGTGCAAGGCGATCGACAAGCGGATGGAGATCGGAGAGATACATCTCGATGCAAAATCGGGAGGAAAGAGCGGGGAATTTGTGCGATGATAGACGGATACGGCAGAACGATCGACTACGTCCGGATCTCCGTGACCGATCGATGCAACCTGCGCTGTGTGTACTGTATGCCGGAGGAAGGCGTCGGCAGCATTTCCCATGAAGAGATTCTGCGGTTTGGTGAGATCGAGAGGGTCTGTCAGATTCTGGCAGAGAACGGCATTCAGAAAATCAAGCTGACCGGAGGCGAACCGCTGGTGCGCCGGAGACTGCCGGAGTTAGCAGCAGCGTTAAAACGGATTCCGGGAATCAAGAGCCTGACGATCACGACGAACGGTGTTTTATTAGAAGAAATGTACGATGCGCTGGCGGACGCGGGGGTTGATTCAGTCACGATCAGCCTGGATACGCTGGATGCGTCGGTGTACCGGCAGCTCACACGCCGGGATGAGATCGAAGCGGTCAGACGCGGCCTTCGGACGGCGATCCAGAAAGGCAGGATGCAGATCAAGATAAATTGTGTGCCGGTGCTTGGGATCGAGGAGCAAAAGCTTTTAGAGGTGGCGGAACTGGCGAAAAACCATAACGTGCACGTGCGTTTCATCGAAATGATGCCGATCGGCATGGGAACGCAGTTTGCCTTTGTGAAAGAGGATGCATTGAAGCATGCGCTGGAAGAGGCATTTGGAACCTTTATCCCGTGCGGGGACGTGGCAGGAAATGGCCCGTGCCATTATTTCGCAGTCCCTGGCTTTCAGGGACGGATCGGTTTTATCAGCGCGGTCAGCCATAAATTCTGTTCCGAATGCAATCGGATCCGGCTGACATCAGAAGGATTTTTAAAGACCTGTCTCCAGTATGACAATGGGGTAGAATTAAAGACCATTCTGCGCGGCGGCGGTACCGATGAAGACCTGCGCCGGGCGATCGGACAGGCGCTTGCGGAAAAGCCGAAGGGACATAGTTTTGAGAAAAAGACGGAATTTACGGATCGGGAACACCGGGGAATGTCCCAGATAGGCGGATAAGCAGGGTGTTTGTGAGGATTATGATTATGGTTTCTGCGGTGAAAGTGTGAGCCGGCGGAATGTTACAAGTGAAATATCGTATATGAAATATGAAATCGGAAAATTTGTGGATAAAGAAAAGGAGAAACAATCATGGGAAAAGTAATCGCAACGTGTACCAGTGAAATCAAAGGTGTTCAGAAGAAAAATGTCCATCAGGTCTGTCTTATCGAGGACTATGGAATCGAGGGTGACGCCCATGCGGGCAAATGGCACCGTCAGGTCAGCCTTCTTTCATATGACCGGATTCAGGAATTCCGCGCGCGCGGCGCGAAGGTCGAGGACGGCGCGTTCGGTGAAAATCTGGTCGTGGAAGGAATCGATTTCAAGACGCTCCCGATCGGGACAAAATTTAAATGCAACGATGTCGTGCTGGAATTGACACAGATCGGAAAAGAATGCCACCATGGATGCGCGATCTTCCAGGCAATGGGCGATTGCATCATGCCGCGCGAGGGCGTATTTACGAAGGTGCTGCACGGCGGCGTGATCAAAGAAGGAGATAATCTGGAGATTCTGGAAGAAGCGTAGGAAAGAGATCAAAGAGAGGTGGGAAACCAATGAGAGCAGCAATTATTACATCCAGTGACTCTGGGTACGCGGGAAAACGGGAGGATGTGAGTGGTCCGGTAATCGCAGAAATGGTGAGAGAGGCTGGTTATGAGGTGGTCTGGCAGAAGGTGCTGCCGGACGAACAGGCGATGTTGGAAGAGGCGATGAAGGAGATCTGCGATGAGGGAAAGGCCGATCTGCTCTTAACAACGGGCGGAACGGGATTTTCTCCGCGCGACGTGATGCCGGAGGCGACGCTGGCGGTCGCGGAACGGATGGTTCCGGGTATCCCGGAGGCGATGCGGGCATACAGCTTACAATTTACAAAGCGGACGATGTTAAGCCGAGCGGCAAGCGGGATCCGCAAACGCACGCTGATCGTCAACCTGCCGGGCAGTCCGAAAGCGGTGCAGGAGTGTCTGGAATACATTCTGCCGCAGCTGGATCATGGATTAAAAATCCTTTTGGGGCTTGATGGGGAGTGTGCTAGAAAGTAGGGAAAGCAGCAAAAACGAAGATGGAAAAACAGATATAATATATAAGACGATGTATGCTAATAGCGAGGACTTTCAAGTCCTCGCTATCAGACTGTAGACAAACTTGGTGCTGGGTGTTATGCCCAGTACCATTTTTCTTTAAATT
>NZ_QUFH01000012.1:0-114154 GCF_003478415.1 Clostridium sp. AF27-5AA
GTAGAGCACGCGGCTGTTAACCGCGCTGTCGTAGGTTCGAGTCCTACTCGGGGAGTTTTAATTTAATATCTGGCCCCATGGTCAAGCGGTTAAGACATCGCCCTTTCACGGCGGTAACACGAGTTCGAATCTCGTTGGGGTCATTTATGGCGACATAGCCAAGTGGTAAGGCGTGGGTCTGCAACACCCTGATCACCAGTTCAAATCTGGTTGTCGCCTCTGAGGAATCATCGAAAGATGGTTCCTTTTTTTGTTTTACAAGAATTTTCGGAATTTTAACTGTTTGATTAGCTGTGAAGTAAGATGGCGCTATCCGATTTTCACATCTTCTGCTATAATAGAATCATTCACGAAACGGCATTTTAAATAGCCGCGACAAAATCATTTTATAATATGGAGGAAGCGAAAATGGCAGAAAAATTACAGGAATACAGCCTGACCTGGGAAGTAACGGATGAGATGACGGCAAAGCGAATCGGAAGCGCAGGTTCCCAAATTTTGTCTACTCCGAATATGGTGGCCCTGATGGAGGCGGCAGCGCTGGAACTGGCGAAATCGTATCTGGAGGAAGGACAGACGACGGTCGGAGCGGAGATTCACTGCCGCCATCTGGCGCCGACGCCGGTGGGAATGAAGGTAACAGCGACTGCAAAACTCCGCAGCATTGAGCGCCGGAAAATGTGGTTTGATATTGAAGTAAACGATGAGAAGGGCAAATGCGGCGAAGGGTCCCATCTGCGGATCATGGTAAATTCAAAGGCGATGAGCGACAAGGCTGCGAGCAAGGCGGAATAAGGAGTATCAGGTTTAAGTATCATGCACGGATTTTGCCGTTCTGGAATAAGGGGGAGCGGCAAAATCAGCTTGTGGTATGCCATGCGTGTGAATAGAGATAAAGAAAAGTTACTGGTCACGTGTGTGCAATAACATAGAAAGAGAGGCAGCGGTGCGGACAGAAACGATAGGGTGGATCATTGGCATTTTGATTGCGGCAGCGCTTGTCTGGTGGATTTACCGCAAAATAAAGAGGAAAATACGGCAGCTGGCGAGTACGCCGGAGGTACAGGTGCTTCGGTATGTGGCAAAGCATTTATCGGAAGGTGATTTGACGCAGCCAGACGCATCCAAACCGCGTTCGCTGGCGGGAATGGACCGGCTGTGCCTGCCGCAGATTGCAAAAGATTTCCCGGAGTTTAACTGGAGCGAGTGGAAGGCTCAGATCGAGACAGAATTGAGAAAAAAACTGGAAAAAGAGTATCAGAAGGTACATATCCACCGGACGGTCATCAGCCGCTATCAGAAGGAAAAAGGACTCTGCCGGATTCTGTGTGAGTCGGCGGTCGAGTATGAGGAAATGACTGAATATGAGAAAATGCCTGAGATGCAGTCAGAACTGCATTCGAATCTGATTCAGACGGTTTATGAGACGGAACTGGTATATGTCTATGAGGATGCGAAAACAGCAGGGGCAGCGGTTTCGCTTATCTGTCCAAACTGCGGTGCACCGATTCAGAAGCTGGGGTTGAAAAAGTGTGAATATTGTGGTTCCGTGCTGGAAGTCCAGAATAAGAAGGCATGGAGACTGCTGGAGATGCGGGAAAAGTAAGCGGGTGATCTCACGGTAGAATCCGGTGATGGGGAGAGAATGCTCCCGGATAAATTGCAGAAGAGTTTTATATGGGGCAGGAGCTTCCTGATGGCTGCCGCGAAAGTGGACAACCATGCAGGTAGTTTCCTGCCCTTTGTCTGTGCTCGGAATGGAGGGAGCTTCCGGCGAAATGCCGACACCGACCTTTCCAGGTCAGACCGCTGTTTCAGTCTGAGACTTGTCGAACTGGCGGATGGAAGTTTCAAGATCCAGATGGGAATGTAGCATTTATTCAGTTTCAACTGGATGTAAATTCATAACCAGCTTTTCCGGATGCCGTCTAATCCACCGTAATGCAATCAGGCAGATGGCAACGGAGATGAGAGATCCGATCGGCGCTGCGAGTCCCATCGGATACAGTGTTTCCGGGAAATAGCGGCATGCGAGCCATGCGAGCGGGATGCGCGCTACCACGATCGAGATGCAGTTGTGCAGGAACGACAGCCCGGACAGTCCGCAGGCGCAGAAGAAACCGCTGCAGCAGAAATGGATACCGGCGATCATGCAGTCCAGCACATAGCTCTTCATATACTGGGTTCCGAGCCGGACAACCTCTGCCTCATCAGTAAAGAGGGAGACGGCGGCACCGGCAGCAAACTGCATGGCGATTGCGATGATCAGCCCGAAAGAAAATGTGATGCAGATCGCGTAGCGCAGCGTCTGACGGGCACGCTCAGGTTTTCCGGCACCCAGATTTTGAGCGGAGAGGGCGGAAACCGTGGAGAGAAGCGAGGATGGAACCAGAAACAGGATTCCGATCAGCTTTTCAACGATTCCGACCGCCGCCGCATCATTTAATCCGCGCTGGTTGGCAAACATGGTAATAACCAGAAAAGAAACCTGTATAAAGCCGTCCTGAACTGCAACTGGGATTCCGACCTGCAGGATGGAGGCTATGGTAGTCTTATGTGGATGGAGGTCACGGAGACGAAAACCCGGAAACATCCGTTTTTTAATGATTACGACCAGGGCGATCAGGACACTGCACATCTGTGACAGGGTCGTGCCGAGCGCCGCGCCGGACGGACCGAGCGAAAACACGCCCATTAAAAGGTAATCAAGCGCAATATTGATAATACAGGCGATTGCAACGAAATACATCGGACTTTTGGAGTCTCCCATGCCGCGGAAAATAGAGCTGATGATATTGTAGGCGGTGATGAACGGGATGCCGGCAAAGCAGATCATCAGATATGCCGCGGTGCCGTTTACCGCTTCCTCCGGGACAGACAGCAGCCTGATAATGCCGTGAACCGTCGTCAGCAGAAGTCCGGTCAGAAGAATGGACAGACCTGCAAATAAGGAAATCGTGTTACCGATGCCGCGCGCCGCAAGCTTCCGGTCACCCGCGCCGACCGCGCGTCCGATGAGAACCGTTGCGCCCATCGCCAGACCAACGATCATAACCGTCAGCATATGCATGACCTGACTGCCGACCGAGACCGCCGTCGTCCCATCCACACCGCCAAACTGCCCGATAATAAACAGATCCGCCATGCCGTAGAGTGTCTGCAAAAAATAAGATAACAAGTATGGCAGGGAAAAATAGATAACTGTTTTCAGCACACTGCCGGAGGTGAGATTCTTTTCCATGAATAAATCCTCGTCTTTCTGGTAAAAATAGATGACTCCGCCGTCGGCCGTCAGAAAGAAAACGCCGTAGAAATCATTTTCTGAGTATAGTTTATCAGAAATAACTATAATGTCTACAATAATTATAGAGTCAAGGGAAGAAAATCCTTGTTTTTAAGTAGGAAATTTGTGGTATAATATGAGCACTTAGCGAGGTGTTTTCGAGCTTAGTGCGAGTCATATCTAAATACTTAATGAAGCAGAGCCAAAGGCGATAGCTGAATTTAGTATTTATGGTATAATATGAGAAGGCAAATAAAACCCACTTTGATTTTACACAGGAGGTTTCATGAGTTTAGAGTTTAAAAAAATTGAAGTTAACAGTATCCAGGAGATGCTTCCGTTTTACGCGATGCGCCACAATATGACGTGCGACAGCGTATTTCTGGAGAGCTATGTCTGGAAAGATTATTATAATGTCCGTTATGCAATTTGGGAAAATAAGGCGCTTTTATGGCTGATGGAGAATGAAGGACATTGTTTTTCCGCGATGCCGCTGTGCCGGGAGGAAGACCTGCCAGGGGCGTTTGCGGCGATTGAGGAGTATTTTAATGAAGAACTGGGATATCCGCTGGTTATCAATCTGGCGGATGAGTATGCAGTGAAATATTTAAATCTGCCGGAGGACAAATATCTGGTGGAAGAGCAGGTCGATTCGAGGGATTATCTCTACAACGGCGATGCGATGCGTTCCCTGGCGGGAAAGAAACTGCATAAGAAGAAAAACCGCGTCAACGCATTTAAGCGCGAATATGAGGGGCGCTATGAGTACCGCCGTCTGTGTTGTTCGGACAGCCACGATGTCTGGGTTTTTCTGGACCGCTGGAGACAGCAGAAGGGCGAGGAGGTCGAGGAACATCTCGATTATGAGGTAAAGGGCATTCACGATATTCTGAAAAATTGTTCAGAATTCAGCATCCACATGGGCGGCGTGTATATCGACGGTCAGATGGAGGCATTTACGATCGGAAGCTACAATCCGGTGGAACATATGGCGGTTATCCATATTGAGAAGGCAAACCCGGAGATCAACGGTCTGTACCAGTTTATCAACCAACAGTTCCTGATAGAGGAATTTCCTGAGGCTGAGTGGGTCAACCGCGAGGACGATATGGGATTAGAGGGACTCCGGAAGGCGAAAATGACGTATTATCCGGCGGATTATGCACGCAAATATCTGGTAGAACAGCTGTTAAACGGCAGCAAGGGCTATCACTGGGCGGAGCAGATCGCCAATACGACGGCGGGAAGTGTGCTGACGTATCTGGACGCGGAGGATAAGGACGAGACGAAGCATCTCTGGCATATGTGTTTCCCGGAAGATTCGGAGAGTTTTATCGAGTATTATTATAAGGAAAAGACGAAGGATAACGAGATTCTGGTGAAAAAGGATAATGGACTTCTGATTTCGATGGTGCAGTACAATCCGTATGCGGTGAAGCTGCGTGGACGCCTCTGGAAGCTCGATTATCTGGTCGGGGTGGCGACCGAGGAGAGCCGCCGCCGCGAAGGACATTTCCGGGACGTATTTGTGAAAATGCTTCACGACGAGGAGGCAGCCGGAAAGCCGATCACGTATCTGGTTCCAGTCAACCCGGCTGTGTATGCGCCGATGGGATTTACCTTCATCGGAAATGTGGCATTCTATGAGCTGACCGAGGAGGCGAAACAGACGCTGACGCGCACGGTGTGCCAGGATACGCCGGAGGACTGCGGGCGGGCTGCTGTCTATATGGAACAGTGGCTGGGAGCACGGTATGAGATGTATACGCGCCGGGATGCGGCGTATATGAGCCGTTTCATCAAGGAGCTGGCTTCCGAAAATGGCACGCTGGAATTCCTGGAACAGGACGGCAGGCTGGTTGGTCTGGATGCCTACTGGGGCTGGGAAGTCCGTGAACACCGGCTTTTGTATGCGGAGGACGCATACACGGTCAAGACAGGAGAGAAGCCGTGGAATATGGCGCGCCTGACGAATATCGGGGCGCTGCTGGCGGCATTTGGCTTAAAACAGGCAGAGCAGCAGGGAGGAGAAAAACGTATGCTTACACTCGGCATCCGCATGAACGATCCGATTCTGGAAATGAACAACGGTGAATTTGTCTGGACGATTGGGGAGACAGGTTCCAGCCTGAAGGCGCGGAAACCGGAGCCGGATACCTGCGGCTGCACGGAAAATGTTTCCATATGGCTGGAGACGAAGCCGGAAGAGCTGGTAAGCTGGCTGTTTGGCTGCCGGAAAGCGGAAGAAATCTGGGGCGGACAGTTTGAAAATAAGGAGCTGGCAGAGATTCTGGCACAGGTTGATACGGTGAACGGCGTGTATCTGGATGAGATTGTGTAGAGTGCGTGCTGTAATTGTATAGTATAGAAAATATGCTGACTTTATGTAAACTAATAGAAACAGTATGTTTTCAGAAAAAGGAGAGGAGAGTGCGTCAGATGGGAGAGACAGACATATTAAAAAAATGGATTAATGAGTCAAATTATATTGTATTTTTTGGCGGGGCGGGTGTTTCGACCGAGAGCAATATCCCGGATTTTAGAAGCACGGACGGGCTGTACCATCAGGAGTATGACTATCCGCCGGAAACGATTTTAAGCCACAGCTTTTATATGAGAAAGCCAGAGGAATTTTACCGGTTTTACCGCAATAAGATGCTGTTCCCGAATGCAAAGCCGAACCGGGCGCATCTGGCGCTGGCGAAGCTGGAGCAGGAAGGAAAGCTGAAAGCGGTTATTACCCAGAATATCGACGGGCTGCACCAGGCAGCAGGCAGCAAAGAGGTGCTGGAGCTGCACGGATCGGTACTCCGCAACCATTGTACGCGCTGCGGCAGGTTTTACGGATTGGATGATATTTTGAAGATGAAGGGCGTGCCGAAGTGCGGCTGCGGCGGCGTGATCAAGCCGGATGTCGTGCTGTATGAGGAAGGACTGGACAATGAGGTAATTGAGCGGTCAATTGCCCATATCCGCAAGGCAGATATGCTGATCATCGGCGGTACCTCGCTGGTGGTGTACCCGGCAGCGGGGCTGATTGATTATTATCATGGAAATAAACTGGTTCTGATCAATAAATCAGCGACCTCGCGCGATGGTCAGGCGGATCTGGTTATCAGCGACAGCATTGGGAAGGTGCTGGGGGACGCGGTCGGAGTATAAGGTAGTAACAGGGGAGAGAGGAAATGGTATACGAGGTTGGAGATATTGTAAAACTCAAAAAGCCGCACCCGTGCGGCAGCCATGAGTGGGAGATCCTGCGGGTCGGCGCGGATTTCCGTTTGAAATGTGCCGGCTGCGGGCATCAGGTGATGATGGCACGACCATTGGTAGAAAAGAGTACCAGAGGACTGAAAAAAGCGGGAGAGAAGTCCGAATAAGAGCGGCGGGTGGGCGTACAGATGCAGGCAGCTTCATGATCTGGCAGTCAGTAAAAGAATGCAGTAAGAAGGGGCAGAAAGCCCGGAAAAAACGAGAAAATTTACATAGAAAATCTCGAAAAAGTGCTTGCCAAGCCGTTCCTTTTTTGGTATCATAGATATTCGGTAATATATAACACAAAAATCCTTACTCCCTGCTGGAGTCAGGGGGTCAGTGACCACAAGGAGGTAAGAAAGAGCATGAACAAATATGAATTAGCAGTTGTTCTTAGCGCAAAACTCGAGGACGAAGAGAGAGCCGCAGCGATGGAGAAAGTAACAGGTTACATCACACGTTTCGGCGGTACAGTAACTGACATTGATGAATGGGGCAAGAAGAGACTTGCTTACGAGATTCAGAAAATGAAAGAAGGATTCTACTACTTCGTACATTTCGAGTCTGATTCCGTATGCCCGAATGAGGTGGAGAACCACATCCGCATCATGGAGCCGGTTATCAGATACTTATGCGTAAGACAGGATGCGTAAGAGTAGATAAAGAAAGAGTGATCGTATGAATAAAGTAATTCTGATGGGCAGATTAACGAGAGATCCGGAAGTGAGATACTCTCAGGGCGAGAGAGCTATGGCAATCGCCAGATACACGCTGGCAGTAGACCGCAGAGGCCGCAGAGGCGGAAACGGAGACGACAGCGCACAGACAGCGGATTTCATTCCGTGTGTTGCATTTGACAGAGCAGGCGAATTCGCTGAGAAGTATTTTCATCAGGGAACCAAGCTCGTAGTAACCGGAAGAATTCAGACTGGCAGCTATACCAATCGTGACGGCCAGAAAGTATATACGACAGAAGTGATTGTAGAGGATCAGGAATTTGCAGAGAGCAAGAATGCGGCATCTGGCAACAGCGACGGCGGTTACCGTCCGGCAGAGCGCCCGGCTCCGTCCAGCGCAATCGGCGATGGATTCATGAATATTCCTGATGGAGTAGAAGACGAAGGCCTTCCGTTCAACTAGGTTCGGGAATCGGTCCCCCGGCGGACGGAGTGCGCGAGAGCGCCATCAGGCTGATGTGTGTGAAGGAGGAAAGACCAATGGCATTCAATAAAGGCGATAAAACAGACGCTTCCAAGATCAGAAGAGGCGGTATGCGTAGAAGAAAAAAAGTTTGTGTATTCTGCGGCGAGAAGAACGGCGAAATCGATTACAAAGATACAAATAAATTAAAGAGATACGTATCCGAGAGAGGAAAAATCCTTCCGAGACGTATCACTGGCAACTGTGCTAAACATCAGAGAGCTCTGACTGTAGCTATCAAGAGAGCAAGACATCTGTCCCTGATGCCGTATGTTTGCGAGTAATCCTTGTAAAATAAGAGTTTTTTAAGGGTAAAGGAAGATTTTTACTCAAATTTCACTCAATTATTGAGGATAAAAATGATTGGGATTCCATGTGAGAGATCATGTGGGATCCCTTTTTGTATAATAGGAAATTCCATGGAATTCCCTATTACACAAAAAAACAGATTTCGAAAATAAGTGCTTTACAAAAACACTTTAGTATGCTAATATGGTAGCATATTAAAAAGCGAGACGGAAACCGGCAAAGGGAGAACGGCTTCCACTGTCTGAAAATGAGGAGGACACTAATTATGAAAAAGAGATTTGTGAGCGCAGCGCTGGCTGCAGTAATGGCACTTTCCATGACCGCATGTGGCAGCAGCAACAGCGCAGCAGAGACAACCGCAGCAGACACAGAGGCGGCTGAGAGCCAGGCAGAGGAAACCACCGCAGAAGAGGCGAAGACAACCGACGGCGGCACTCTGATTGTTGGTTTTGATCAGGATTTCCCGCCGATGGGATTTGTAGGCGATGACGGCGAGTACACCGGATTTGACCTGGAGCTGGCACAGGAAGTTGCAAAACGTCTGGGTCTGGAATATAAGGCACAGCCGATTGCCTGGGATTCTAAAGATATGGAGCTTGAGTCCGGCAATATCGACTGCATCTGGAATGGATTTACGATGACGGGTCGTGAGGATGATTACACCTGGACTGAGCCGTACATGGCAAACCAGCAGGTATTTGTCGTAGCCAATGATTCGGATATCAACAGCCAGGCGGATCTGGCAGGCAAGATCGTAGAGGTTCAGGCAGATTCTTCCGCAGAGGCAGCTTTAAAAGAGGCACCGGAACTGACCGCTACTTTCAAGGAGCTTCTGACAACCGCTGATTACAACACCGCATTCATGGATCTGGAGCAGGGCGCCGTTGATGCCATTGCGATGGACGTAATCGTAGCTGGTTATCAGATTCAGCAGAGAAACGCTGATTTCAAGATTCTGGACGATTCCCTTTCTGAGGAAGAATACGGCGTAGGCTTCAAGAAGGGCAACACCGAGTTAAGAGATAAAGTTCAGAGCACTCTGGAAGAGATGGCAGAGGATGGAACCTTACAGGAAGTTTCTGAGAAATGGTTTAGCAAGGACGTAACTACCGTCGGCAAATAGTAATTAATCGTTGATTGTAAAAACGAAACATTATTAAATAATAGGAATAGGGACGGCTGTGAATGATTTCATGGCAGTCCCCATTCGCGGTTTATGTGTTTAACTGTGAAGTCACAGCACATTCCGTTACCGGGCACGTATGCGTGAACAGTAACGAATCTACATTTTAGAAAGCAGGTATGGAATAATTATGGGTAAGATGACACTCCAGCAGATGATTACACAGCTTGCGGGTGGTATGGCAGTCAGCACACAGATTTTTGTGATCACACTGCTATTTTCACTTCCGTTAGGACTCGTGATCGCGTTCGGGCGTATGTCGAAGAACAAGCTGATCCAGACGATTGTAAAAGTATATATTTCGATTATGCGAGGCACGCCGCTGATGCTACAGCTCATGGTGGTGTATTTTGGACCGTATTATCTGTTCCGCATCAAAGTCGGCAGCAGTTACCGTCTGTGGGCTACCTTCATCGGTTTTGTCATTAACTATGCGGCATATTTTGCCGAGATTTACCGCAGCGGCATCCAGTCGATGCCGGTCGGACAGTATGAGGCAGCGGAGATTCTGGGTTATGGAAAGGCACAGACCTTCTTCAAGATCATCCTGCCGCAGGTAATCAAGCGGATTCTTCCGTCGGTGACGAATGAGGTCATCACGCTGGTAAAAGATACGTCTCTGGCGTTTACGTTGAGCGTGGCGGAGATGTTCTCAATCGCCAAGGCGCTGGCGGCATCCCAGACGAATATGATGCCGTTTGTGGCAGCAGCCGTCTTTTACTATATTTTCAATCTGGTTGTGGCAGTTGCAATGGAATGGATTGAGAAAAAGCTGGATTATTACCGATAGAAGCGGGAGGAATGTGGAAAATGAACCTGTTAGAATTAAATCATGTGGAAAAATCATTCGGCGATCTGTCGGTTTTAAAGGATATTTCACTGAGTGTGAGCGAGGGCGAGATCGTGTCCATCATCGGACCGTCCGGCTCGGGTAAATCGACGCTTCTGCGCTGCGCGACGATGCTGGAGACGATGGACCACGGCGAGATCGTATATTTAGGAAAGAGAGCAGCCTGGACGGGCGCGGATGGCAAGGTCAGCTATGCGGATAAGAAGGACATGAAGGAGATCCGCAGCCAGTACGGTCTGGTATTCCAGAATTTTAACCTGTTTCCGCACTATTCTGTGCTGAAAAATATCACAGACGCGCCGATCCATGTGCAGAAGCGCGACAAGGAGACGGTTTATAAAGAGGCGCGCGAGCTTCTGAAAAAAATGGGTCTGGAGGATAAGGAGGACTATTATCCGTACCAGCTCTCCGGCGGTCAATGCCAGCGTGTGGCGATCGCCCGTGCATTGGCACTGAATCCGAAGATTCTGTTTTTCGACGAGCCGACCTCCGCACTGGATCCGGAGCTGACGGGAGAAGTATTAAAGGTTATTAAGTCGTTAGCGGATCTGCACATCGCGATGGTGATTGTTACCCATGAGATGGCGTTTGCAAAAGATATTTCCCACCGCGTGATCTTCATGGCAGACGGACTCATCGTCGAGGAGGGCGCGCCGGAGAAGGTGTTTGCTTCGGATAATGAGAGAACGAAGAGCTTTTTGGGACGGTATGGTAAGATTCTGTAAGAAATAATTAGGAAAATGGAAGATGGGCGTTGCTGGTTTTGGAGTGGAAAATCGGCGACGCCCGTTTTTTATGGGGAAGCATTTTATGGGGAAGCATATAAGTGTTATTTGCAATTTTACAGTAAATGTGATACGCTTTTATCAAGTATTCCGATTTGCGAGGCAGTAGATACCTTTCAAAAAGGAATGGAACAGAAATAATCGAGTGTTCCGGCGATGCTGGAAGTGGTGAAAAGCGATGCTGACGTTTGAGACGGGTCTTGAAGGAAAGGGGAGCGGTTCATGGAGATTCGTATACCCTTTTTGAGATGGATGGAGTCCGCGTCTACGCGGGCTCTTTTTGATCCATTTGCTTTATAGAAAGGCGGGTCTGGAAAAAGTGGTGCCTGTGGATGGAAGATTTTGCAGGACAGGATCGCAGCATGGTTTTTAGCAGAGATATTTGAAATGGTATCTATTGTAGAGAAAAATTTGGACAGATAAACAGGAAGATATGAGGGAAAAACATGGAGACAGAATCAAGAGTTGCCGTGATCGGTATTGTGGTCGATCAGACGGGAGATACGGAAGAGTTGAATAAGGTGCTGCACCAGTACGGGCAGTATATCGTAGGGCGGATGGGGATTCCTTACCACAAACGGAACGTGAATATTATCAGCGTCGTGATTGACGCGCCGGGTGATGTGATCAGTGCGCTGTCCGGGAAGTTGGGGATGCTGCGGGGGATTTCTTCGAAGGCGCTGTATTCGAAGGCACCGGAAGCACAGGAATGAAAACGAGGTGGCGGAATGGCAGATTTTACACGCGCGGGACTTCGACCGTCTGACTGGTGGCGGGAGGCGGTCCGTACAGGCGCTGAACAGATAGAAACGATTACAGAATTAAAGAGATTGATTGACCGTCTGGAAGCGGGGGAGTCCCTGACGGAGGATGAGTGGGTCAGTCTGATCGAGGGACGTTCACCGGAGCTGGCGGACTACCTCTTTGAAAAAGCGCGCTGCATCCGGGAAAGAGAGTACGGAAAAGCGGTGTATGTGCGGGGACTCATTGAGTGCAGCAATTATTGCAAAAACGACTGTCTTTATTGCGGCATCCGAAGGAGCAATCGAAATGCAAGCCGGTACCGCCTGAGTCGGGAGGAGATTCTTTCCTGCTGTGAGAATGGTTATCAGCTGGGATTCCGCACCTTTGTTTTGCAGGGCGGTGAGGATCCGGCGATGACGGACGACTGGGTGCTGGAGATGGTGCAGGCGATCCGGGCGGAATTCCCAGATTGTGCGATTACTTTGTCGCTCGGAGAAAAGAAGTATGATACGTTGAAACGCTGGAAAGAGGCAGGGGCGGACCGGTATCTGCTGCGCCATGAGACGGCGGACGCGTGCCATTACGCGAGACTGCATCCGGCAGAGATGTCATTTGAACACCGGATGCAGTGCCTGCGTGATTTAAAGGCGCTTGGTTATCAGACCGGATGCGGTTTTATGGTCGGTTCTCCGCACCAGACGGCGCGCTGTCTGGCGGGAGATATGCGTTTTATCGAAGAACTGGATCCGGAAATGGTGGGAATCGGTCCGTTTATTCCGCAGCACGACACTCCGTTTGGCGGGAAGGCAGCAGGAACGTTGGAAGAGACACTGTTTCTTTTAGGGCTGCTTCGCCTGCTGAAGCCGAAAGTGCTGCTTCCGGCGACGACAGCGCTCGGAACGATTCATCCGATGGGACGCGAACTGGGGATTCTGGCAGGCGGAAACGTCGTGATGCCGAACCTGTCTCCGGTCGGGGTGCGCGCCAAATATATGCTTTATGACAATAAAATCTGTACGGGAGACGAGGCGGCGGAGTGCATCAACTGCATGAAGAGGCGCATGGAAAGCATCGGGTACGAGGTAGTCATCGACCGGGGAGATTATAAGGGGTAAAAGCCTGCGATTTGGTTTGTTGGCATCGAAAAATGCTTACAGATAAATAAACTGACGGGGAAGGACGCGATGGACGGCTGATCATGCTGGCATTTTTGAAATTGATAATTCCGGAGGAAAACATGACAGCTATCATCCTGACCTGTAAGAAAAGGAGAAGAAACTATGAGTTACAATTACAACCCATCATCCCAAAAGGCAGAGGAATTTATCAACCATGAGGAAATTTTAGAGACTCTTTCCTATGCCGAGAAGAACAAAAACAACGTGGAACTGATTGACCAGATTCTGGCGAAGGCGCGGCTTCGAAAAGGGCTGAGCCACCGCGAGGCGGCAGTGCTTCTTGACTGCGAGATCCCGGAAAAGGTGGAGGAGATCTTTGAGCTGGCGCGCCAGATCAAGCAGGATTTCTACGGAAACCGGATCGTCATGTTTGCGCCGCTGTATCTGTCGAATTACTGCGTGAATGGCTGCGTGTACTGTCCATACCACATGAAAAACAAGCACATTGCCAGAAAGAAGCTGACGCAGGAGGAAATCCGGCGGGAGGTAATTGCGCTTCAGGATATGGGACATAAACGTCTGGCGCTGGAGACGGGCGAGGATCCGGTTAACAATCCGATTGAATATGTGCTGGACAGTATCAAGACAATTTACAGTATCAAGCATAAAAACGGGGCGATCCGCCGGGTCAATGTCAATATTGCGGCGACGACGGTGGAGAATTACCGGAAGCTGAAAGAGGCGGGAATCGGAACGTACATCCTGTTCCAGGAGACGTACCATAAGGAGAGCTATGAGCGCCTGCACCCGACGGGACCAAAGCACAATTACTGTTATCACACGGAGGCGATGGACCGCGCGATGGAGGGCGGTATCGACGATGTAGGAATCGGCGTTTTATTTGGTCTGGAGTTGTACCGGTATGAATTTGCAGGACTTTTGATGCACGCGGAACATCTGGAGGCAGTTTTTGGTGTTGGTCCGCACACCATCAGTGTGCCGCGCATCCGCCGGGCGGACGATATCGACCCATCGACCTTTGACAACGGCATCAGCGACGATATTTTTGAGAAGATCGTAGCCTGCATCCGGGTGGCAGTTCCGTACACGGGCATGATTATCTCAACAAGAGAGAGCAAAGCCTGTCGGGAGCGGGTGCTGCGGCTGGGCGTATCGCAGATCAGCGGCGGTTCCCGCACCAGTGTCGGCGGATATGCAGAGGAAGAGCCGGAGGAGGAAAATTCGGCGCAGTTCGATGTGAGCGACAACCGGACACTCGACCAGGTGGTCCGCTGGCTGATGGAATTAGGCTATATCCCAAGCTTCTGTACGGCGTGCTACCGGGAAGGACGGACGGGCGACCGATTTATGAGCCTGTGCAAGAGCGGGCAGATTCAGAACTGTTGTCATCCGAATGCGCTGATGACGCTCAAGGAGTATCTGGAGGATTATGCGGCGCCGGGGACGAAAGAGATTGGAGAGAAGCTGATTCAGGCGGAGATCGGTTCGATTCCGAAAGAAAAAGTGCAGGAGATCGTGAGAAAAAATCTGGTTGAAATTGAAAAGGGGCAGCGGGATTTCAGGTTTTAACTAAATCAGGAGGATCAAAATGGGAATGAATGAGACGCCGTCCGGCGAGCGGGTACATATCGCGTTTTTTGGACGGAGAAATGCGGGAAAATCGAGTCTGGTCAATGCGGTGACCGGGCAGGAGCTGGCGATTGTGTCGGACATCCGGGGGACGACGACCGATCCGGTCTATAAATCGATGGAGCTTCTGCCGCTCGGTCCGGTGGTTATCATCGACACGCCTGGAATCGACGATGAGGGCGAGCTGGGCTTAAAGAGAGTTGGCAAGACTCGTCAAGTCTTAAATAAGGCGGATCTGGCAGTCCTGGTGGTGGATGCGGTGGAAGGAATCAGCAGCTGGGAAGAAGAGATGATCCGGCTGTTTGAGAAGAAGGAAATCCCGTATCTGGTGGTTTACAATAAGATGGATTTGCTGACGGGAAAATCGGAACAGGAACCGGTTGTGGAACATACCGCCTATGTGAGTGCCCGGACGAGAGAAGGAATCCAGCAGTTAAAAGAGCAAATGGCACGTCTTACGTCACAGGAGACGGATGAAAAACGGCTGGCTGCTGATCTAGTAAAACCGTTTGATACGGTAATTCTGGTTGTTCCGATTGACAAGGCGGCGCCGAAGGGGCGGCTGATTCTGCCGCAGCAGCAGGTCATCCGGGATCTGCTGGACATCGGTGCGATGCCGTTTGTCTGCCGGGAAAGTGAACTTTCGGAGACGTTTGCAAAATTGAAAGAAGATCCGGCATTGGTAATCACGGACAGCCAGGTATTTCCGCTGGTAGACCGGCTGACGCCGCCGCAGGTGCGTCTGACTTCCTTTTCCATTTTGTTTGCGCGGTATAAGGGGGATCTGAAACAGGCGGCAGAGGGCGCAAAAGCGCTGGAAATGATACAGGACGGAGATCCGATCCTTATTTCCGAGGGCTGTACACATCATCGCCAGTGCGGTGACATCGGCACGGAGAAGCTGCCGGACTGGATCAGCCAGTACACGGGAAAAGCGCCGGAGTTTCATTTTACGTCGGGGACGGAATTTCCGGAGGATGTGTCCGGCTATAAGCTGATCGTTCATTGCGGCGGCTGTATGCTGAATGCGCGGGAGATGAAGAGCCGTCTTCGCAGCGCTGCCGATCAGGAGATCCCGATGACCAATTATGGGATTTTGATTGCCTATATGAAGGGAATTTTGAAACGGAGCATGGGGGCACTGGAGCCGGTCAGGTAGGAAATTTGGGCGGAGAAATGAACGGAAAGAGCGTAAATAATTAGAAATTTAGAAATAAAGGCGGATAAAGTTGCTGGACGATGGAAATGCCTGTCGGACAGCAGCTTTTTTCATAAGAAATTGCGTCCTATGAAAAAACGCTCCGCGAGGATGTGCACTCGCGTGAAGCAGTTTTTAGATTTCGCAGATGCCAGAATGTAAACTATATTAATCTGGTATGTTGACATTTAAAAATCAACGGTTTATAATAGCGAAAGTTAGCTAAATGAGAAAAATGGGATATTTTTGAGTTTGACCGAAGGATAACTAAAGAAAAAGTGTTTTGATTTTGATAAGGAGTAGAAGATATGAGTTTACAACTGGCAGAAGAGATTATAAAGGGACGCCGTCTGAAACGGGGCGAGGATTTAAGCTTTTTATTGAGTGAGGATCTGGATGAGCTTTGTGCGGGAGCTGATAAAATCCGGAAGGAGCTCTGCGGAAACCATGTGGATCTGTGTTCTATCATTAATGGACGAAGCGGACGCTGCGGCGAGGACTGCAAGTTTTGCGCGCAGTCAGCCTGTCATCATACGAAGGTGGAAGAATATCCATTTCTGGAGCCAGAGGAGATTCTGGAGGACTGCAAGCGTCATGAGGCAAAGAAAGTACATCGTTACTCCATCGTGACGGCGGGACGTGCGCTGACGGGAGCGGAAATGGAGAAGGCGCTTCGGGCATACCGCGCTATGAAGAAGGAATGCAAGGTAGAGCTCTGCGCCTCCCACGGACTTCTGTCACAGGAAGATTTCAACCGTCTGAAAGAGGCGGGCGTGGGACGGTATCATGCTAATATTGAGACTTCCCGGAGAAATTTCCCGAATATCTGTACCACACATACATTTGAGGACAAGCTGGAGGTCATCCGGCGTGCGCAGGCGGCGGGACTTTCCGTTTGTTCCGGCGGTATCATCGGCATGGGAGAAACCTGGGAAGACCGGATCGACATGGCAATCACGCTGAGCGAGCTTGGAATCAAGTCAATTCCGATCAATATCCTGCGTCCGATTCCGGGCACGCCGCTGGAACATCAGGCAGCGCTTTCGGAGAATGAGATCCTGCGGACGATTGCTATTTTCCGCTATATCAATCCGACTGCGATGGTCCGTCTGGCAGCAGGACGAAATTCAATGGAACATTCCGGCGAACGGGCATTCCGCTCCGGCGCGAATGCAGCCATCACCGGAGATATGCTGACAACTTCCGGAAACCGCATCAGCGAGGACCAGGAGATGTTGGCGGCTATGGGTTTCACATTATAAAAAAGGAGTATCCATATCATGAGTAAAATACTTTCTGCAGAAGCGGAGCACAGACCTTACTTTACAACCAAACGGATGGCGCTGATTGGCGTGATGACGGCGATAACCTGTATTCTGGGACCGCTCTCGATTCCGCTTCCATTCAGCCCGGTTCCGATTTCCTTTACAAACCTTGCTATTTATCTGGCGGCATATGTGCTGGGAATGAAAGCTTGCACGATCAGTTACCTGATTTATATGCTGCTTGGCATGGTGGGCATTCCGGTATTTTCCGGATTTACGGCAGGAGTCGGTAAACTGGCAGGACCGACCGGCGGCTATCTCGTCGGATTTATCCTGATGGCGCTGATTGTTGGATTTTTCGTAGATCATTTTCCGGGCAAAGTAGCCCTGCATATCGTAGGCATGGTATTGGGACTGGCAATTTGCTATATTTTCGGAACGGTATGGCTGGCAGGTCAGCTTAACATGACCTTTGTAGCCGGACTGGGTGTGGGCGTTATCCCGTATCTGCCGGGCGATGCAGTCAAAATCATTTTCACAGTTTTGATCGGACCGAAGCTGCGCCGGGAAATTTACCGGTTAGGAGACTAAAAAGTGTTTGACGGTAAAAACGACAGTTTAGATAAAATGATAATTTAAAATGAAGGTCAGATGGGTGAAGGTGGAATACATAAAACGCTTTCACCCATTTTTTTTGTGAATGAAACGAAGAAGTTAGTTGAAATTTTATAGAAAGTAAGAAGAAAAGAGAAAAATAAAAGCAAAAGAAAACAGAAATAATTACATATATGGAATAAGATACAGAAAAATAAGAAGAATATGCGACTAAACTTGAACAATTTTGAGGCATATGTTATACTAAAGACAGAAAAAAGAGGGAGTTCCGGAGGAACAGGGAGGAGGCAGTTGTATGGAGAAAAAGATTATCACTATCAGTCGTGAATATGGAAGCGGAGGTCGTGAGATTGGTCTGGCAGCGGCTAAAAAACTGGGAATGGAATTTTATGATAAGGAATTGATCGATGCTGCTGCGAAGGAGATCGGTTTTCCGGCGGAAATTATTGCGGATCGTGAGCAGCGCCTGACAAATAGTCTGCTTTACAATTTCGCGATGGGAACTTTGTATGGACTTTCCTATCCGAAGGAGCCGAAGCTCAGTGAACTGCCATTGACAGAGCAGATCTATGTGGCGCAGAAGAAGGCGATCGAGGAGGCGGCAAAGCGCGGAAGCTGCGTATTCATCGGCAGATGTGCCGATTATATTCTGAAAAGCCGTCCGGATGTACTGCGTGTCTTTGTTTATGCGGATCGTGATATCCGGCTTCGCCGCGCGATTGATGAGTACGGGGATCTGGAAGAGCATATTGATGAATTTATGCACCAGACCGACAAACGCCGTCGGATCTACTATGAAAACTATACGAATCAACGCTGGGGCGACAGAGACAACTATGATCTGATGCTGAACAGTGGAGATTTGGGAATTGAGAAGTGCGTGGAGTTGATTTGCCAGGCGGTGAAGTAAAAGAAGAGTGGCATTTATAGTTTCATGCAGTCGATATGAGGATATCTAAGATAACAAATGCAAAGAAGATGATTGAAATTTTTTGTAGTTATGTTATCTATATATAAAGGATCTCACCGATAGACGGTTGGACCCTTAAATGATAAGTTAAAAATAACCGCTCAAGTTTGCAGGACCGGGGCGGTTATTTTTGTGTCTTATTACTAGCTCGACCAACTTTATAGCCGAGACTAAAGCATTTCGTAAAAGATATACGAGCGCAGGTTACTGGGCACGTATGCGTGCACAATAACTAGCACGGCGGCTCTGGTTTGTCAATGGGGGGATTGTCTGGACGAATCCCCCTCACTATGCTATAATAAGGGGCATCAAGTCATTTTGGTTGCTTTATCGTTACTGCTCATGGCAGGTATTTTGAAAACCGGCACATGGACAGCAACATTGTATGCACGGGAGAATGAGATGAAAGAAAATATGAAAATACGAGGTCAGCTGCGGACGTATCTGCAGTGGCCGATCATACTGTCGGTATTCCTGTTGGCGGCGAACCTGGCAGTTGGGATTGTGAGCCCGGCTGCCGGTCTTGTGATGTCCGGATTTACGGTTATATATGTGCTGGTGGCACTCTGGCTGTTCATATACCGGAGAAAACGTCTGATGGGCGGACTGGTGGAGTTTTCGGCGGAGTATGCGTGGGTGCAGAAACAGCTCCTCTATGAGATGGCGGTGCCGTATGCCATCGCGGACACAGAGGGACATTTCCTCTGGTTGAACCACTCCTTTTCGGAGATCGTCGGGGAAGATAAAAACTGCCGTAAGAATATCGCGGCGGTCTTTCCGGAACTGACGCGGGAATTTTTGGATGAGATGGACGAAAAAACGAGCGTTCATTCTTCATTTGACGGCAGATTTTACCGGATCGATATCCAGCAGGTGGCGCTGAGCGAGACGGAAGGTATGAAGCTTGGCGCGGTGGACGAGGACAGCGGTGAGATGCTTTTAGTGCTGTATCTCTGCGATGAGACGGAGATTCTGCGCTGCAAGCAGCAGATCAACAACCAGCGTCTGGTGGCGGGACTTATCTATCTCGACAACTACGACGAGGCGCTGGAGAGTGTCGAGGAGGTACGCCGTTCCCTGCTGGTTGCCCTGATTGACCGGAAAATTACGAAGTATTTTATGGCGATGGAAGGTATCGTCAAGAAGCTGGAAAATGACAAGTATCTGTTTGTGATCAAGCAGCAGTACACGAAAGAGATTCAGGAGAGCCGCTTTTCGATCCTGGAGGATGTCAAGACGGTTAATATCGGAAATGATATGGCTGTCACGCTGAGTATCGGTATGGGTATGAATGGAGACAGCTACATCCGCAACTATGAGTATGCGAGAACGGCGATTGATATGGCGCTGGGACGCGGCGGCGATCAGGCGGTTGTCAAGGATGGCACGAAGATCCGCTATTACGGCGGCAAATCGCAGCAGCTGGAAAAAACGACCCGTGTCAAGGCGCGTGTCAAAGCGCATGCGATGCGCGAGCTGATGGATACGAAGGATAAGATGTTGATCATGGGACACAAGATCGGCGATACGGATTCCTTTGGCGCGGCGATTGGTATCTGGCGGATTGCGACCTCTTTTAATAAAAAGGCGCGGATCGTCATCAATGGGGTCAATTCTTCCGTGAAACCGATGATGGCGCGGTTTGAAAACAGCTCTGATTACCCGGAGGATCTGTTCTTAACCGGCGAGGAAGCGGCAGAGTGGGCGGATTCCAACACGATGTTAGTTGTGGTTGATGTCAACCGCCCGAGTATCACGGAGGCACCGGAATTGCTCAAGCAGATCAAAACGATCGTGGTGCTCGACCATCACCGCCAGAGCAGCGAGATCATCGACAATGCGGTGTTATCTTATGTCGAGCCGTATGCGTCTTCGGCGTGTGAGATGGTAGCCGAGGTATTGCAGTACATCGGCGACGACGGCATCAAGATCAAGCCGGCGGAGGCGGATGCGATGTACGCCGGTATCGTGATTGACACAAACAATTTCATGAACCAGGCAGGTGTCCGCACCTTCGAGGCGGCGGCGTTCCTGCGTAGAAACGGCGCGGATGTCGTGCGTGTGAGAAAGCTGTTCCGCGACCGGCTGGAGGACTACCGGGCGAGAGCTGAGGCGATCCAGAAAGCAGAGATTTATCACGGCGCATTTGCGATTTCCGTGTGTCCGTCCGAAGGACTTGAAAGTCCTACCGTGGTTGGCGCACAGGCGGCAAATGAGCTGCTGGATATTGTAGGCATCAAGGCGTCATTTATCCTGACGCAGATGGGCGACACGATCTATTTCAGCGCGCGTTCGATCGATGAGATCAACGTGCAGATTATCATGGAGCGCTTAGGCGGCGGCGGACACCGCACGATTGCGGGCGCACAGCTTAAGGGTGCGACGATCGATGAAGCCAGAGAGAAATTAAAAGATCTCATTACGGATATGATGGAGAAAGGAGAAATATAACGATGGAAGTTGTATTATTAGAGGATGTAAAGGCACTTGGCAAAAAAGGTCAGATTGTAAAGGTAAGCGACGGCTATGGACGCAACTTTATTCTGACAAAGAAACTGGGAATCGAGGCAACACCGAAGAACTTAAATGATCTGAAGCTGCAGAAGGCAAATGAGGCGAAGATCGCGGCAGAGCATCTGGCAGCAGCGAAGGATCTGGCAAAACATCTGGAGGATAAGTCCATCACCCTGTCCATCAAGGCAGGCGAGGGCGGAAAAGCATTTGGCTCTGTTTCTTCCAAGGAGATTGCAAAGGCGATCAAAGATCAGTTAAATCTGGATATTGACAAGAAGAAACTGGTTCTGCCGGAGCCGATTAAGACCTTTGGCACACACGAAGTTCCGATCAAGCTTCACAAAGAAGTAACCGGAAAACTGGCAGTAAAGGTTGTAGAAGCTTAATATGGAGGACTGAATCATGGATGAAGCCCTGATAAAGCGGGTTCTCCCGCACAGTGTAGAGGCGGAACAGTCAGTCATCGGATCCATGCTTATGGATCGGGAAGCAATTATCGCGGCGTCTGAGATTATCACAGGCGCCGATTTTTACCAGCACCAGTACGGCGTCATGTTTGAGTCGATGGTCGAGCTTTTCAATGAAGGAAAGCCGGTCGATCTGGTGACGCTTCAAAATCGGCTGCGCGAAAAAGATGTTCCGCCGGAGGTCAGCAGCCTGGACTTTGTCCGGGATATCATGACATCTGTGCCGACCTCGGTCAATGTCAAATCGTATGCCAATATCGTGCGGGAAAAGGCAGTCCTGCGCCGTTTGATAAAAGTGAATGAGGAGATTGAAAACCTCTGTTACGGCGGAAGGGACAAGCTGGAGGATATTCTGGCGCACACGGAGAAATCGGTGTTTGACCTGCTCCAGAGCCGCGGAGGCGGAGAGTTTGTGCCGATCCGGCAGGTGGCGTTGAATGTTCTGGAAAAGATTGAGGCGGCGTCGAAGAGCAACAGCACCGTCACGGGTATTCCGACCGGATTTATCGATCTGGATTACCGGACGTCGGGATTCCAGCCGTCCGATTTTATTTTGATTGCGGCGCGTCCTTCGATGGGTAAGACGGCGTTTGTTCTGAATGTTGTCGAGCATGTGGCGGTCAAAAAAGGGCTTCCGTGCATGGTATTCAGCCTGGAAATGTCGAAGGAACAGCTGGTCAACCGTATGCTTTCGATGGAGTCGAATGTCGATTCCCAGAAGCTGCGTACCGGTACGCTGACGGATTCCGACTGGGATGCCGTTGTGGAAGGCATCGGCACGATCGGAAGTTCCAAGCTGATCATCGATGATACGCCGGGTATCTCGATCTCGGAGCTGCGCTCGAAATGCCGCAAGGTGAAGCTGGAGTACGGTTTAAGCCTTGTCATTATCGACTATTTACAGCTGATGAGCGGCAGCGGAAAGAGCGGAGAGAACCGCCAGCAGGAGATCTCGGAGATTTCCCGTTCACTAAAGGCGCTGGCGCGAGAGCTGAATGCGCCGGTTATCTCCCTGTCGCAGCTTTCCCGTGCCTGCGAGACACGTCCGGACCACCGCCCGATGCTTTCGGATCTGCGTGAGTCTGGTGCGATTGAGCAGGATGCCGATGTGGTTATGTTTTTGTACCGTGATGATTATTACAACAAGGATACGGATACGCCGAATATCGCGGAGGTAATCATTGCCAAACAGCGTAATGGTCCGATTGGAACGGTGCAGCTGATGTGGAGACCGGAGCTGACGAAGTTTGCGAATTTGGCGAAATAACGATAGAATCGTGTAAGGGACGGGACCGGATAAATATATGATTGATAAAAGATTATTATGTAAAAAGGAATATGAGAAATGTTTGAATTGATAAAAGAATCGGATCTGGACACCGTCCGCCATTTTTACCGTGCCTTAGCTGGAACCGAGTTTTGTGCCTGGACGGACATCTATCCAGGGGAGCCGGAGCTTCAGTCGGATTTTTCCAGGGATTCGCTTTTTTGTATCCGGGATGATGTGTCGGGGGAGATCGCGGGGCTGGTTTCGATCGATGATGATCCGGAGGTGGAATCGATTCCGTGCTGGTCGGAAGAGCTGCAGCCGTCGGCAGAAATTTCCAGACTGGGTGTGGCGGAGAAGTACCAGAACCGAGGCATCGCACGCGAGCTTCTGGCAGGCGCGATGGAGGAACTTAGAAGACGCGGCTGCAAGAGTGCCCATATGCTGGTGGCGAAGGATAATGTGAAAGCGCTGCGGTCATACGCGAAGCTGGCCTTTGAGAAGGTCGGTGAGTATGTGCTGCAGGGGCATGATTACTGGTGCTTTGAGAAGAAGCTGTAGAATGGAGAGGGGAAATTTAATCCCCTCTTTTTATTTATGTCATTCATTCGCCTTCTACCGTCAGCGAGCTGGCATTTAGCTACGATATGGTAATCGTTCCGATCGATGGTGAAGGAGTTCCGGAACTGGTTTTTTATGTAAATGCTATTCATATTTAGTTTGAACCCCGCATATAGTAGTAGTAAGGTACCGGGGAGGACAAGCAGAATGAATAAGAACAAGCATTACCTGATTTCGGATGCTTCCAGACAGGTGCAGGTGGAGGCTCACGTGCTCCGGTACTGGGAGGACGAGCTGGGGCTTCCGATTCCGAGAAATGAACTGGGGCATCGGTACTATACGGAGTTTCATATCCAGCTGTTCCGTCAGATCAAGCAGTTGAAGGAACAGGGGTACCAGTTGAAAGCCATACGGGGAATCCTCGGAAAAGTGGAAGAAAATCAGAAAACAGAACCGGAAGCGCTTTTGGAAGCGCAGGCACAGGCGGTTTTCCGGGAAACGGGAACAGGAGAGCGTAACATGAGCAGGCAGGAAAATATGGAAATGAAAAAAAATACAGAGGTAGAAAACAAGGAAACAGAACTGCCGCAGGCAGAGGTTTCCCAGCCTCTGGCGGGGGAGAAAATGCGCCAGTTTCAGGAGATCATGAACCAGGTCATCGGGCGCGCGATCGAGGAAAACAGTGAAAAACTGAGCCAGGATGTTAGCTATCTGGTGCATGATAAATTGATGAAGGAGCTGGAATACCTGATGCGGGTCTCTGATGAGCGGGAGGAAGAGCGCTTCAAGCGCCTCGACGAGGTCATCCGCGCGTATCAGCGGGAAAACCAGGGGCGAGCGGAAGCAGCAGCGGCTGCGCCAGGGCGGTTTCCATTTTTCCGGTCCCGTGTAAAGAAAAAGAAATTTGGACGGAATGGGAATAAGATGTGATAAGTTCTGCAAAAGGGCATAAAAAAACCTGTCGGAAACGACAGGCTTTTTTATGTAGATATTTCGTTTTTGTTTGTGTTTAATTAGCCCTGCTCGATAGCGCCGGTCGGACATACGCCTGCACATGTACCGCAGTCGATGCAGCTGTTAGCGTCGATATCGTATTTGCCATCTCCCTGAGAGATTGCTCCAACTGGACATTCGCCAGCACAGGAACCACAACTTACACAAGAATCAGTAATTACAAATGCCATGATAAAATCCTCCTTTTATATTTATGCGTTTGGCTATATTCTATACTAAAAATGCGAAATATTCAAGGAGAAATTGATGGTTTTCATGTTCTAAAATAAAAGCAATGGAAAAAACCGATTTTTCTGGAAGTCAGTATTCCTACAGGGTCGAGAGCGTTGAGAGCGCGTGCTCCCGGACGATCGTCTCATAATGCTCCTCATAGTATGCCTCAAATGCATTCGGGGCAGCGGCAGTCTTTAATGGTTCGCTGTACTCGGACAGGAGATTGCACAGGCGGTTGAATGCGTCGGTGCTGTCGGCTGTCTGGCGGACAACAAGGTAGTAACGACCATCGGACGGGTGTTTATAAAGCGTGTTCGGTGTTTCGCAGACTGGAGCTGCGATGCGCGCTGCCCGGCAGACCTCGTCGAGGGAGCCGAAAGTAAAAATACGCGCTGCCGGCAGTTTGGAACCTGGCTCTGCATTTTCAGTGGAAGGCGCGTCCGAACCGGTCAGCGGGCTTGCGGCGGTATTTTTGCCATTGTCAGTAAATAGGCTTAAAAGCCCGTCCGCGCCCTCTAAAAGCTCGTTGGCAAGCGCTGTCAGAGGCTCGTCCTCGTTTCCCGGGGAAAAGCGTGAAAAGCGGGTGTCCAGCTCTTCCGGGTCCTCGATCTTGGTAATGATCAGCATGATGCTCTCACTGGAGAGCGGAATTGCTTCCACCATCAGAGGAATATCGTCCGCCTCGAAGCCGACTTCATTCGATGCCTTCTGGATCATTTCATGGAACAGTTTTTTCGCCTTTTCCGTGCCATAGGCGAGTTCGCCCAGATTTAAGTTGCGGGCGCTCAGATCGCTGCTTGTCAGGGTGCAGCGGATCTGGTTTTCGTTGATGCGTTCTATTTTCATGGATTTTCACTTCCTTGTCTTTTGGGTGGTTAAGATACCGAATGCTTCGTGCTTCGCACTTCCGCAATTTTGCAAGACATTCGTAAGCCGCTCATTTTTCTGCGGAAAAAGGCTGTTTACTCATGTTTTGGACTTTGGAACCTTGGTATTCATCATACTATATAATATAATCACTTGGCAATTTGAATATGAAAAAAAAGCATAAAATCTTTCTAAAAACGGTTGCGGGAACCGAGGGGATCGTATACAATGAATCTTGAGAGGTGGTATAGACCGAAAGGAGGCGCGGTACGGAAGCAGCCGTTCTATTTGGAAAATACCAGCTGGAACGTGTGATCGGACGCGGTCGGAGCGGAACTGTTTTTTTAGCCAGGCATCTGGGGCTTGATGAAGAGAGAGCGATTAAGCGTGTCAGGCGGACAGAGAGCGGTTTCATTCAGGAAGCAGCGCTTTTGAAGCGGCTGCGCCATCCGGGAATCCCGATCATCTACGATCTGGAAATTGACGAAAATTATTATTATCTCATCGAGGAATATCTGTGCGGTGAGTCGTTGTATGCCCGAATTGAGAGAACGGGCAGTCTGCAAACGGGAGAGCTTATCCGTCTGGGAATTGAGCTTTGCCGGATCATGAATTATCTGCATTCATTCAAACCAAATCCAATCTTATATTTAGATCTCCACCCCGGGAATCTTCTAATCTGCCGGGAACAATTAAAATTGATTGATTTTGATCAGGCGGCACTGGCGTCTTTGAGCCAGGAACGATCTGTTTGCTATGGAACAAAAGGCTTTGCAGCCCCCGAACAGTACGAGGGAGGGACTCTGGATGAGAGGACCGACATCTATGCCATTGGCGCCCTCCTGTACTATATGGGGACAGGGCATGCCCCAGAGGGGGAGATAAAAGCAGGACAGGGAAGCTGTTGGGGAGATCTGTACATTCTTATGGGGCGATGTCTCAGAACAGAGAAAAAAGAGCGCTGCCAGAGTGTCCGGGAAGTGTTAGAGGCATTGGAAAAACTGGAGGCGCGCATATTTGCAGAACGTCATATACCACTTCTCAGGATTGCCGTAGCAGGCAGCCGGAGCGGAATCGGGGTTACACATACCGCACTTGGCGCGGTCCGATATCTGCGGCAGAAAGGAGTTTCCTGCCTTTACAGGGAGCAGAATGACACGGGGGCAGTCCGCAGGCTGGCATCCTGGTATGGGATGGTGCCGGATGAACATGGAATTTATTACATGGACGGTCTGGCGTTGGAACCCAGATACAGCGATGTGGTGCAGCTGGAACAGCCGGTGTTTGAAGTGATTTTAGATGACTGCGGAACCAGGCTCCAGACGGTTCTGGATGGGGAGTATGATTTGATTCTTTTCGTCTGTGGATTGCAGCCGTGGGAGAAAGAAGATTCTCTGCGGGCGATCCGGTTTCTGGGAGCAGAAGAGGGACTCCAGATTTTATTAAATCACAGAAAATGCGGGCGGGATTATCTTCCGGAGGAGGTCCGGCATCTTAGGTATCTGCGGCTTCCGTTTTTAACCCCGCCGTTCGATGCAGGCGGAAGGCGGGGGCAGGAAAATGAGGCAGCGGAGGAGACAGAATTTTTTGAAAGGATTTTCCGGGAGGAAGCTCTCAAAAAAGGACGGGGGACCAGACAGGCAGCAAAAGAAGGGGGACTCTGGCGGAACATCCGGCGGAGGTGGGAGCGCTTTATGGGTGGATTCCCGTGGCAGTGGAAATAGGAGGAAATACAGATTAGAATCGGAAAACGGGGCGAAGGCTCAAAAGTGGGGCGAAAATTCAGGCAAAAACCAGTGCCAGACACAAAGCAGGCCGGGACAGAACGCCTGGAATGTATCGGGATAGCCGGGAGCGGACCATCGGTTGGGGTGACACACTTTTCGCTTATGACGGCAGCATATCTGTCCGGGGTTCTGTGCCGGCGAACGGCGGTTCTGGAACAAAATGAGAGCGGCTCATTTGCACAGCTTGAAAAGATATTCCGGACGGGAAAAAGAAGGGAAAAACCGGTTATAGACGGGGCAGGACAGCCGTTTGAAATTAGGGGAATTTTTTTCTATCAAAAGGCTGAACGTGCAGAATGGTACGATTGTTCGGAAAGGGGGATGGAGGCGATGGTGATCGACTTCGGAGCCTTGACACAGAAGAATCAGGATGCCTTTTTTCGATGCAGCCGCTGTTTTCTGGTCGGTTCGGTCAGCGGATGGCAGCTGGCAGATTTTGCGGCATTGGCAGCAGAAAAGCAAAAATGGAAAAAATGGTGTGAGTATTTCGTCTCATTTGGAGAAGAGGAAGCTGTAAAAATGGCAGAGCAATATCTGGATATCCGGATCCGGCGAATCCCACTGCAGAAGAACGCATTGATGGTTACGGGAGAGTCCATGACTTTTTTTGGAAAATTCCTACGATAAGCGAGGCAGACCTGGGGTTATAAATTACCGATTATCTCCGAAAGGTCAAAAGTTAGAAGGGGCTGTTTTCGCGGAATGGAGAAGGTGTGGAATGGTAGTGAGAAAAAGTAAAAAAGAAGAGGCAGAGAGGAGGCGTAGGGAACAGCAGAGAATATTTGTCGAGGGATTACAGCGATATAAAAGCAAAGGAATCCAGATTTTAATTGATGGGAGGGAGTGCAGGCCAGAAGAATACAGGAAGCTGTGTGAGTTCCGGGAGGACGGCTCGTTTTATATGGCTGATTACGTCGGAGCGGAGACAGGAGTGCTGACAGAGATACATTTTGACCGGGTTTACAACCGGTGATAAGAGAGGTGCCGTTTTGTCCGTATCTGGACAGTCCGCCGGATTTTTCTTTCGGAGAAAATGGTGAGAACTGTTTAGATGGTGCTATTACAGTTACTGGGCACGTATGCGTAAACAGTAACCTATTACAGGGAAAATGAAAGAGGAGTTAAGAAAAAAGTCAACATTCCATGGAGCTGGTGTGATATAATAAGGGCACTTAGCGAGGTATTTTCGAGCTTAGTGCTTATGGTATTACCTTAACATACACCGGAGGAAAACATGGAAAGAGGAAGATCAAGGAAAGCACGTTCGGGCTGTCTGGGACGGATTTTCGGGTTTGTGCTGTTTTTAATCGTGGCAGCCGTTGGCGTGATTGCAGCGGTCAAATATATGCCAAGCCGGGAGAGGGCGGATCTGGATGCTCTGTACGCGGCGGGCGGCAGCGACCGGGTGGCGCTGTATCTGAACTATGAACGTCAGGAGGAGAGCGGGGTCTACGTGGACGGGCAGACATATCTGCCGGCTGCGTGGGTAGATGCGAACTTAAATGAACGTTTTTACTGGGATGCCAATGAGGAAATACTGGTGTACGCCCTGCCGGAGGAGATCGTGAAAAGCGACGAGACGACCGTGGATGAGGACGGAAAAAAGATCCTTTACCGGGATGGTGATGCAGTTTATCTTTCACTGGCTCTGATTCAGAAATACACCGATGTGCGTCTGCAGGCGTATGATGGTGAGGCACAGAAGCGGGTTTTCGTGGAAAATAACTGGGATCCGGTCACGGTGGCAGATGCGGCGTGGAGCGCCAAGATCCGCTTAAGAGGCGGCTTGAAAAGCCCGATTGTGACTGAGATAAAGCGCGGCGGGACAGTGACAGTGCTGGAACAGTATGACAACTGGGCGAGAGTCATGACACCGGACGGTCATATTGGATATATGCACAAGTGGAAGATGAAAAATCTGCACGAGGAGACATTAAAGAGTGATTTTACTGCTCCGGTCTACCAGAATATTTCACTGGATCAGAAGATTGTGATGGTCTGGCATCAGGTAACGATCGCGGCGGCAAACCAGGCGATGGATTCTCTGATTGCAAAGACGAAAGGTGTCAATGTCATCGCGCCGACGTGGTTTACGCTTAGCAGCAACAGCGGCGCGTATGAATCTCTGGCAGATAAGTCCTATGTGGATCGGGCGCATGAAAAAGGTCTGCAGGTCTGGGCGGTACTCGACAATTTCAGCCGCGAATGCAGCAAGAACGTGCAGGCGGAGGTGCTTCTTTCCAGGACGTCTGTGCGCGAAAAACTGATTGAAAATATGATGACAGAGGCGGACCGTTATGGATTTGACGGTATCAATCTGGATTTTGAGAGTTTGAAGACGGCGGCGGGCGTCCATTACATCGAGTTTATCCGCGAGCTGTCGGTTTCCTGCCGAAAGAAAGGGCTGGTGCTGTCGGTCGATAACTATGTTCCGGCGGTATATAACCGTTTCTACAACCAGAAAGAGCAGGGCAACGTCGCAGATTATGTGATTATCATGGGTTATGATGAGCACTATGCAGGCGGTGAAGCCGGTTCTGTTTCTTCGATCGGATATGTCGAAAACGGCATCAAAGATATGCTTTCCCTGGTTCCGAAGGAAAAGGTAATCAACGCAGTCCCGTTCTACACAAGGCTCTGGACGGGAAGCGGCGACAATGCGTCCTCCCGTGCGATGGGAATTTCCGAGGCGACAAAATGGGTCTCGGAGAGCGGCATGGATCTGACCTGGGATGATTCGGTTGGTCAGTATTACGGCAGGCTGGACAGCCAGAACGGCGAACAGCAGCTCTGGATGGAGGAGACAAGGTCTCTGGGACTCAAGATGGATTTAATCAAGAAATACGACCTGGCAGGCGTAGCCGGATGGCGGCTGGGGCTGGAAACCAGCGACGTCTGGGATGTGATTGGCTGGGAGTAGAGACAATTTAATTAAGATTCAATGATTCAAAGTAGGGTGGAAGTCTCATGCGGGAGCGTGGGGCTTCTGCTTTTTTATGTAATAGGAAATTCCTTGGAATCCCCTATTACACAAAAAGGCACTAACGTGCCAATGATGCGCACTCGCGCGAAGATGTAGTTTGTCGCAAGCGACCGCGCTCGGCGCGAGAATGTGCCAAGGCACATTCTTCTTTATAAAAAAGAGCGTCTTGGACAAAAAACCTCCGGGCGGAAAGATTGATTCATCCGCCTGGAGGTTATTAAAACATCAAAAATATTGTTTTGTCTGGGAGAAATGTGATTATTCTGCCTCTTTTGCCTGATCGATCAGGTTGGTGTAGAAAGCAAGAAAACTGTCATCACCTTCAGCGATCATAGCTTCCGGATGGAACTGTAAGCCCATCACGTAGTCTTTATCTTCTCTGACGATTGCTTCGATGATTCCATCTGGAGCAGTAGCAACGACTTTCAGGTTGTCACCTAACTGATCGACTGCCTGATGATGCCAGGAGTTTACAGTGTAGGTGCCTTCTCCGCCAAATGCGGCAGCAACGATGTTATCTTTGTCTACGGTAATCTCATGTTTTGCGAATACCTTACGGTCCGGATCGCGATGTTCGATATCGGACGGATTCTGAGTCGGAAGATCCTGATATAAGGTACCGCCGCTTAATACGTTTAAGAACTGCATGCCACGGCAGGTGCAGAGCATCGGGATATCCTCATCGAGAGCTGCCTTGATTAAAAGAGAATCAGAAGTATCTCTGACTTCGTTTACAGTCTCTAATTTTTCGTTTGGCTCTTCGCCGTAGTAGCTCGGATCAATATCTTCGCCGCCGGTCATAACCAGAGCATCGATTTCTGCCAGAGCATTTTTCGCGTCATCCTCGGTTTTGATCTGAGGAAGATAAATTGCTTCGCCGCCAGCTTTGGTAACGGCATCTATATATAACTGTGCATCTTCGTCGATTTCGTCGGCATTCCATGAAACGCCGACTTTGACTTTCTCTTCTTCGTCATTCGCCGCTTCTTCGGCAGTCTCTGCTTCGCCTTCTGTCTCGGTTACTTCGGCTTCAGCCGCTGTTGTATCGGCTGCCGGTTCAGACTTTGTTCCACAAGCTGTTAAAGAAAAAGCCAGGGATAAAGAAAGAAGCACTGCACTGGTCATCATTTTAATTTTTCTCATTCGAATTTCCTCCCTAATACAAATTGTCCTCCCAAACATGGCTGGATTCTAACATAAAACAGTCATAAAAATACAAAAAGATACATAAAATTACATAATAAAATAAAATAATTTTTAATGCTACCTAAAATACATAATATAATTTTGTAGATATACGAAAAATGAGCGAAAATAAGGAGGCGTAAATGGAAGCGAAGAATTGAGTAGGGAGGAGTACGGGGAAAAGCCCTGATAACAGAAAGTTATACCTTCATTCCCTTTCTTAATTGGATTTTCCCCGCAGGCAGGCGTTACAATAAGGACGGAAAAAACAGACGGGCAGCCGGGTCAGGGCTGCGGGGCTGATAGAGATGGCGGAGTGCAGGAAAGACTCCGAGAGAATATGACAAACCAAATGGAGGAAATCAAAACATGGGGAAATCACTTACCAGAAAGATTATTGAGTCACATTTCGTATCGGGCGATATGACGCCGGGCAAAGAAATTTTTATCAAGGTGGATCAGACATTGACACACGATATCAATGCCGTTATGACTTATCTGGCATTCGAGGCGATCGGGCTGGACCGTGTCCGCACGGAGTGCAGCGTCAGCTACCTCGATCACAATTTATTATATGTAGATAATAAGACGCCGGACGACCACATTTATTTGCAGTCCGCAGCAAAGAAATTCGGCGTGTATGTGTCCAGACCGGGCAACGGCATCTGCCATACCGTTCATGTATCCCGTTTTGGTGTGCCAGGCAAGGTATCGATGGGCGGAGACAGTCACACACCGCATGGCGGCGCGATCGGTATGCTGTGTATCGGTGTCGGCGGCATGGATGTAGCAACGGCGATGACGGGTGTTCCGATGCGTCTGACGATGCCGAGAGTCGTCCGTGTCAACCTGACCGGTAAATTAAGACCGGGCTGCAACTCGAAGGAAGTTATCCTGGAAATGCTTCGCCGCGTGACCATCAAGGGCGGTCTGGGAAATGTATATGAGTACGTGGGACCGGCAGTTGCCGAGATGGAGATTCCGGCACGTGCGACTATCGCAAACATGGGTGCGGAAATGGGCGCGACCACTTCCATTTTCCCGGCAGATGCACAGGTAAAGAGATTTCTGGCTGCACAGGGACGTCCGGAAGCATACACAGAGCTTCTTCCGGATGAGGACGCCGAGTACGACGAGACGATCGATATCAATTTAAGCGAGTTAGAGCCGTTGATCGCATGTCCGCACCAGCCGGACAATGTTATGCCGCTGCATCAGGCGGAAAAGAAGAGAGTACAGCAGGTATTTATCGGAAGCTGTACCAATGCAAGCTATGCCGATATTGCAAAAGCAGCACTTGTATTTAAGGGACATCATGTGAATGAGGATGTAAGCTGTACCTGTGCGGTTTCTTCCAAGCAGGTGTACCGTCAGCTGATGCGCGATGGATATGTGGAGATGCTTCTGGATGCAGGTGTCCGTCTTTTGGAGATTGCCTGTGGTCCGTGCTGCGCAATCGGTCAGACTCCGGCGACCGACGGTGTGGCAGTCCGCACCTCCAACCGTAATTTCAAGGGACGTGCCGGAAATCCGACCGCGAAGATTTACCTTGTCAGCCCGGAGAGTGCTGCGGCAACTGCGATTGTGGGAACTTTCGCAACGGCAGAAGATATTATGGGTGAAAATGTGAAGATTCTGGATACCATCCATGAGCCGGATCAGTACGATATTGATGATTCGATGATTCTGCCGCCACTGTCACCGGAAGAGGCTGCCAAGGTGGAGATTGTCCGCGGACCGAATATCAAGTTTCTTCCGGTTCCGGAGCCGCCGCAGGAGACACTGGATGCTCCTATCAGCTTAAAAGCCCGTGATAATGTATCCACCGATGATATTACACCGGCAAGTGCTGAGTTCAGCAGCATGCGTTCCAATATTCCGCTGATGTCCCAGTATTGCTATCACCGCTATGATCCGGAATTTGCAGCCCGTGCGAAAGAAATGGGACAGAGCATCATCATCGGCGGTGAAAACTATGGACAGGGTTCCTCCCGTGAGCATGCGGCTATTAATCCCATGTATCTGGGTGTAAAAGCGGTCATTGCCAAGAGTATTGCCCGTATCCATAAAGGAAATCTGGTAAATCATGGCGTAATTCCGATGCTGTTTGAGGATGGAGCTGATTATGAACGTCTGGAGCAGACGGATGAACTTCATATCGATAACCTGCGGGAGCAGATTGCAGCACACCGTGTGCAGATTACTGATAAGACAAAAGGATTTTCCTTCTGGGTTAAATTAGAACTGACAGATAAGGAAATCGAAGTTGTCTTAAATGGCGGACAGCTGAGAACACTGAAAAAACAGCTGGAAGCAGAGAAAGAAGCGTAGTCATTTATTAATTATGCCTCCATTATATTTTTTATATACAATAACTACTTATTCACCAACTTATTTATTTTGGGAAAAGGCGCCTGTGCGGATGTGCAGGCGCTTTTTCGTGCGACTTGACGGAAGAAAGACATTTGTAGTAATCTTGTGGTAGAATAAGAGTGAAGATTGTGAAAGAAATTGAGAAAAAGACATTGTTTGGAGCGCTTTTTGGATATGCGGATTCAACAAGGATAACACAGGAAGAAACAGCGTATCCAAAAGCGGCAGAAGAGAAAGAAAAATAACGACAGAATCAATTTAAGCGATAAAATGGGGGATGTTCCGTGAGAGATACAGACTGGCAGATTTTACAGGCACTTTATAAAAATCCAAATATGACGAAGGTTGCCAATTCGTTTTACATGACGCAGCCGTCTTTGACCAAGCGGCTCAAGCAGATGGAGGAGGAATTTGGCGTGACGATCGTCAACCGGACGCCGAAGGGGCTTTCGTTTACACCGGAGGGACGCTACCTTGCCGATCAGGCGGAGCGGTATCTGGTGTTTATGAAGGAGACGACGGAGACGCTGGCGGCAATGCAGAAGAGCACGGAGGAGACGATCGTGATCGGTTCTTCCTATACATACAGTAAATACATGCTTTCGGAACTTTTATTCCAGTACCGGAAAGAACATCCCAGGGTGCAGTTTGAGGTCGTGACGGATCAGAGCGATGCGTTGTTTCGCAAGCTGCTTGACGGGACGGTGGATGTCGGATTTATCCGCGGCGATTATGAGGGGGCGCTGGAGCGCATCCGGGTCGGTAAAAGCGCCGCCTGTCTGGTGACGAAGGAACCGGTTAAGATGGAAGATTTGCCGGGGTTAGATCGGATCGAGTATAAGACGAATGACCGGACAAGAGAGATTCTGGAGCGCTGGTGGAATGAAAATTTCATCACCCCGGTCGGGAATGGTATGCCAGTTGGTTATATTGATGTGGCATGGCAGATGATAGAACGAGGGTTTGGTTATACACTTTGTTTTCTTCCAGAACATTTTGCCAATGAACACAACCTGTGTCTGACCCCGCTTTTCTGGAAAGATGGGACGCCGGTGGAACGGAATACCTGGTTTTTCTATCCGAAGAGTAAGCGGCTGTCCCCGGCGCTTTCGCAGTTTGTGGAGTATGTGGCGGAAGGTGCGAAAACTGGGAAAAATAGAAAATAAAATTCATCCTGAGTTATTCACGAAGCAATCTCTAACCTAAAAATTGCACCATGAATCGAAAAAATGATCCGTTCAATAATTTTACCACAAATGGGTGCTTTTTTCATTCATTTAACAAGTACAAAGCAATATGCAATTAAAATGTTGAGATAAAGGAGAACTGGAAGAAATGCGGGAACTAGACTGGCTGATTCTTAGAAAATTATATGAAAAACGCAGCATCAGCAAGGCGGCGGAGGATTTGTACGTGACACAGTCCGCCCTGACGAAGCGCGTCAAGGCAATTGAGCAGGAATGGGGCATAGAGGTTGTCAAACGGAGCAATCAAGGTGTAACATTCACAGAGGATGGACGATATCTTGTAAAAAAAGCAGGTATCATGCTAGATTTTCTCGGCGAGATACGTGAACATTTTTCAGAACGCCATGGAGTCAAGGAATTGGTGCGCGTCGGTGTCCCGAACTCCTTTGCAAGACTCCATATGCCGAAACTTCTGAAAGGTTATGTGGACGCGTACAACCGCCTTCAGTTTAAGACATTTCCAAACTCCAGCGATATGCTGATCCGCCAGATTACTGACGGAACGATCGATATCGCGATCGTCTGTGGCGATTATCCATTTCTTGGAGAGAAAATCTGCCTGTTTGAGGAAGAACTTTACATCATGGCGCCGATGGGGACCGCACTGGAGGACGTCGAGCACCTGCCAATCATCGAATCATATTTAAATCCGATGGTAAAATTGCTGCTCAACCAGTGGTGGAAGGATCACTTTGGAGAATCCCTCCATGCCGCTCATTTCGTCCCATATTCGGATATCGCGATCGAGATGGTAGAAAATGGACTTGGCATCTGCTTTCTCTTCGGCTCCGACTGGGCGTTTGACCGCAGCCGTTTCCAGCTCATCCCGATCTACAATAAAGAACAGGAACCTGTCTCCCGCCGCGTCTGGATGATGCTTTCCGATTCCTGCTATCGGAACCAGGATATCATGGATTTTATATCCTTTACAGAAGAATATTATCACATCAATAAGATAGAGCGGAAATAAATATGGTAACAGGCGCAGACCCAAGAGCGCAAGCATTTTCTGGAAGAATATCCCTGGGACTGCGCCGTCCCTCTCGCGATCTCATCCATCATCCGCACCATTCCATTCCGGAATACCCCTACATTCAAATCCTGAATTTCCATTTGTCAATTCTCCATGTTACAATTTTATCAAACCAAGAAATAAAGAATCCGCATATTCGAGGGAACGCGGATTCTTTGGGTAAAAATAAAATGCATTAAAAGGGTCAGGAGGAAACAAACATGAGTTACGCATACGTAGGATGCCGTACCACCCGCGAGAGAAATGCACGCGGCAAGGGCTTAAAGGCTTACGAAATTTCGGAGGCAACCGGCGAATGGAAAGAGATTCAGTGCTTAGAGACGCTGCCGAATCCGTCCTATCAGGCGATGGATCTGGAGGAGAAATATCTCTACTCCGTACACGGCGACAATACGCAGGTCAGCAGCTATAAGATCGAGGCAGACGGAACCTTATCTGCCTTAAACACCATCGAGATCGGCGGCAAGAATCCGGTCTTCATCACACCGGACCGAACCAACCGCTACATGGTAGTGGCAGCCCTGCAGGGCGGCGCTGTCTATGTCATCCGCCGCAATGCGGACGGAAGTCTGGGAGAGATTGTCCACACTGCGCATATGGCAGGAAAGAAAGAAGGCGCTATCTCCTTTGCACACCAGTGTATTTGGGATCAGAAGAAAGAATACCTTTTTGTTGTATGCCAGGCGAGACTGCAGGGCTACGGACAGATCGTCGTATTCCGTTTTAACCCGGAGGACGGCAGCCTGACACAGACCGACTGCTACCGCGGACGCGAGTACGATGAGCCGCGCCACGTATCAATTCATCCGAATAACCGCTTTGTTTACTTAATCAATGAAAAAGGAAATTCGATGACCTACCTTTCATTTGATGACAAGAACGGTAAATTAAAGGCGCTGCAGGTACTTCCGACTCTGCCAGATACCTATACGGGCGAGGGACAGGCGAGTGCATCTTTGCTCAGCAAAAATGGCGAGATTCTCATCGGTTCCAACCGCATCCATGAGTCTATCGTGCTCTACCGCATCGACCAGAACACTGGATATATGAAGGAATTAGGCTATTACCCGACTCTGGGTCTGACACCACGTTTTATCTCCTTCAACCGCGATTACAGCCTGTTTTATGCGGCAAATGAGGACAGCGATACCATCGTAGAGATGCGTCTCTGCGAGGAAACAGGCCGCATGGAATACACGGGACGGATCATCCACACCGAGAGTCCGGTCTGCATTACATTTCGATAGGAGGTTGCTATGAACTTAGGTCTTATTTCTTTAATCTGCCTTCTGGCAGCCATTGTGATTGGATTTGTGAAAAACTGTAACGTCGGTATTCTCTGTACCGGTATCGCTGCTGTGCTGGCGCTGGTATTCGGCATCAAGGCGTCCGATATCATCAAGGGATTCAGTGCATCCCTGTGCATCCAGATGGTCGGTATTACTTATCTGTTTGCGATTATTAACGGAAACGGAACCCTGGAACTTTTAGCACGCAAGATGGTAGCGCTGGTTGGCAAACAGAAACGTCTGATTCCGTTTGTTATCTATATTTTAGGATTTATCATCAGTGCCGTAGGACCGGGCGCAATTCCGAGCCTGGCAATCATCCCGGTTATCGCAATCCCGGTTGCGGCATCCGCAGGCATCAACCCGATTATGACGGCGATCATCGGTGACCTGGGCGTTATGTCCGGACGTATGAGTCCGCTGACCCCGGAGGCAGCCGTTGTCCGTGAACTGATGGCAGCACAGGGACTGGAGGCAGACACCGTTCCGATCATGTTCTGCCTGATTCTGACGGCGTTGGCAACCATGGTACTTGTCTACATTTACTATAAAGGCTGGAAAGTGGATGTAAAGGCAGTCGGAAAAGAAGCAGAGCTTCCGAAATTTACCGGAAAACAGCTCCTTTCCCTGGCAGCACTGGCTGGTCTGGCAGTCGGCGTTCTGTTCTTCTCCTGGAATGTCGGTCTGATGGGATTTTTAATGGGGTCGCTGTTAATTATCTTTGGCTGCGGTGATGAGAAGAAAGCAGTTCAGATGGTGCCGTGGAATGTGATTATTATGGTTTTGGGCGTTGGCATTTTAATGAATGTTATCTCCCTGTCCGGCGGTATCGATATCATGGTAGCGGCTCTGGAGCATGTTATGAGCAAACGGACTGCTGCGATGATCATGGGTATTACTTCTGGGTTTATGTCCTTCTTCAGTTCCGGTCTTGGAGTTGTATTCCCGACTCTGATTCCGACAGCAAGCGGACTGGCTTCAACGCTGGGAGCAGATGCCATCGAACTGGTATCGGTGATTGTAATCGGTGGAACGATCGTAGGATTTACTCCGATTTCCACAACCGGCGCGCTCATCATGGCAGGTGTTTCTCAGCAGGAGAATGCGGAAGAACGTTTCCCGCAGAACCGTATGTTTGTAGAGCTGTTTGCCGTTTCCTTCCTGGCACTGGCAGTGGTAGCGGTATTTTCTTTCCTGGGTATTTACCATCTGTTTGTATAGTGGAAAAAGAAAGCATCATATCGGATAGATGAAAGAGCCGGGCAGAAGCCTGTAAAGATATGGTTTGAGAATAGGAAGAGGAAAATATGACAGCAGAAGAGAGAATGATGTGGGTGGAGCGCTATAGCGCCCTCCCGACCGGAAATGTGGCAGATGCCATGGACGGACTTGGTTTAAAACGCGGCAGTGTGCTGGGACTTCATCCGATCGATCCCTCCCAGAAGCGTGCAGCCGGATTTGCCCGCACGATTTTGCAGAAGCGCCGGAGTACACCGTGGGACGGCGTGAACCTGGCAAAGCACGGAAAAGTGATCGATGACAAAACGGAACCGGGCGACCTGCTGGTGATTTCCATGGGCGGTATCATGAATGTATCGACGGGCGGTGACCTGCTGGCACTCCGGGCACAGCTTCGCGGCGTGCAAGGCGAGCTGACCGACGGCTGCCTGCGCGATATCGATGACATCGCGGCATTTGGTTTTCCGGCATATAGCGCCGGAACTGCACCAAACAAGAGCGCTTACGATATCGAGACAGTCGGCGTGGATGTGCCGGTGACGCTCTGCGGCGTCCTGATTTTTCCGGGCGACATGGTCGTGATGGACCGGACCGGCGTGGTCGTGGTTCCGTCCGGAAAGATCGCGGAAGTCTACGAATCCGCCTCCCGGATCGCGAAGCGCGAGGAGCGCGTGGCGGTTCATCTGCGCGAGGGAAAGACGCTGACGGAGTCGCGAAAGCTGGCAGCGGCGGAAGTCGGGCAGTAGGACTCAAAAATCGGCATATGACTTAAAAATAAAATTTGAATGACTCATTTATGAGCATATAAAAGCTCATAAATGAGTCATTTTTTGCATTATGAAAAAAATGAGACAAGAACGAGTCATTCCTGGAAGGTTATCAAAAAAATAAATAAAAATTTTAATTCGACAAAAACCTTGTATTTACAAGGAAAACCTCGAATTTTTTGGAAAATAAAAAAGAAAAATATTAAATAAAATCGAAAAACGTAAAAGTTGGCACGGAACTTGCTGTATATATGAGTATCAAGCAAAAGTATCAAGCAAAAAGAAAAATATATTACATGGAGGGAACACATTATGAAAGTTGGCGTATTGAAAGACATCAAAGTAGGCGAGTACCGTGTCATCGCAACCCCGGCAGAGGTAAGCATGCTGGTAGGTGACGGCAATGAGGTTTACGTTCAGAAGGGCGCGGGCGAAGGTTCTGGATTCCCGGATGAGGCATATGTGAAAGAGGGCGCGAAGCTGGTTGATACAAAGGAAGAAATTTATGCAACCTGCGATTTCGTCGCAAAGGTAAAAGAGTTTGAACCGTGCGAGTACAAGCTGCTCCGTGAAAACCAGATCGTATTTACCTGCATCCATCCGGCAGCACATCCGGAGGAGGTACAGGCACTTCTCGACAGTAAGTGTATTGCATTTACCGCAGAAGATTCCCACCGTTACGGTTCACCGAACTGTGAGGCAGCTGGTAAGGCGGGTGCACTCTTTGGCCTGGAATCCCTGCTCTCCATCAACGGCGGCAAGGGCAAATTCGTCAACGGTCTCGGCGGTGCTCCGGGCGTTAAGGCGCTGGTCATTGGAGGCGGCGTGGTAGGACGCGCAGCAATCTCTGTTCTTCATGCGCTGGGCGCGTGGGTAACGGTTATGGATATTAATATCGGAACCCTGCGCGATATCGGAAAACAGTTCAATGAGGAAGTCAACACCCAGATTTCCAACCGTTATAATCTGAAAAAGATTTTACCAGAGATAGATGTCGTATATAATTGTGTTAGATGGCCGAAGGATGCCAAAGAATACATGATCGACCGCGAGATGGTCCGCTCGATGGAGAAAGGTTCCGTTATCGTAGATATTAGCAACGATTATGGTGCAATCGAGACATTCCATGAGACCACCCATGAAAATCCGCGCTACATCGAAGAAGGTGTCGTACATTATTGCGTAAGCAACATTCCGGGCGCAATTTCCCAGTCTACCTCGATCGCATACGCAGCATCCGTACTGCCGCACTTCAGAAGCATCATCAACAATGGTGTGGCGCAGGCGTGTGCAAAGGATGGTTTCTTGCGCCGCAGCTTAACTGCCTACAAGGGATACTTAACCCATGAGGAGACAAGTGCTATCCAGGGCAGACCGTGGGTTCGTCCGGAAGACATCTTAGAGATCGCAGATCAGAAACTGGATCTGGCTCCGTCGGCAACCAAGAGCCATTCGGATAACTTTATCAAATTAGAGAAGTGATTTTTCAGATAAAGGATACCGGCAGAACGCTTTTCGTGAAACGTATGGGGATACGGATGAAAAGCGCTCTGCCATTTGAGGGGCGAATAGAAGCGCTTCCGGATGGGAAATAGCTGGAGGCGCATTTGATACAGAAGAATAGGAGGGGTATCTGTGAGTGTTACAGACATTTTAGTGGACTTTGCGATCGCATCGTTTTTTATCGCGGTTGGTCAGCTTTTACGTGCAAAAGTGCCGTTGGTACAGAAATTTTTCATTCCGCCAAGCATGATTGCCGGATTTATCGCGCTGGCACTCGGGGCGCAGGGACTGGGAATCCTGCCGTTTTCTGAAAATATTGGTTCTTATGCAAGTGTTCTGATTATCCTGATTTTCGCAGGTGTCGGAATTAATGGATTTTCTTTCAATAAGAAAGATTTTAAAGCGGAAATTGACCGGATTGGTTCTTATTTTTCCTATAAAGTGCTGGCACAGGCGATTCAGTTCTCACTGGCACCGTTGTTTAGTATTTTAGTAATTTCGAAATTATTCCCGAACATTAACTATGGCTTCGGTCTGCTGCTGGCAGCTGGTTTCTCCGGCGGACACGGAACGGCAGCGGCTGTTGGTACCGCGTTTGAGAGACTGGGTGATCTGGATGCAATGGATATCGCGATGACCTGTGCAACTGTTGGTATTTTATCGGGTATCTTTGGCGGTCTGTTCTTCATCAAGCTGGGAACGAAAAAGGGCTGGACCAAATATATGAAAGGCTTCAATCAGATCTCTGATGATCTGCGCTGTGGTTTGGTGCCCAAAAATGAGCGCAAGTCGATGGGCGAGGAAACTATTTCATCCAACGTCCTGGATCCGCTGGCATGGCATCTGGCAGTGATGCTGATCGCATCCGGTATCGGTGTGGGACTCAGCAAGGGAATCTATGCAGCGATCGGTCTGGATCTGCCGAATTACCTGATGGCATTTTTGACCGCGATCGTGATGTTCCTCGTTTTCCGAAAAGTCGGCGTCGGTGATTATATTGATGAAAATGTAGTGGGACGTATCTCCGGTACTGCGACGGATTATCTGGTGTTTTTCGGAATCGCTTCCATCAAACTGGCAGTTATCGTTAAATATGCAGCTCCGCTGGCACTTCTTCTGCTCTGCGGTATTGTAATCGTAGTGGCAACTCTGATGTTCTTTGGTCCGGCGATGAACCGCGGCAGCTGGTTTGAGCGCGCGATCTTCGTATTTGGCTATTCAACGGGCGTTTTTGCGATCGGCTTCATCCTTCTTCGAATCGTTGATCCGGAAAACCGCTCCAAGACGCTGAACGATACTGCATTTGCAGCGCCGTTTACAACTCCGGCAGAGATGTTTGCGTGGTCGATGGGACCGATGATGCTCTTAAATGGCAGCCATTGGAAGTTTATCGGCATCTATTTGGTAATCATGGCAGCATGCATCATCGCAAATATCGTATTTAAATGGTGGTGGCTGAAACTTCCGCTGGATCGCCCAGGTGTGGAGGAGATCGGATAAACTTGTCTTTGCCTGTTTCCTCTGATACACTTGGAACAGGTGTAAACATAACACCGTTGTCAGGCCGGATGAACGCAGATTCAAGTCGAACGTCCGTGAGACTTAGCGCGTGATTCCGGTCAGCGGTGTTTCAGACAGGGGAGAAATGCATGGAGTTTTTAAGACAGTTATTTCATGGAAAAGGATATATTGACGGAATCACGATCATCAACCTGGATGGCGAGATTCTGTTTTCAGCAAAGTTAAATAGTAAATTTTCAAACCGGAAAGAGAGAGAAGCTTACCAGGCGCTGGTGGGACAAAATTTTTTCGATGTATTTGAAAACCTGAACGCTAAGAACAGCAGCATGATCCGGGCGATGGAGGTCGGACTGCCGGTTTACGTGGAAAATCAACTGCTTCAGACCAAGGGGCAGGAGGGCATCCATATCAGCTCTCTTTCGATTCCGATCAAGAGCGGGCGCGCCGTGGTGGGCGCGATCGATCTGTCGATGGAGGAGATGACAGACGGCGAGGAAGAGCCGGAGAGTGTGGAACTGACTTCGGAACAGATCCCGGTCGGCGGCGCTGGAAAGCTGAAAAAACACAGCGGCGCATCTTTTACGATGGAAGATATCATCGCAGTGGATGAAAAAATGAAAAATGCCAGAGACTATATACCGGTGGTGGCGGCGTGCGATCTGCCGGTTATGATCTATGGGGAAACGGGAACCGGAAAAGAGGTGTTTGCACAGTCGATCCACAATGCCAGTGAACGGAGGGATAAACCGTTTATCGCGCAGAACTGTGCGGCGTTGCCGGATACCTTGCTCGAAAGTATCTTATTTGGAACGTCCAAGGGCGCGTTTACCGGGGCAATGGAAAATAAGGGACTCTTTGAGCTGGCGGACGGCGGAACACTGTTTCTCGACGAGATCAATTCGATGCCTCTGTTTTTGCAGTCAAAGCTTCTGCGGGTTCTGCAGGACGGCAGTTTCCGCAGCCTGGGCGGCAGTGAGACGAAACGCACGAATGTGAAGATCATTGCGGCGACCAATGTGGAACCGCTTGAGGCGATCGAGAAAGGACAGCTTCGGCGCGATATTTATTATCGTCTGAGCATGATGTCGATCCGGATTCCGCCGCTGCGGGAACGGAAGGCGGATATTGGACATTTTGTCAAGTTTTATGTAAACAAACACAATGGCACGTTCCACAAGCAGGTTCAGTATGTGTCAAAGGATCTGCTAAAAAAACTGGAAGAATATGACTGGCCAGGCAATGTCCGGGAGCTGGAACACGTGATCGTTTACGGCATGAGCATGGTGGATGAGACGAGCGCCCTGCTCCAGTATAAAGACATCAAGGGAAAGCTTCTGCTGGAAAAGCAGGCGGACAGGAAAAAGACGCCGGAAAGCCTGGAAGAAGTTCCAAAACTCTGCTCGTCGCTTCGTGAGGCGGTGGCTGCCTATGAGGAAAAACTGATTTGGCAGGCGTTGGAGGCGGCGCACGGAAATATATCTGAGGCAGCGCGGATTCTGGATGTGCCGAGGCAGACGCTGCAGAGAAAGGCGAGCCAGCTGCGGGGCGAAAAGGCGAAGGAAAAACAGGAAAAAGAAATCTGAGCGATGGAGGATAGATACGGAAAATTGAGGACGATGCGGGAAGCAGAACCAGCAGAATCAGCCCGGAAAGGATGGAACGCTCAGACAGAATAACAGGAGGAAATGCAGAAATGGAGAAATACATTGGAAAATATTCTGTAAAAGATTTTTTATATCTGATTCTGGGCGCATTTATCTACAGTATCGGCACGCACAGCTTTATTGAGACGGCGAATATTGCGCCGGGCGGTGCGGTCGGCGTGGCACTGATGTTAAACCATGTGACGAACCTGCCGGTCGGACGGCTGACACTGATGGTCAATGTGCCGCTTTTAATATTGGCGTGGTTTCATTTGAGCCGTGCCTTTGCGCTGCGGACGGCGTTTGCGTGCGGAATCTGTTCGGTGGTGCTTGACTACGTGATCGCCCCGGTCTTTCCGGTTTATATGGGCGACCAGCTTATGGGAAGTCTCTACGGCGGCATTCTGGTCGGCGTCGGCATGGCGTTCATCTTTCTGTCCGGTTCGACGACGGGCGGCAGCGATGTGGTCGGCTACCTGCTCCAGAAGAAATATCCGCATGTCTCGATCGGGCGCGCCCTGATGATGATCGATGGAATCATCCTCTCCACCTCGATCTTCGTCTTTGGAAATGTCGATGCGGCACTGTTCGGACTGATTTCCCTGTACGCGCAGACGAAGGTCATCGACATGATCATCTACGGAAATGATGCCGGAAGCGAGGCGTCGATCGTGACGAAATACCCGCAGAAAATCGCAGAACGTGTCATTAAGGAAATTGACCGTACGGTAACGCTGCTTCCGGGCAAGGGCGGCTACAGCGGCGAGGACACAACGGTGGTTTTATGTACCGTCCGCAAAACGGAGTTCAATCGTTTAAAACGCATTATTGCGGAGACGGATGAGAATGCGTTTGTGATTGTGAAGGAAACCTCGGGCATTTTTGGACTTGGGTTTAAGGATGTAGCGGAGGCACAGCAGTAGGAGCCGGGATTGGAATTAGAAAATAGCGGGATATGCCGCGAACAAGGCGAATATAGATATTATAAGAATGCATCAGGAGCGGTGCACTTGAACGAATGGTTTGAAACACACCCGTTTCTAAAACAAATGCGAAGGCGGCTGTCAGTGGAATTGGCAGTCTGCCTTCTTTTATTTTGCGGCGTCTTTCTGGCGGCACGGTATGCGGGGCTGGCATCAGCGGGGGCGGACGCTGTGCTTGGAAAGAAAAAGCCGGTTGTTTTCTTGGACGCCGGGCATGGGGATTTTGATCCGGGAAAGGTGAGTGTGGACGGAAGCCTGGAAAAGGACATCAATCTGGCAATCGCGAAGCGCCTGAAATGGTATCTGGAGCAGTCGGATGTGGAGGTCGTGATGAGCCGGGAGGATGACCGGGGACTTTACGATACGTCAGCCGGAAGCCGGAAAATGTCCGACATGAAAAACCGCTGCGCCCGCGTCGAGGAATCCGGCGCGGATTTGGTCGTCAGCATCCACCAGAACAGCTACCACCAGGAGGACGTATCCGGTGCGCAGGTATTTTATTACCGGAAGTCAGAGAAGGGGAAACGGCTGGCGGAAATACTGCAGAAGCGCTTCGACTATGCGCTGGGAGACCAGAACCGCAGAAAAGCCAAACCGAATGACAGCTATTATCTCCTGCTCCACGTCAAATGTCCGATTGTCATCGTCGAGTGCGGATTTTTGTCTAACTGGAAAGAGGCGGCACTGCTGAAAACAGAAGAATATCAGGACCGCGTGGCATATACGCTGCATATGGGGATTATGGAGTATCTGAATGGGCGCTGAAACCTTGAACTGGCGAGGAATCTTGTGTATACTAGGAGTACTTAGCGAGGTATTTTCGAGCTTAGTACGAGTCATGCCGCGCATACTAGGAGTACTTAGCGAGGTATTTTCGAGCTTAGTACGGAAAATAGATTTATTCATTGTGAGATAGTAGAAAGAAGAGTCAATATGCAAAACGAAACGAAAAAAGAACTTCATACCCAGATGTGGAAGATAGAAAATCCAAAGGACTTTACGGCGCATGACCGGGAGGTGCTTGAGAAGGCGGCAAAGATCATCCGCGCGGGCGGTCTGGTGGCATTTCCGACGGAAACTGTGTACGGCCTGGGGGCGAATGCGCTGGATGAGGCGGCAGCGAAGAAGATTTATGCGGCGAAGGGACGCCCGTCTGACAACCCGCTGATCGCGCATGTGTCCTGTCTGGAGGAGATCGCGCCGCTGGTATCGAATATGCCGGAAAATGGCAAAAAGCTTGCAAAGGCATACTGGCCGGGACCGATGACGATGGTATTTCCTAAGAGCGCGATCGTGCCGTATGGAACGACCGGCGGGCTTGACACGGTGGCAATACGGATGCCGTCTGATCCGATCGCGGCAGAGTTAATCCGTCTGTCCGGCGTGCCGATCGCGGCTCCGAGTGCGAATACATCGGGACGCCCAAGCCCGACGCGCGCTGATCACGTGCTTCAGGATATGGACGGAAAGATCGATGCGATCATCGACGGCGGTCCGGTTGGAATTGGTCTGGAATCGACGATCGTGGATGTTACGGAGGAAATGCCGATGGTTTTAAGGCCGGGTGCGATCACCGTGGAGATGCTGCGTGAAACGGTCGGGGAAGTCGGCATTGATCCGGCGATTTTAGGACCGGTCAGCGCGGATGTGCGCCCGAAAGCACCGGGAATGAAATACCGCCATTATGCACCGAAAGCCGATCTGACACTGGTCGAGGGCGAGACGGAGGCAGTTGTGGAGACGATCAACCGCCTGGCAGGCGAAAAGCTGTCAGAAGGACGTAAGGTTGGAATTATCTGCACGGACGAGACGAAAGATCGTTACCCGGCGGGGATGTTGGAAAGCATCGGTGCGCGGGCGCGTCAGGAGACTGTTGCACACAACCTGTATGCGGTTCTGCGCGATTTCGACGATCGCGGCGCGGAATATATCTTTTCGGAAGGATTTTCGGAAGACAATTTAGGACGGGCGATTATGAACCGGCTCAATAAGGCGGCTGGCTATCATATTTTGAAGGTGTGAGACGATGCGGTACTTATTGGCGGCGATTAATGCCAAATATATACATTCAAATCTGGGAATTTACAGCCTGAGACGGTATGCGATGGAGCGGCTGGGGCTGGGACAGAAGGATGAGCAGGGTGCGGCTGTTGGAATGGAAATGGTTTCGGAGGCAGCAGAAGGCGCGAATCGAACGAAAACCGTGTCGGAAATCCAGATCGATCTCGGCGAGTACACCATCAACCACCAGATGGATCAGATTCTGCAGGATATTTACCGGAGAAAACCGCATGTGGTGGGATTTTCCTGTTATATCTGGAATATCGTTTACGTGAAGGAACTGATCCACGATTTGAAAAAGGTTCTTCCGCAGGTCCGCATCTGGATGGGAGGTCCGGAGGCTTCGTATGACGCGGTTCACCTGATGGATGAGCTGCCGGAGGTCGAGCTGATCATGCAGGGCGAAGGCGAGGAGACCTTTACGCGGCTGGTGGAGGCGTGTGAGCGCGGGACGGAAGTTTGTTTTTCAGAGATCCCCGGCATTGTCCTACGCTGTTCGGACGATACCGTCGAGGTTCATCGCCCGGCACCGCTCATGAATCTGGACGACATTCCGTTTTCCTACGGAGATTTAAGCGGGCTGGAACACCGCATTATCTACTATGAGAGCAGCCGTGGATGTCCATTTTCCTGTAGTTACTGTCTGTCTTCGATTGACAAAAAAGTGCGGTTCCGCAGCCTTTCGCTGGTAACAAGGGAGCTGCAGTTTTTCCTTGACCGGAAGGTGCCGCAGGTGAAGTTCGTAGACCGGACGTTTAACTGCAAAAAGAGCCATTCGATGGCGATCTGGCAGTATTTGCTGGATCACGATAATGGAATTACCAACTTCCATTTTGAAATTTCATCGGATCTTCTGGATGATGACGAGCTGGCGCTGATGAAACAGATGCGTCCGGGACTGATTCAGCTGGAAATCGGCGTGCAGACGACGAACCCGGTGGTTGTGAAGGAGATCCGGAGGACGATGGATCTGGACAAGGTGGCGCGCCGTGTGGCGCAGGTCAACACCTTTGGCAACATCCATCAGCATCTCGACCTGATTGCGGGGCTTCCGTATGAGGATATCGAGAGCTTTCATCGTTCCTTCAACGATGTATACAAAATGGAGCCGGAACAGCTTCAGCTTGGCTTTCTGAAGGTGCTGAAAGGTTCCTATATGGAAGAAATGAAGCAGAAATACGGTCTGCTCAGCCAGAGCAAGCCGCCGTATGAGGTGCTTAGAACCAACTGGCTTTCCTATGAAGAGGTGATCCGTCTCAAGGGTGTGGAAGAGATGGTCGAGGTCTATTACAACAGCGGGCAGTTCCGCCGCACGATGAAATGGCTGTCGCAGGAATGGGGCGATGCATTTGATTTGTATGACCGCCTGGCGGCATTTTATGAGGAAAAGGGGCTGAATGAAGTGAGCCATAACCGGCTGGCACGGTATGAGATTTTGTATCTGTTTATTCAGAAATGGGGGAACAAAGAAATTTCCTATCAGGATCTTCTCATTTATGACCTCTACCTCCGTGAAAACGTCAAGAGCCGTCCATCTTTTGCCCCGGATCCGTCGGAGTGGAAGAACGAGACGAAGCAGTTTTTCATGCGCGAGGCGAAGGAACGCCGTTATTTGAAGGGCTACGAGGCATACGATTCCAGGCAGATGGCGAAAATGGCGCATTTAGAGCGGATGGAAGACGGAAGCTTTGTGCTGTTTGATTACAAAAACCGGGATGCTCTGTTTGGCAATGCGGCGGCATTTTCCATTTCCCAGGATGAAATACAGTGAGAAATGGGATTTTCCCGAGAAAGACAGGAAAAAGAAATTGCGGATGGCGGCAGTCTGAACATCTGCGAACGAGAAGAAATGTAGGACAGCCATATTTTAAATTAGATGGATAGTAAACTGTTCAGTAGGTCTGTGCATTTACTGCGCGTGACTGTGAAGGTACTGAACAGTTACGATGGATAAATAAAATGGAAAAAACAGACAATTCTTATATAGCGATTGACCTGGAGACAACAGGGTTAAATCCCAAAACCGAGCGGATCATCGAGATTGGCGCGGCGCGGGTGGAAGATGGAATCGTGGTGCAGACGTATTCGACGTTTGTCAACCCGGAGCGGGAACTGGATGCGCGCATCCGGGAGCTGACGGGAATCTGTGACGATGATTTGAAGGATGCGCCGGTGCTGGATACAGTTTTGCCGGAACTTCTGGCATTCTGCGGGGAGCTGCCGCTTCTGGGGCATCATGTTATCTTTGATTTCAGCTTTCTCAAGCGGGCGGCGGTCAACCGGAAGTATACATTTGAGCATGCGGGGCTTGATACCTTGAAAATCTGCCGCCATTTTATGCCAGAGGAGGAAAAAAAGAATCTGGCAGCCGCGTGCCGGTATTTTGCGGTGGATTCGGGCGAGAGCCATCGGGCGCTTTCGGATGCGATGGCGGCGCACCATCTGTATCAGGAGCTTAAAAACAGGTATTTTCTGGAAGTGCCGGAGGTGTTTGCACCGCAGCCTTTGATTTACAAGGTAAAACGCGAACAGCCCGCGTCAAAAAAGCAAAAAGAAGTCTTGCGGGAATTACTAAAATATCATAGAATAAATTTATCTGCGCAGATTGATTCGCTTTCGAAAAATGAGATTTCGAGACTTACGGATCAGATTATCGCGCAGCATGGCAGAATGCAGAAGAGGTGAGAGATATGTTTAAATTTTCAAATCAGAAAACACGCCAGATCGTATCAGCGGTTGTTATTATAATCGTAGTAGTAGCGATGGTAGCGGGAACCATTTTGGCAGGTCTTATGATGTAAAGGTTCGGTAGATGATGAAAAAAAGAAATTGGATGGCAGGCGTATGCGGTGCGGCAGTGATGGGACTGCTTATAGCCGGTACGGGCACCGCGTCAGCGGGGACGATTCCCACGGGTTTTCAGGTCGGTGGGTTTGATCTTTCCGGGATGACACGGGAAGAGGCGGATCAGACGATTGAGAAATCCATCGGGGAGATGGAAAATCAGACCATTTCGATCCGGGTAGAAGGTCATGAGGTTCAGACGACGGCGGCGGAGCTGGGATTTTTCTGGGTCAACCAGAACGAGATTGATGAGGAAGTGGAGAAACTTTCCGGCGGAAATCTTCTGCGCCGGTATCTGAATCAGAAGGAATTAGAGCAGTCCGGCGTGGATCTGCAGATTGAGACAGCGGTCGATGAAGCGAAGGTTGCCGAGTTTGTGCAGACCCGGTGCGCGGAATTTACGACAGCGCCGCAGGACGCTGTGATCACGCATGAAAATGGAGTCTTTCAGGTCAGCCAGTCTTCGGCGGGACAGGAAGTGGACATAGATGCGACGACAAAAGCACTGAATGAGGCGCTCGCGGGCGGTCTTTCGGAACCGGTTTCGGTGGATGCAACAGTCAAAAATACAGAGCCGACCCGCACGACAGAGGCATTATCTACGATTCAGGATGCACTTGGAACATTCAGTACCGGATTCAACCCGGGAAATGTGTCGCGTTCCAAGAATCTGCGGAACGGTGCGGCGAAGATCAACGGCACGGTTCTGATGCCGGGAGAAGAATTTTCGGCTTATACATGGCTCACCCCATTTACGGTGGAAAATGGCTATGCATCGGCAGGTTCCTATGCGAACGGTCAGGTAGTCGATACGGTCGGCGGTGGCGCCTGCCAGATCTGCACGACGCTCTACAATGCAGCGCTTCTGGCGGAGATGGATATCACCCAGCGCCAGAATCATTCGATGATTGTTACTTACGTTCCGGCATCGCAGGATTCGGCGATCGCGGGTACTTATAAGGATCTGAAATTTAAAAATCCATACGATACCCCGATCTATATGGAAGGGGCAGTGAACGGCGGGACTATTTCATTTACGATATATGGAAAAGAGACACGGCCGGCAAACCGGACCATCAAATACGTTTCGGAGACACTGTCGAAGAAGGATCCGGGCGAGCCGATCACAAAGGTGGACGCATCTTTGAAGCCGGGTGCGAGGGTGAAGGAACAGTCGGCGCACTATGGGCTGCAGTCACGGCTCTGGAAATACGTCTACGTGGACGGCGTGGAGACGGAGAAAACCTTGCTGCAGACGGATACCTATATGGCATCGAAGGCAATCTACCGTGTAGGTCCGGCCGTTGCAGCTGCGGCACCGGCGGTTCCGGCTGGACCGCAGCCTGAGACACCGCAGCCTGAGACGCCACAGCCGGAAAATCCGGTTCCGGCACCGACGGAAGCACCGGCAGCACAGGAGCCGACCCCGGCACAGCCGCAGGGACCAGCCGGTCCGGCGCAGGAAGCAGCGCCGCCGATGGAGTGATAGCTTATATCGGATCATATATAGTGATGGTATGAGAGCAGAGATTTGTGGTAACATGGCGTGGTAAGCGCAGAAAATTACTGTACTTGAATGTGAAGCTGGGAAAGGAATCAGAATGAACATAAAAGATGAAATTTTCGAGGCATACGGGGAGATGAAAGCCGAGCAGGATCTTCTGGCGGTCGGTTACACCGCGCTTCTTGGTACCTCGATGGCGGCAAAAAGCGGCGAGGCGGCGCTTTTGAACCGATTTTCTGCACGGTATGTGAGAGAATGCCAGAATCTCTATGAGAAATGGAATCCGTCTCCGCTTCTGGAGGCATTTGCTGCACATAAAGAGCGGAAAGTGCTGACCCGTCTCGGCGCATCTGCGTGGTATCCGGCGGGCGGGGGCGGCGTCATGGCAGCGCTGTGGCATTTTTTTGATGGATTCGGACTCGGATTTGAGATGGATCTTAGGAAACTTCCGATCCGCCAGGAGACGGTGGAGGTCTGCGAGGTATTTGACCTCAATCCATACCGTTTACAGTCCCAGGGCTGCATTCTGCTGACGGCGTCTAGCGGTCCGAAACTGCTAAAGAATCTGGAGAGAGAGGGCATTCCGGCGGCGCTCATCGGTCGGACGCGCACAGCGATCGGACGCGAGATTTACAGCGGCGAAGTACATAGCTTTCTTGACCGGCCAAAACCGGATGAGATAGATAAAATGAAAGACTTACCAAAATCCCATTAACAGGAGGTAGTAAAGTGAGAGAGAGAATTTTAGCGGTCATTGAAAAAAACAGCCGCATCAGCGTCAAAGAGCTGGCGGATTTACTCGGGGAAAATGAAGCTGCGGTCGCAGCGGAGATCGCCGAAATGGAAAATGAACATATCATCTGCGGTTACCATACCCTGATTAACTGGGATAATACAGATGAGGAGAAGGTCATTGCACTGATCGAAGTAAAGGTAACGCCGCAGCGCGAGATGGGCTTTGACAAGATTGCCGAGAGAATCTATCAGTACAGCGAGGTGACCTCGGTATACCTGATGTCCGGCGGCTATGATTTTACCGTTATGATCGAGGCGAAAACCATGCGTGCAGTTGCACAGTTCGTGGCAGAAAAGCTTTCCACGATCGATTCTGTGCTGAGTACCGCGACCCATTTTATTCTTAAAAAATACAAAGACCATGGTACCGTTCTCTGCGACGGTCCTCAGGATGAAAGGATGTTGATTGTTCCGTGAGAAACCCATTATCAGATACGATTGTAAATATTCCGCCGTCCGGAATCCGGAAGTTTTTTGACGTTGTCAGCGAGATGAAGGGCGCGATCTCCCTGGGCGTGGGCGAACCGGATTTTGATACACCGTGGCATATCCGCGAGGAGGGCATTTATTCGCTGGAAAAAGGACGTACCTTCTATACGTCGAACTCTGGTTTAAAGGAACTGCGCCAGGAGATCTGCCATTATCTGAAACGTCGTCAGCGTCTTGAGTATGATCCGAATACAGAAGTGATGGTAACGGTCGGCGGCAGCGAGGCGATTGATATCGCCCTGCGCGCGATGCTCAATCCGGGCGATGAGGTTCTGATTCCGCAGCCGAGTTACGTTTCCTATGTGCCGTGTACGGTGCTGGCGGGCGGTACGCCGGTCATTATCGAGCTGGAGGAGAAGGATGAGTTCCGTCTGACGCCGGAGAAGCTGCTGGAGAAAATCACACCGAAAACAAAGGTGCTGATTCTTCCATTCCCGAACAATCCAACGGGCGCGATCATGAACCGCACCGATCTGGAGGCGATCGCGAAGGTGATTGAGGAGAAGGATCTGTTTGTGCTGAGTGATGAAATTTATTCCGAGCTGACCTACAGTGGCAAGCACGTTTCCATCGCGGAGATTTCCGGGATGCGTGACCGCACGGTGTTGATCAACGGATTTTCCAAGGCATATGCGATGACCGGGTGGCGTCTCGGCTATGCGGCGGCTCCAGCGCTTATCTTAAAACAGATGCTGAAAATCCATCAGTTTGCGATTATGTGTGCGCCGACCACCAGCCAGTATGCAGCGGTTGACGCCCTGCGGAATGGCGATGAGGACATTGCCCGCATGAAGAAAGCCTACGATGAGCGCCGCCGCTATCTTTTGAGAGAGTTCCGGGCGCTTGGCATGGACTGTTTCGAGCCGTATGGAGCATTTTATATGTTCCCGTGCATCAAACGGTTTGGCATGACCTCGGATGAATTCGCAAACCGCCTGTTACAGGAAGAGAAGCTGGCGCTTGTGCCGGGCACCGCGTTTGGAAACTGCGGCGAGGGCTATCTGCGTGTTTCCTATGCGTATTCGCTGGAGGATCTGCAGAAGGCGATCGAGCGCATCAAGCGGTTTGTGGCACGGCTGGATGGAGAGAAGAAATGTTAAATATTGTACTCTATGAACCGGAGATGCCGATGAATACAGGAAATATAGGACGAAGCTGCGTGGCAACGAACACGCGGCTTCATCTGATCGAGCCTCTCGGTTTTAAATTGAATGATAAAATGGTAAAAAGAGCGGGTCTTGATTACTGGCCGCATCTGGACGTGACAGTTTACAGCGATTTTAAAGATTTTCTGGAGAAGAATCCGGGCGCGCGCCCGTATATGGCGACCACGAAGACGACGCAGGTGTATACGGACGTTCACTACGATCCGGACTGCTATATCATGTTCGGACCGGAAAGCCGCGGCATCCCGGAAGAACTCCTGATCGAAGACCCGGAGCGCTGCGTCCGCATCCCGATGTGGGGTGAGATGCGCTCTCTGAATCTGTCAAACTCGGTGGCGATCATTCTGTATGAGGCGCTGCGGCAGAATGGGTTTGAGAAGATGAATACGGAGGGGCATCTGCATCACCTCCAGTGGAAATAAGGTGGATTCTGTCCCACACGTGCGTCATCAACGTCTCAGATGAAACAGGAATTAGTGGCACCAAGTCCCACAGGCACTGATATTTCCGTCGCATTCGGCGTCGGAGTCAGTGCCATTTTTATTGTTGTCCGGCAGGTGGACGCCGCAGGATGGTCCGTTATTTCCGCTCCGGTCAAAGTGAAGCATTCCGTTTAAGAAGTCTTCGACGCGGTCTTTAGGAGCGCCTTTGGCGCCGCCGAGAACCTGGATGCTGGTTTCGCGCAGGGCGATCATCATCGGGATCGGAAGGGCGTCGCAGAGGAGGACGGCAATATTTTCTTTTTTGAGAAATGCCACCAGCGCGCCGGGATCGTTTGCATAGGTCTGTTTCACGGTTTTGGTGGAAATAATCTCATCATCAACTACATCAAAAATTAAAAATTCTTTCACCTGAGCCAGGTGGGAGCAGATTTCTCCGTTTTCATAAGGGACTGCAATTTTCATGAGTGACCTCCTTTTTTAGAGATAGTATAGCGCTTAGAATTGAAAAATCAATATAAATGTATATGCTATTTATGAAAAAATATATAATAGACATATATGGAGGTGGCTTGTATGGATGGAGTAAATATTGAGAAGAATGAAAAGAAGGATGCGTTACTGATAGCAATCGAAGAAGGAAGAACGATTGTAAAAGATCCAAATGCACCGAGATATTCCAGTATGGAAGACTTAAAAGCGGCATTGGAAGTATAATATCTTTGATAGAAAAAGAGAGCCAGCAGAATGCACTTCTGTTGACTCTTTTTTACAATTATGATTTGAAGCAGCAAGCCCCTTAATCCGACTTAACTTCTTTCCACAAACTATTATAAAGCTCGTCCGCCTCATCCCCAAGATACCGGTAAACCTCGCAGTTTTTCAGCTGCTTCGCATCTGGGAAGACGGCTTTGTTGTTCTGGATTTCTTCGTCCAGCATTTCCTTGGCTGCCTTGTTTGGCGTCGCGTAGGTAATGTACTCAAAGTTTTTGACTGCGACATCCGGGCGGCAGAGAAAATTGATCCATTTTTCTGCGTTTTCCTTATTTTTCGCATTTTTCGGAACTACCCAGGAATCGAGCCAGACGTTGGTTCCCTCTTCCGGGATTACATATTCCAGGGAGAATGGGAGGTTCTGTGCGGCTACCTCATCCTGGATGTACATGATCTCGCCGGAGTAGATGACGCCGATGGCTGCCTCGCCGCCGATCATCTTGTCACGTACCTGATCGATGACGTAAGCCTGTATGAGCGGTTTTTGGTCAATCAGATCCTGCTTTGCCTGCTGGAGTTCGGTTTCGTCGGTCGAGTTGGCAGAGAAGCCGTCTTTTTTGAGCGCTACCATGAAGGCATCGCGGACGCTGTCCTGCATCAGGATCTCGCCTTTATAAGCCGGATTCCAGAGATCGGACCATTTGGTCGGAACCGGAAGTCCTTTTTCTTCGATGAGCTTCGTATTATAAAGAATACCGACGGTTCCCCAGGTGTATGGCACGGAATATTTGTTTTCCGGGTCGAACTGCTTGGACATTTCCATGTACTGCGGGTCAATGTTTTTGACATTTGGAATGTTGTCAAAGTTGAGTTCGGCAAGCAGGTCATTTTCCTTCATTTTCTGAATCATGTAGTCGGATGGGCAGACTACATCGTAGTTGACGCCGCCGGCTTCGATGACCGGATACATTTCTTCCAGTGTCTCAAATACGTCGTAGGTAACCTTGATTCCGGTTTCCTGTTCAAATTCCTCAATCAGGTCCGGATCAATATATTCGCCTGCATTGTAGACGTACAGTTCGTTTGAATGAGTCGTGGTGTAGCGGCTGTAGGTGCTGACACCAACGACAAGCAGAATCAGCGTGCAGGCAAGTCCCAGAACGCCGTTCTTGATCTGGTTGTTGCGTTTGCGGCGCTTGATGGTCTCTGTGTCAATCATAGTCGCATTGCCGGTGGATTTTTTCTCCGGGGCAAAGTTGGTGATCACCAGGAGCACCAGGACTGCCACGAAAATCAGCGTGGACAGGGCGTACATCGTCGGCTGGATGCCTCGGCGCACTTGGCTGTAGATCAGGGTGGATAAGGTATCCATACCGGCACCTCTTGTAAAGTGCGTAATGATAAAATCATCCAGGGACATCGTAAATGCCATCAAAAAGCCGGAGAGGATACCCGGGACGATGTCCGGAAATACGACCTTGAAGAAAGCATACAGCGGGCTGGCGCCGAGATCCAGAGCGGCTTCGTAGGTGTACCGGTTCGTCTGCTTGAGTTTCGGCATGACACTTAATATCACATATGGAATGTTAAATGTGATATGCGCGATCAGCACGGTTTTAAATCCGAGAGAGATACCGAACGCGATAAATGCCAGCATCAGGGAGATACCGGTTACGATGTCGGAGTTCAGCATCGGGATGTTGTTGATTCCCATGACGATGGTGCGCGGAATCCGTTTCATGCTGTTGATGCCGATGGCGGCGATCGTGCCGATGACGGTCGCGATCAGAGCCGACGCAAACGCGATGAGCAGCGTATTGTTTAAGGCATTCATGATGGCGGAATCCTGGAACATCTGCGTATACCAGCGGGTGGTAAAACCGCCCCAGACGGTTCTCGATTTTGTGTTGTTAAAGGACAAAACGATCATGGTCACGATCGGGATGTATAAAAAGAGCAGGATGAGCGCCAGGTAAAAGTCCTGGAAAAACTGTTTTAAGCGGTTATGTTTCATCAGAACGCATTGCCCTCCCCTTCTTTATCGTATTTGGCGATGAGCGCCATACTCAGTAAAATGAAAATCATCAGAACCAGCGAGAGACCGGAACCTAAGTGCCAGTTGCTTCCCTTGGTGAACTCCTGCTCGATGACATTTCCGATAAGCAGGATCTTGCTGCCGCCTAAGAGACTGGAGATAACGAAGGTCGTCAGCGCCGGGACAAATACCATGGTAATGCCGCTGATGATGCCCGGGATGCTGAGCGGAATCCAGATGTGAATGAGTGTCTGGAAATTGTTTGCCCCCAGGTCTTTGGCGGCGTTGATGGTATTATCGTCGATTTTTGCCAGCACATTATAAATTGGTAGAATCATGAAAGGCAGGAAGTTGTATACCATACCCAGAATGATCGCCCACGGTGTATTGATGATGGCGATATTTGGCAGATGGAGAAAGGAAAGAATGCCATTGATGACGCCATTTTTCTCCAGAAGCGTCTGCCACGCGAGGGTGCGGAGCAGGAAATTCATCCACATCGGAAGGATGAAGACGAATACCATAAAGCTTCCTGCCCCAATGCCGCGGCGGCGCAGTACCAATGCCAGCGGATAGGACAAGAGGAGGCAGATGGCAGTTGCGGCCAAGGACAGTCCCAGAGATAAAAGCAGTGCTTTTAAATGTTCCGGGGTTGCGATGGAACAGACATTTGCCAGTGTAAATGTCCCGCTTTTGGTCGTCAGACCGTAGTATACGATCAGCAGGAGCGGGATGATGGTAAAACCGATCATCCAGAGAATATAAGGACCGGCGAAGAGCCGTTTCACGTTTGATTTCATGCTAAGTCCGACTCCTTTCTATTCATTGACGCCCACAGCTTCCTCGTCCTCTGACGCCGGCTTGTTCATGATCTGGATGTCAAACGGATCTACATGGATGCCGACCTTCTCGCCGACCGGGAACATATCCGTGCTGTGAACCAGCCACTCATAGCCGTCCGGGGTGGTGACCTCCATCTCATAGTGGACGCCTTTGAAAATCAGGTGGGTGACAACGCCCTGCAGCGTGCCTTCCTCTGGTTTTACGAGGTCAATGTCCTCCGGGCGGATGACAACGTCAACCGGCTGATTATTTCCAAAGCCTTTATCAACGCAGGCAAATTTCGCGCCGAAGATTTCAACCAGCTCGTCGTGGATCATCAGACCGTCCACGATGTTGCTCTCGCCGATGAAGTCGGCAACGAATGCGTTTTCCGGCTCGTTGTAGATCTGTTCCGGGGAACCCATCTGCTGGATATAACCCTGGTTCATGACAACGATGGTATCGGACATCGTCAATGCCTCTTCCTGATCGTGGGTAACATAGATAAAAGTGATGCCAAGCTCATTTTTCAGACGGATCAGCTCGTACTGCATGTCCTGGCGCAGTTTTAAATCTAGGGCACCGAGCGGCTCATCGAGAAGCAGGACCTTCGGCTCGTTGACAATCGCGCGCGCAATGGCGATACGCTGCTGCTGACCGCCGCTTAGAGAGTCAATGCTGCGGTGCTCAAAGCCGTTTAAGTTTACAAGCTTTAAAGCGTACTTAATTTTATCATCAATATATGCTTTTGATTTGTTTTTAATTTTTAGTCCAAATGCGATATTATCTGCGATGCTCATATGCGGAAACAGTGCATATTTCTGGAATACGGTGTTTAGCTGGCGCTTGTTTGGCGGAAGTTTGGTGATGTCTTCGCCACCGAAAATTACTTTTCCTGTATTTGGAGATTCAAATCCGCCGATGATGCGGAGCGTGGTTGTCTTGCCGCAGCCGCTGGGGCCTAAGAGCGTTACAAAGGAATTTTCCTTTACTGAAAGGCTCAAGTCATCCAGGACCAGGGTGTCGTCAAAGCGTTTCGAGATATGCTGTAAATCGATTAATGGCTGGCTCATGCGTTTCCTCCGTAAATAGTAAAATAATGTGTAGTATTAGAAACTTGGCGGCGAGCTGACCCAGAGGATCGTCGCGCCGGAGCGGCTTTCAAGGTAATGCGTCTTGTCGCTCGTATAGTAAAAAGATTCGCCCTTTTTGGCTTTGTACGTCCGGTTCCCCAGATGAATCAGGATGCTGCCGGAAAGAACGTAGCCAAATTCCTCACCCTCATGCGGGCTGTCCGGATAGGTGGAGCCGCCGGCACCGAGTGTCAGGCGGATCGGTTCCATCGTGTTCTTCTGGGCGTTCGGGATGATCCACTGAATCTCATTTTTCAGTTCCGGATCTTCCTTGATAAAATAGTCGTTTTTTTCAAATACAATCTGCTCTTCCGGAGCCTCGTTGAAAAACTCCCCTATGGTTGTGCCGAGACACTGGAGAATATCCATCAAAGTAGCGATGGACGGGGAGGTCAGATCGCGCTCTACCTGGGAGATAAATCCCTTCGAAAGCTCTGCGCGGTCAGCCAGCTCTTCCTGCGTCAGACCCTTTAAAATTCGCAGTTCCTTTAATTTTCCTCCTATACTCAACAGAGGGAACCTCCTTTCCTGGTTTCATAGGAAATTGCGTCCTATAAAACAAAAAACGCTCCGCGAGGATGCGCCAGGGCACATTCTTTTTTATAAAAACCGGGTGGGAAAACCATCCGTCCGGCGTTTTTTAGAAACATGCAAAAGTAAGATGAAAGTTTAGAAATTCTAAAATGAATGTAAAATTAATCTTTTTGTTTAGAAATAATAAACTTGTTTCCGAGTATCTATTATACAGAATGTGGGGAAGGTGTCAAGGAAAAAAACGGGAAAATCCGGGGGTTCTCAAATTGTGTGAAAAAAGGGTGCAAAAATGGCGGTATGATGATAAAATAGGGGCAGATAATTTGATAGAAACCGTTATAACGGTTCTGGGGGCTCAAAGGAGGAACATTTCATGCAGGATAAGTATATGGCGTATGTGGGTTCTTACTCATACAACGGTCAGGCAAAGGGAATTACCGTGTATGATGTGGATGTAAAAAAGGGAAAGTTTATCTACCGGTGCGAGGTGGAGGTGGACAACTCTTCCTATTTAACTGTTTCACATGACGGGCGGATGCTCTATTCCATCGCGGACGAGGGCGTTGTGGCGTTCCGGATTCTGGAAAACGGCGCACTCAGCCGTGTGAACAGCGCAAATATCAAGGCGATGCGCGGCTGTCATATTGCGACCGATGCGGAGGACAAGTTTATCTTCGTATCCGGCTATCATGACGGCAAGGAGACGGTGGTCCGCCTGAAACCGGACGGTTCTATCGGGGAAGTGACCGACGGCGTTTACCACAAGGGACTTGGAAGCGTGGCAGAGCGCACGTTCCGTCCGCATGTGAGCTGTGCGGAGCGCACACCGGATGGCAGATTCCTGCTGGTAGCCGATCTGGGAATTGACCAGGTCAAGATTTACAGGTTTGATGGCGAGAAGGGAACCCTTTCATTGGTGGACGCGATCCGCTGTGATTTGGAATCTGGTCCGAGACATTTCATGTTCAGCAAGGATGGAAAATTCTTGTATTTGATGTATGAAATCAAAAATGTGATTGATGTATACACGTATGAAACGGGCGATCGTGTGCCGAAGATCGAGAAGATCCAGACGATCCCATCGACCGCACCGGAGCGCACCAGCCAGCTGACTGCAGCGTGCACGATCCGGATGTCCGAGGACGAGACACATCTGTTCTGCAGCAATGCGGGCGATAATTCAGTCAGTGTCTACGAGCGCGATGCACAGACGGGGCTTTTGAAGCTGCTCTGCTGTCTTCCGATCAGTGGAGATTACCCGAAAGATATCGCGATTTTCCCGGATGGAAACCATCTGGCGTCGATCAACCACGGTAGTAACAGCATTTCTTTCTTCCAGGTGGAATATAAGGAGAAACTGCTGGTGATGAGCGGTCGCAGTATTTCGGTGAATGAGCCAAACTGCTGTGTGATTACAAAGGTACCTACGAGAGGAAAGAAAGCAGACTAAATGGCAGAAGGAGTTAATAGCGAGAATGGCAGGGTCAACATACGGAAAAATACTGACAATGACAACGTGGGGCGAATCCCACGGCGCAGGCGTGGGCGTGGTCGTAGATGGCTGTCCGGCGGGGCTTGCGCTTTGTGAGGAAGACGTTCAGCGTTATCTGGACCGCCGCAAACCGGGGCAGAGCCGTTTTACGACGAAGCGCAGCGAGAGCGATACGGTGGAGATCCTGTCAGGCGTTTTTGAAGGGCGGACGACGGGCACGCCGATCTCGATGCTGGTGCGGAACCAGGATCAGCATTCGAAGGATTACAGTGAGATCGCCAGTTATTACCGTCCCGGACATGCGGATTATACCTTCGATGAAAAATACGGTTTCCGGGATTACCGGGGCGGCGGACGTTCTTCGGGACGCGAGACGATCGGACGCGTGGCAGCAGGCGCTATCGCGGCAAAGTTGCTGGAATCCTTGAACATTCAGGTAAAAGCATACACGAAAGCGATCGGACCGGTGGAAGTGGCGCCGGATCGGTTTGATCTGGCGGAATGTGAAAAGAATAAGCTGTATATGCCGGATGCTGCCGCAGCCGCAGAGGCAGAGCAGTATCTGGAAAGGAAGATGGCGGAGAAAGATTCTGCTGGCGGTATCGTGGAATGCGTGATTGCCGGTCTTCCGGCAGGGCTTGGTGAACCGGTTTTTGATAAATTTAATGCGAACCTGGCAAAGGCAATCTGCTCGATCGGTGCTGTTAAAGGCTTCGAGATCGGAGAGGGTTTCCATGCGGCGCAGATGGCAGGAAGCGAGAACAACGACGCATTTGTCATGGATTCGGATGGAAGCATCGGCAAGGCGACGAACCATGCAGGTGGCATTTTAGGCGGTATGACGGATGGAAGCGAAGTTGTGTTCCGTGCGGCATTTAAACCGACCCCGTCGATTGCCGCAGAGCAGAGAACCGTCAATAAGAGCGGCGAGGAGATCGGCATCAGCATCAAGGGACGCCATGATCCGATCATTGTGCCGAGAGCGGTTGTCGTGGTTGAGACGATGGCGGCATTTGCGGCGGCGGATATGCTGCTGGGCGGCATGACGGCGAGGCTGGATCGGATTCAGGAGTTTTACCGGAAGTAAGGGAATGTAAATAAAAATTTTGGAAAAGCTGCGGCGGGCTCAGCCTGTTTGGTCCGCGGCTTTTTCTGGCATTAAATCAGGAGGCAGCAGGATGAGTGCAACAGGAATTTCAAAAGAAATAGAGACAGCAGGACAGTTAGAGGAGCTGCGCCAGGAGGTACGGATTGCCGCAGAGGAACTTCTCAGTGCGGCAAACATGAAGCCGGGACAGATTTTGGTGGTCGGATGCTCGTCCAGCGAGATTGCATCGCATAAGATCGGTTCCTATTCCAGCGCCGAGATCGGAAAAGCGGTGTTTGAGGAGCTGTATGCAGTCACCAAGTCGCAGGGGCTTTATCTGGCGGCACAGTGCTGTGAACATCTGAACCGGGCGCTGATTGTGGAAGAAGAAGCGGCGGAAAAATATGGTCTGGAGATGGTAAACGTCGTGCCGCAGCTAAAAGCAGGCGGTTCCTTTGCAACGGCAGCCTATGCGGGATTTGAACATCCGACAGCCGTAGAGCGGATTCAGGCACACGCGGGCATCGATATCGGAGACACTTTCATCGGTATGCACCTGCGCCCGGTTGCAGTTCCGGTGCGGACCTCGATCCGTGCGATCGGCGGCGCCCATGTGACGTGTGCGAGAACGAGGCTGAAATATATTGGCGGAGAGCGGGCGCATTATCTGGATGCGAAATAAAGAAAATGAGGAGTAAAAAAAAACGTGGAAATCAGGAAAAATGATGAATTTGAACTGACAATCGAAGATATGAGCGAGGACGGAGCCGGGATCGGAAAGCAGGACGGCTATATCTGGTTTGTAAAAGATGCCGTGATCGGGGATCGGATCCGGGCGCGGGCGATGAAAATGAAGAAAAATTACGGCTTTGCCCGTCTGATGGAGGTGCTGGAAGCATCCAAAGACCGTGTGATGCCGGAATGCCCGGTCGCAAGACAGTGCGGCGGCTGCCAGCTTCAGATGATGAGTTATGAGGCGCAGCTTCATTTTAAGGAGCGCAAGGTCTACAATAACCTGCGCCGGATCGGCGGGATGGAGAATCTGCGGCTGCCGGAGCGGGCGGATGAAGTGAGTGTGCCTGAGAATGTATCTGAAAGAAATACATCCGAAAGGATGGAGACAACCGATGCGGGGGTGAAAGCAGAGAATGTGTCGGGGAAAAGTGCCGGGGAAGGTGTGGATAAAACTATCACCATGGAGCCGATCCTGGGGATGGAGCACCCGTGGCGCTACCGCAACAAGGCACAGTTTCCGTTTGGACGCGATAAGGATGGAAGAATCATTGCCGGATTTTACGCGGGACGCACCCACCATATTGTGGAAGCGGAAGACTGCCTGCTGGGTGTCGAAGAAAATGCGGTAATTCTGGATATTATCAAGAAAATCATGGAAGAATACCAGATTGCGCCATATGACGAGGAGACGCACAAGGGTCTGATTCGCCATGCATTGATTCGGAAGGGATTTTCAAACGGCGAGCTGATGGTCTGTCTCGTCATCAATGGAAAGAAGCTGCCGCATGCGGATATTTTTGTGGAACGCTTAAAAGAAGTCCCTGGCATGACCAGTATTTCCTACAACATCAATCAGGAAAAAACAAACGTGATTCTTGGTGCGGAGCTTGTAAACTTATACGGACCAGGCTATATCACAGATAAAATCGGAAATGTATCGTACCAGATTTCGCCGCTTTCTTTCTATCAGGTCAATCCGGTGCAGACGGAAAAACTCTATGGAACGGCGCTGGAATACGCGGGGCTGACCGGTGGGGAGACTGTATGGGATCTGTACTGCGGAATCGGAACCATTTCCCTGTTTCTGGCGCAGAAAGCGAAGAAAGTGTACGGTGTAGAGATCGTCCCTCCGGCGATCGAGGATGCCCGCCGGAACGCGGCATTAAATGGCATGGAAAATGTCGAGTTTTTCGTCGGAAAAGCTGAAGAGGTACTTCCAAGGGAGTATGAAAAAAATCAGGTCTATGCCGATGTCATCGTCGTCGATCCGCCGCGCAAAGGCTGTGACAGCGTCTGCCTCGACACGATCGTCCGGATGCAGCCAAAGCGGGTAGTCTATGTCAGCTGCGATTCCGCCACATTGGCGCGCGATGTGAAGTATCTGAATGAAAGAGGATACGCGGTGGAGCGCGTGAGATGCTGTGATATGTTCGGGATGAGCGGGCATGTGGAGACGGTAGCTCTTTTGTCCCAACATTGAGACAAGAGTACTTGTCTCGATGAACGCGGCAGTCGGCAAATCGAGATGCAAGCATCTCGGCTTGCCTCGTTGCTCGCGCAAAAACCAGATGACACGATAGAGATCGATTTAGACCTGAACGAGCTGGATGCAACCAGTGCAGAGCCGAAAGCGACCTATCAGGAAATCAAAGATTATGTGCTGAAAGAATTTGGCTTGAAGGTTTCAAATTTATATATTTCTCAAATCAAAAGGAAATGTGGAATCGAAGTAGGAGAGAACTATAATCTGCCAAGTAGGACGAAAAATCCTGTTTGTTCAGCTTTTGTGTTTATAAGGGGTCAAAGAAGAAGCAAATTACAATTCTATAGCAAGTGATCTTTTCTAAGTTTTGGAAGGCTGGTTTTTCCGTCATAACTAGTTAAGATTGAGTATATCTATCATAACACGAACATATATTTGATTAAAGAAAATGCGGATATTTTTAAAGTGATTGTGTCAATTTACAATCAATTTCTATTCAATGTGGTTTTCCGGTAGGTTCTGTAAAATAAGCTCAGATCAAAACAATGACGGGAGGAGCTTATGCAACAGAATATTGAATTTGAACGGTGCATTGATTTTCTGGTACGGATGATTGATAAGTACGGCGATGAAGTCCTCCGAGAGTTGGAGGAAGAAAAACAGAATAAGGAAGAAAAAGAAGCGGCAGTTTCCTGAAATACAAAATGTAAATCAGACTGTCGCTTTTTTGTGAAATTATTCGGCTGCGTTATCTTTTACTTCTGCAAGCATATAAGGATTGAATTTACTTTTACGCTTAAATATAATATAATTTAAGCACAAAAGCAAATATCAAGGATAAGGAGGACAACTATGTCAATATCAGATATTTTGGAATCGCTAATTGAAAAAGACAATGGATATTTGATTACATCGAAGGCCGTTGAATCAGGTGTATCAAAGCCATCTGTCTCAAAATACGTCAGAGAGCATGATATGGAAAAAGTGGCACATGGCATTTATATTTTAGATAATGTGTGGCCAGATGAGTTGTTTGTACTCCAGCAACGAAATAAGAATATTATTTATTCGGGCGAGACCGCCCTTTATTTGCATGGTCTTATCGACAGAGAATACAGTCATATTTGTTTCACTGTTCCTACCGGATATAATGCAACACATATCAAAAAGAAAAACAAAGAAGTTCGTTACGCAAACCCAGAGATTCTTGATATGGGGACCTGTGAAATCCCGTCAAGCAGCGGTAATTTGGTTAAAGTATATGACAAGGAAAGATGTATTTGTGATTTGATTAAAGATCGAAAGAAATATGAAATTCAGTTATATCAGACAGCAATCAAGGAATATATGTCCTCGAAGGAAAAGAATCTTTCAAGATTGATTGAGTATGCGGTTAAACTTGGAGTAAGGGATGAAGTGATGATGTATGTGGAGGTAATGATATGATTCATACAGCGGAACAAGTTTTGAAGAAATATCCTCTAAGAGATAGTGAAATATCTATTGTCTTAGAGGATTTTTGTTGAAGAATTTTAATATTCAAGAGTTTGTTTTTTCCTCTTTGACATTAAGCTATGGTTTAAGCCGTAGCTGGCTTTATGTTAGTAATTTTGGAGTAGGATTCGTGAGAGTTCTACCCTGTTGTTGATTTTGACAGTGATGTAAGAGAACGACGGATATGCAGTGAAACCATAATACAATAAAAAGAATATTTGCTGATTTCTCATGAACGTGATACACTTATAGATAAGCTGTATCGGCTGTCGATCACGACCGTTTCGGCGGTGTGAAAATGAGAAATTCCGGCACCGGAGGCTTTCAGAGTCACGATCATGCGACCGTGCGAAAGTTCCGGTGCCTTTTTATTTCAAAGGAAAGTGCGCCCTGATGAAAGCGGCAGAGAATATTTTGAGCGGTATTTGAGAAAGGAAACAGGAGATGGATGACAAAAAAATAGCCGTACTGATCGATGCGGAAAATGTGTCCGGCAAGTATATCAAGCTGATTTTAGATGAGGTCAGCAATTATGGAAGTGCGACATACAAGCGCCTTTACGGCGATTTTCAGACGCCAAGCGTGCGGGCGTGGATGAAGAACCTGCGCGACTATGCGATCACGCCGGTTTTCCAGTACAATTATACGCAGGGGAAAAATGCCTCCGATTCGGCGCTGATCATCGATGCGATGGATATTTTATATTCGGGCAATGTGGATGGATTCTGTATCGTCACCTCGGACAGTGATTTTACGAAGCTGGTGCTGCGCCTGCGTGAGTCAGGCATGACGGTGATCGGCATGGGAGAGCGCAAGACGCCGAATGCATTTGTTTCGGCGTGTGAGACATTTAAATTCCTGGATATTTTATTAAACGATGAAAATCCGTCGCAGAATCCGTCCCTGCCGCAGACGCGCAAGGAGAGTGAGGCGGATGGTTCCAGAAAAGAGGCAGAGAAAGAAAGCGATCCGAATGCAGTCAGCAATATTCCGAACATGGAGGAGATGGAGAAAGAGATTATCTCGATCATCAATACACATGCGGACGATGACGGATGGGTGGATTTATCGGAGCTGGGAGACAATCTTCCAAAGCGTGTGCCGGGATTTGACCCGCGAAATTATAAATGCACGAAGTTAAAGCAGTTTATCGAGCTGTTTGATTCCGTTGAGGTTCGGTCAGCGCGCAATCCGCACAATAAGATTCTGTCGATCATCTATGTGCGTGTCAAACAGAAAGAAGAAAAGCCGGTACTTTCCAAGGTACGGCGCGGCGGAAAACGAAAGAAGGATGCGGACGCGGAAGAATAGTAAGCATATGCAGTTCGTATGAGAATAAAAAGTTGCAGAAGCGGCTGTGATTCGTATGAGGCTGGAAGAATGCAGCAGTGGTTGTAGTGTTGTGTCAGCTGTTACAAAGACAGACTGTAAATTGAAAAGTGAAGGATAGAAGATAGGAGAGACAGGAACATGACAAAGGAAGAGCTTGCATTAGAGGTAATTGACCGCCTGAAAAAAGAATATCCGGATGCGGGTTGTACGCTGGACTACAATCAGGCGTGGAAGCTGCTGGTTAGTGTCCGTCTGGCGGCGCAGTGTACCGATGCGCGTGTCAATGTGGTAGTCAAGGGATTGTTTGAGAAATATCCAAATGTGGCGGCATTGGCGGATGCCCCGGTGGAAGACATCGAGGCGATTGTGAAGCCGTGCGGTCTGGGACACAGCAAGGCGCGGGACATCAGCGCCTGTATGAAGGTGCTGCGCGACGAGTACGGCGGGCATGTGCCGGATGATTTTAACGCTCTGTTAAAGCTTCCGGGAGTCGGCAGAAAGAGTGCCAACCTCATTATGGGGGATGTGTTTGAAAAACCGGCGATCGTCACGGATACGCACTGCATCCGCCTGGTAAACCGGATAGGGCTGGTGGAAGGAATCAAGGACCCGAAGCGCGTGGAAATGGCACTCTGGAAGCTGATTCCACCGGAGGAAGGCAGCGATTTCTGCCACCGCCTGGTGTATCACGGGCGTGAAGTCTGTACGGCGCGGACGAAGCCGTACTGTGACAAGTGCTGTCTGCAGGATATCTGCGCGAAGGCAGGCGTGGAGTAGAAAGTCTGAAAAAGTCATGGAAACAGATGCAGATAGGAAAAGGATGACAGGAGGCAGAAAAATGGACGAAGAACGGCAGGAGACAGCGGATTGGCGCATCGTCTGGCAGATGTTTTTTCCGTGCGTCATCAGCGATTTAATCGGCGGATGTGTGGAGGTGCTGGGACATCTGGAGGGAAATGCGGGAAGAACCGTGTCGTCGTTTCTTACATTTGCCGTGATTTATCCATTTTACTGGCGGAGGATCCAGAAAAAGAAAGAAAACAGGCGCATAGCAGAGGCAGACGGGATGAAAGAGCAGGTCTCTCCACAGATAGAGACGACAAAGGAAGAAAAAAGTGGATATTTCTGGGAAAAAGTGCCGGATGTGTGGAAAATCCTGCTGGGGGCAGCTGCGTTCAGTGCTGTGTTTAACATGATTTTCTGGGCATTAGAAAAAAAGGAGATTTTCCTGGGAGTGTTGCATATTGCAGTGCAAAAGGTTCGGATGACTGGGCAGGCAGCTGAAGCGGTGTCTCTATGTTTGAAAATGCCTCAGGGGGATATGCTTGCGGCAGCTCTGGGAAAAGGTGCGTCGGAGGGCGCCGCCGCTTTATTTTCCGGGGACCTGTGGCAGCAGTTCTTTCTCATGGGCATTGCCGCCCCGCTTTCCGAAGAACTGCTGTTTCGCGGCATTTTATTTGAGCGCCTGCGTATGGCGCTCCCATTTTTCTGGGCGGCACTTGGATCGGCGGCATTTTTCGGGTTGGTGCATGGAAACTGGGCGCAGGGGATTTATGCGGCGCTCATGGGACTTATACTGGCGTGGCTGTATGAAAAAAAGAACCGTCTGTGGGAACCTGTGTTATTTCACAGTGCAGCAAATTTGACGGCGATGCTGATGCGGGTGCTTCTTTGGCACTGGTGAGGACAAAAAATACAAACAATTTCGAGAACGCAGGATTGTGTTTGCTCGAAGAAAGAACAGGAGGAGATACTACGATGCTTTCATTTGCAAGCGATTATACAGAGGGCGCCTGCGAGGAGATACTTCAGAAGCTGGCGGAGACGAACCGGGAGAGTCTGCCGGGATATGGCATGGACCGGTACTGCCAGAGTGCCGCCAGAAAAATACAGGAGGCGACCGGATGCCCGGAGGCGGAGGTTTATTTTCTGGTGGGCGGTACCCAGACGAATGCGGCCGTGATCAGCAGCATGCTTGCACCGTATGAGGGCGTAGTAGCAGCGCAGACAGGGCACGTGAGTATTCATGAAGCCGGGGCGATCGAGTACACCGGGCATAAGGTGTTGCAGCTTCCGGAAAAAGATGGGAAGATTGATCCGGCGGATCTGCAGGAATATCTGCAAAATTTCGAGGCGGACGCAAACCATGATCATATGGTATTTCCGGGAATGGTGTATCTTTCCCATCCGACGGAATACGGAACCTTATACAGCCGGAAGGAGCTGCAGGCGATCTCGGAGATCTGCCGTTCGTATGAAATCCCGCTCTATCTGGACGGGGCGCGTCTTGGATATGGTCTGGCGGGGGAGGAAAATGACCTGAGTCTTTCGGAGATCGCGCATCTGTGTGATGTATTTTATATCGGCGGCACGAAGATGGGCGCATTCTGCGGAGAGGCAGTTGTATTTGGTGAGAAGAAGAATGTTCCGGCGCATTTTATTACCCGGATCAAGCAGCAGGGCGCGCTGCTGGCAAAGGGACGCCTGCTGGGAATCCAGTTTGATGTGCTGTTTACAGACGGGCTGTACGAGCGCCTGGGACGCCATGCGGTAGAGATGGCGGCAGCTTTAAAGAAAGGGTTAAAACAGCGCGGTTATACGTTTTTCCGTGAGTCCCCGACCAACCAGCAGTTTGTGATCTTGGAAAATGATCGGATGGAGCAGATTGAAAAAGAGGTTTCCGTGAGCTTCTGGGAGCGGTATGACGAGGATCACACCGTTGTCCGTTTTGCGACGAGCTGGGCGACCAGAGAGGCGGATCTGGAACATTTGTGGGAGATTTTAGATCGGATTGAGGCAGAAAGAGAGAAGTAGAGATGGAACGTAATGTAACGATGGCGGAGATTTCAGATGGAAAGCTGTACAGCCGGGACGATATGGTAAAAGCCGGATGCGATGATTGCCGGGGCTGTTCGGCGTGCTGCCATGGAATGGGTAATTCGATCGTGCTGGATCCATATGATGTGTACCGTCTGACCGCCTTGCGCGGGGACACGCTGGAACATCTGCTGGAGGAAAAAAAGGTAGAGTGGAACGTCGTGGACGGACAGATTCTGCCGAATCTGGCGCTCCGGAGCGGGGTGGAGGAAGCCTGTGGGTTTCTCGATGAAGCAGGGCGCTGCCGGATCCATGCATACCGGCCGGGTATCTGCCGCCTGTTTCCACTGGGGCGCTTTTATGAAAATGGAAGTTTCCAGTATTTTCTCCAGATTCATGAGTGTAAAAAGGAAAACCGGACGAAAGTCAAAGTGAAAAAATGGATCGATACGCCAGATTTAAAGCGGTATGAGGCGTATATCAGCCGGTGGCATTATTTCTTAAAAGATATAAGAAGGGCGGAAACGGAGGCGGCGCAGAACCTTTTGGCAGAACCATGCATCGGAACGCCGGAGGAACAGGAGATACAGAAGAAAAACCGTGCCACTGCGGCAGCCGAGCACGAAAAACGGCGCAATCTGTTGATTATGAAACTGTTCTATCTGCTTCCGTATGATGGAGAGAAGGACTTTTACGAGCAGTTTGAAAAGCGGATGCAGATGGCGGAGCGGAGTTTGCGATAAATCCTTTGTTGAAGACAAATCCGCAAGGATGTTTGCCCGCAGCTGTGAAGAGGCAGAAACGTTTTGACAGAGTGAAATAAGAAAGGAGATTACCGATGCTTCATACAGATTTTCACACCCACACCACGTTCTGCGACGGAAAGAGTACACCGCGGGAGATGGTGGAGGCGGCATACCGGATGGGAATGACCGATTTTGGTGTTTCAGGACATGCTGATTTTTCGATGTTTGAGCCGGGATTCGGGATGGACGACGAGAAGCTTCGCCAGTATACCGAAGAACTTCAAGAACTCCGGGAGGAATACCGGGGAAAGATGAATCTCTATATCGGGATCGAGCTGGATGGACTGGGACCGGTGCAGAAAGCAGAATACGCGATCGGCTCGACCCATGCGCTCATCAAGGATGGCGAGTATGTTTGTGTGGATGATACGGAAGAGAAACTGGTAAAAGCAGTCGAGACGCTGTGGCATGGTGACTGGTACGCCTTTGCACAGGAGTATTTCGAGGCAGAGGCGCAGATTTATGACCGGACAAAATGCGATTTCATCGGACATTTTGACCTGTTGACAAAATTTAACGAGGGATATAAACATTTCGACGAGACGAAAGACGCCTATCTGGAACCGGCGATCACGGCGATGCACAAACTGGCGGCTCTGGGGATTCCGTTTGAGATCAACACAGGCGCCATGTCCCGCGGCTACCGGAGTGCGCCGTACCCGTCTGCAGCCCTGTTAAAAGAGCTGTGTGCCTGCGGCGGACGTATCCTCATCAACTCCGACAGCCACAGTGCCGACACGATCGGATATGGGTTTAAGCAGGCGCAGGAGCTGGCGGTGGCGTGTGGATTTAAAAGTGTGTGTGCCCTGAAACCGGGTGGCGGATTTAGGGAGATACTTCTTGTATAAAAAAGACAGAAAGAAAAATATACAAATTCTAAATTTCAACCTTAAAAATGCTGAAAATAAAGCCGAAATATTTTTATTTTTAGTGAATCGTTTTCAGAGAACCTTGCTATAATATGAGCCGTAACAAGGAGATAGATACTTAACAAAACCCCATGGCTGAGGGCTGCTAAGCACAATGTGTTTTCCACACAGGGCGTGCGGAAGGCGCAGATCAGATTTTTGGAGGAAAAGACAAATGACTACTTTAAAAGCTGAAAAAAGAAGCATGGATGTTAAGGCAAAGAGACTCAGAAGAGAAGGCTATGTAACAGGCAACGTATTTGGCAAGAAGATTCAGGGCTCCATTCCTGTTAAGATGGAAAAGAAAGACGTGGATCGTCTGCTGAAGAACGAGACCAAGGGCGGACAGATTATGCTGGATGTAGAAGGCGAAGTCTACGATGTCCTGATCAAGGAAGTTGACTATGATGCAATGGCAAATCAGGTTGTAGAAATAGATTTCCAGGCGCTGGTAAGCAATGAGAAGGTTCATTCCGTTGCTGAGATTATCTTCGAGAACCACGACAAGGTAGAAACTGGCGTTCTGCAGGAGGTACTGAAAGAAGTATCGTACCGCGCATTACCGGCTGCACTGGTTGAGAAAGTCAAAGTTGATGTTGGTGAGATGGAGATTGGTGATACAATTCGTGTCAAAGACCTTTCGATCGCAAAAGATAAAGACGTTGATATTCTGACCGATCTGGAGGCAGTAGTTGCTACCGTCACAGCGGTTCACAACAATGTACCGGAGACCGATGAAGAGGCTGACGCAGAAGAAGCTAAATAATTGAAGCGCAGTGCCAGGATGAAGTGAAACGGGATGCTGTCCGCAAGGCAGATAAAAAGTTTCGTGGAATGATTGAAACATGAGAAAAGGCGGATGTACTGACCAGATGGTCGGTATATCCGCTTTTGAATTTTGTATGAACTTTTTTTGCAGATGGTAAAAGAAGATGAGGTTATGGCTCCATATATGCGTCATAAATTTCCGGATCAATATTCTCACGGATACTCTCATATACGCTTCCAGCCGCCTCCCGGATGGCATCGCGCGTTTCATCCGAGAGAGTTAAAATCGCGGTGCCGCTCGCTTCGATCGTAGCGATACGGTTGGAGATGCGCGCGTCGGACTGTTCTCTGGCATACTCGGTCGCGGTTTTGGCTGCCTGCGTCATGATTTCCTGTTCTTCCGGAGTCAGGTTCTGGAAGAAATCGTCATTGACAATCAGGGAGATCAGATGTGGCAGGTGGTTCGTCTCGACCACATAATCCTGCTGTTCGTAAAGACGGTTGGAGACGATGACCTCATACGGGTTCTCCTGCGCGTCGATCGTGTGCTGCTGGAGACCGATATACACCTCGCTGAAGGTCATTGGCGTCGGATTGGCGCCGATTGCTTTCCAGAATGCGAGATGATAGCTGTTTTCCATGGTACGGATTTTCTGCCCTTTGAAATCCGCCAGAGAGTAAACCGGTTTATTTGTGCTCATGATGCGGAATCCTTGATCTGCCATGCCGAGCAGGTGGTAACCGCCGTCGGTGTACACCTGGCTGATGAGATTGTAAAAATCCGGATCATCCAGCTTTTTGCGGCAGTCATCCAGCGAATCAAAGACGCATGGAAGGTCAAAAACGGCGAGATCCTTCATGAAAGAAACCTGAGGGGCGGTGTTCTGCACGACAAATGGGATATCGCCGTCCGCGCACGTTTCGAGCAGGTCGCGGTCACCGCCGAGTGTGGAGTTGGCGTAAACCTGAATCCGCATTGCGCCGTTGCTTAAGTCATGTACTTCCTCCGCAAATTTTTCGGCAAACAGCTGCGTTACCGTGTCCTCCGGGCTGGCGGTCGCCAGTGGCCAGGAATAGCGCTGTTCTTTCTGGCTGGAGGCGCAGCCGCTCAGCGCGAGCGAGGCGCCGAATAAAAGAACCGACGAAGAAATGAGCGCCGCAGCGAATCGGAAAGAAGTCCGGCATCGGCGGGACACTAGGTTTGAAATATAAATCATAATGGGAGATCCTTTCAAATTTAAAAATATCCATTTCATATGTGAAATATTCCATTCACAGCCTGAAAGCGTGAAGCAGGTCGTTATATGAAATCTTTCAGAGCTTCAACATTTCCAAGCGTCCATTCAGCATTACAACAATCCCAGCGACAAAGCCGGTATAAACGTAATCAGCAGCAGCGCCACCAGAAACAAGCCAATCATCGGCATCGCTTTTTTGGCGATCGCCATGATCGGGACGTCGGTCAGGGAGCTGGCGACAAAGAGGTTGACGCCGATCGGCGGGGTTACGAAGCCGATTGCCAGATTGACAACCATGATCACACCGAACTGGACCGGATCCATGTTGATCGCTGTCACGATCGGGAGCAGGATCGGGGTCAGAATCAGGATCGCCGGGGTTGTATCCATGACCATTCCCACGATAAGCAGGAACAGGTTGATGACAAGCAGGATCATGACCGGGCTGTTGAAATGTTCCAGGATAAAGTTGCTGACCGCCTGCGGCACCTGCATCAGGGTCAGGACTCTGGAAAATGCCGTGGAAGCTGCCAGAATAAAGAGGATCGGTGTGAATGTGCGGATCGCTTCCACAAAAATCGGCGGGATATCCCGGAATTTCATGGTCCGGTAGAGGAACAGGCTGACAAACAGGGCATAGAAAACGGAGATAACTGCTGCTTCCGTGGGGGAGGCGATGCCGCTGTAGATACAGCCAAGGATGATGACCGGGCTTAAGAGAGCGAAAAAGCTTTCGCGCAGCACCCGGAACAGCCCTTTTTCGCGCAGCAGATGGATTTCAGCGTGGATTTTTTCTCTATCTTCGCCGTAACGCCGGCAGTGATAGATGGCATACAGCATCAGGAGCAGACCAATCATCAGACCCGGAATGACGCCGGCTAAGAACAGGCTGCTGACAGAGGCACCGGACGCCATGCCGTACATGATAAACGGGATACTCGGCGGAATGATAACGCCCAGACCGCCTGCGACTGCCACGATCGCGGTAGAGAAAGTCCGGTCATAGCCGAGGGCGCTTAAAATCGGGATCGTCATGCTTCCGACGGCTGCAACGGTTGCCGGGGCAGAGCCGGAGATAGCGCCGTAGAAGAGGCAGGTCACGATGACCGCGCATGGCATACCGGCGGTAAAATTGCCAAGAAAGAAGGCAAATACGTCAAACAGCTTCTTGGAAATACCGCCCTTTGCCATGATGATGCCGGATAAGACGAACATCGGCACGGCGAGCAAGGGAAAAGAATCCAGTCCGCCGAACATGGCGCGGATCAGATACTTAGCGCCGACCGTGAAGGACGGGTCAAAAACGGAAGGGAGAACCGAGGCGATACCGAGCGTGATCGATACCGGGATTGCGATGACAAGCAGCACGACAAAGATAACAAATAAGAGAGCAGCAGGCATCAGTGTTCCTCCTTTCCAGATGGTGTATTTGCCTCGATGAGAGATTCGATTTCATTGGATTCCTTTTCCGGCATATCTGCATTTGCATGGATAAAGGATTCCGGTGTATTGCGCTCCGGGTGGGCCGGATCGTAGACATCTTAGCCGCGGGCAACCTTAAATTCGATGATCCAGCGCTGCAGAATGCGGAATGTTACCAGAAGAAAGGAAACAAACGGCGCTGCCTGAATATAGTACATCGGAATCCCGCAGGCGGGGGATAACTGTCCGCTGTGAATGGCGGACATCATGTAAGAGTATGCAAATGGGATCATATAAAGGAAAAAAATCAGCTCAAAGGTGTGGTTGACAACCTTAAAAAGAGCCTTACCTCTGCGTGGAAAGGCAGCGACGAACTGTTCGATCTTGATAGACAGGCACTTTTTGCTGCAATAGCTGACGCTTAAAAAACCGCTCCAGATAAAGAGAAAACGGGTAACCTCCTCGGACCAGGACAGAGACTGCCCAAGCGCGTAGCGGGAAAATATCTGGATTCCCATAATGAGTGTCATCGCAGCCAGCATGACAACCAGCAGAAATTCTTCCAGGTTTTCATCCAGCCAGTGAAGTGTTTTTTTCATGAATAATCCCCTTGTAAATACGGATAATAGGTTGCTGTTTATGCAGGCACGTTTGAAAACGGATGTGCCGCTTGATAACAATAATAGACCTGCGATGGAGGTAGCAGGTCTTGAGTGCCTCGCGGAGAATTCCCACGTACCCGCAGGCACAGGGATTTCCGGGAGTAAAAAAATAGGTGGCTAAAAGTATAATATAGGCACTTTTGGAACCGAAAGTGCCGTAAGATAGCGTGGTGGCAGCTGGAATTTGCCGTATTTAAATGCGAAGCCACGGCAAATTCAGTTACTGGGCACGTTAGCGTGAACAGTAACCGAATAACTGGATAAGCCAGATATTACATCGCACTGTGAAGCAGTCCCAGTACAGTCTCCAGATCCTTTACGCCCATCTGACCCGGTGCGGATGCCTTCTTGGCAGCGCCGAAGGTCATGGAAGAACCAAATACCTCGCCGCAGAGACGGCTGATAACGCCGGTGCCAGCCATCGACATGGTAATGATTGGACGGTCCGCATAGAGGGAAGTCATTTCCTCGGTGGCAGAGAGAAGCGTTAAAACATCTTTCTTGTTCTGCGGCATAACTGCGATCTTCGGGATATCTGCATTTATATCCTGCATCTTACGCAGGCGGTAGATGATGTCGGATTTCTCCGGCGTCTTGTGGAAGTCATGGTTGGAAGCGATGACTTTCACGCCAGCAGCATGTGCACCGTCTATGATCTTGGTTACAATCGCGTCGCCGGTAAAGATCTCTACGTCAATGAAATCGACATAGCCGGTCTGAGCTGCCTTGATGTTCAGCTTTGCGTAATCTTCCGGCTCGATGGATTTCTCGCCGCCCTCTTTGGAGGTACGGAAAGTCATCAGAATCGGAGTCTCGCCGAGAACGGCACGCAGTTCCTTTAAGACGTCTTCTACCTTCTCAAAATCAAAGACACCCTCGAACCAGTCTGCACGCCATTCTACCACATCAACCGGAATAGAATCAAACGTTTTTGCCTCGTCGATGATTTCCTGTTTGGTAACGCCTACGATCGGAACGATGATCTTCGGTGTGCCGGAGCCAATTTCGATATTTCTAACTTTGATAGTATTCATAATCAGAGAATCCTTTCATTTTATCAATAAATATTTATTCGTCGCTTTCTGCCAGAGACACCATTTTCGCGTAGCGGGCATTGACAAAGAGTCCCAAGAGAACGCCGATGGCAGTCAGTACGATATTCATTATCATAACATGGGATGGTGCCATTTTGGAAGCGGCAGTCAAAATTGTGTAATTACATAAGGAAGAAGCAATCATAACCAGTGCGGTTACGGTTCCCTTGATCTTCGGGAACAGCATGTTGCAGACGGAGGTTACAATCTGTAACAGACCGCCCGCGCCTGCCCAGCCGATGATGAAAGCGCCTGCAATCATAAGGGTCTGGCTGTGACCGATGAGTACGGCAACCAAAGTAACGAGGCAGATAACCGGGTAAACGAGGATGAAACGTACATCCTTGATTTTACGGGTCAGCAGGGAGGTGACAACGAGCGCCATCAGGGTACCTGCGGAATAGTAGGTCTGCATGATGGACGGGTTCGCCCAGCCTGCATTTTCTTTTGCGAAGTTCTGCGCGCAGTTTAACCATAACTGGAAGGTACCGGTGCAGGTGAAACCAATCACGATCATGGCGATGGACTCAAACGAAAAATTTGTGTGTTTTAAGCTGGCGATGAGTCCCTCGGATTTGCCCTCTGCCTTCTGCTCAGAATCTGGCAGCGGGAACAGGAAAATAAGTACAAATAAAACAGCGTAAATAATACCGCATCCGATAAATAACGGATTGTAAGATACCATGCCGGTGGCGGTGGTTGTCACAGCAACACCGAGTACGAACGGCAGAAGCATCTGCGCGATCGCAATGAAAAATTTGATTCCCATGGTAGCGACACCCGGAGCGCTGCTGATAATCTCGGCAACCGCCGGATAGATACCGGTATCAAGGAACGAGTTGGAGATACCTCCGATGATTGCACATACATAAGCAATTTGATAGCCGCCGTTTTGTCCGGCGCTGAAAGCGAAAGCAAGTCCAATCAGGTAAACCGCGTAGGAGGCGCTGCCGATCGCGGTTGAGATGCGGCGTCCCAGTTTGTCGGAAAGTGGTCCGGCAAATGGAAGTGCAATCAGACGTCCGAGTCCTAAAGCAGCGGAAATCGCGGTGATCGCCATTGCCTCAACGCCCCAGGCTGCGGCAAGCGCTTCCTTGATGACTGCCTGTCCGAGAATCGAACAGCCGACGCCATGGATAAAGTAGTTTAAGTACATGATAAGTGCACTTGGCAGATATTTCTTGTTCATGATTTTCTCCTTAATTCAAGATCCGCCTGTCGTGCTGCCGTTTCGGAAACCGGGCGGATGATGGCTGATGTTCTGTCACAAACACAAAGGAGATGCCGATATAAAAAGTTCTGTTTTAGTGTTAGAAAAATAACACGTTTGATGCCTTTATTCTAATAATTATTATAGCCGAAGTCTAATACTTTTATAGCAAAAAAACAATGCATTTTAAGCATTAATGTGTTATAAATATGATTATGGGTTACTGTTCACGGGTAGGCACTTTTGGAACCGAAAGTGCCGTAAGAAAACGTGGTGGCAGCAGGAATTTGCCGTATTTAAATGCGAAGCCACGGCAAATTCCGTTACTGGGCACGTATGCGTGAACAGTAACGATTATGGAAGTTTGGTGTGATGCATTTACGGCTGATATTGCGAAGAGTTAATACGAAGATACATAAAGACGGGGGACGTTAGGAATGACATTGAATCAGATTTTATATTTTCAGAAGATAGCGAATCTGGAAAATTATCATCAGGCGGCGGAAGAATTATATATATCACAGCCATCCCTGAGCCGGTCGATGGCGTCACTGGAAAATGAGCTGGGCGTGACGCTCTTTGAAAAAGAAGGACGCGGGGTGACCCTGACGAAGGCGGGGAAGATGTTTTTGGAGTACGCGGACCGGATTCTCACAGACTGCCACATAGCGGTCGGGAAAATGCGGGAAATTTCGATGGATGGGGGAAAGATCGACATCGGTTACGTGTTTCCGCTGGCAGGTCACTATATCCCGCACCGGGTCAAGCTCTTTTTAGAACAGCCGGAAAATCAAAAGGTTGTGTTTAATTTCTGGCAGAATCACACACCGGCGATTGCAAAAAAGGTAAAAACGGGTGAATTAGATGTAGGCTTTGGCGGCTGTCTGGAAAAGGATGACATGGAATTTTTCCCGGTGGCGAACCAGAAGCTTGTCATCATCACGCCGAAGGATCACCCGCTGGCAGAGCGGGAGAGTATTCCATTTGCGGAGCTGAACCGGTATCCGGTAATTGGATACGATAAGGACTCCTGGATGGGGACGCGCACCCGCGCGCTCTATGCGAAATACAACATTCAGCCGGACATCATTGTGGAGTGTCCGGACGAATATTCGATCGTCGCACTGGTGCGGGAGAGTTTTGGCATCGCACTGATGCCGCGCACGGACATTCTGGAGCTTTCTCAGGGAGTCTGCATTCACCCGATTGAAAATCTGGACATTTATCACCAGATTTTTATGTTCTGGATGAAAGAACGCTACCGGCTTCCGGCGGTGGAACGCTTTATTGAATATATGAAACAGCAGGCGCGTCAGGACGGTCTGCAGGCGGAACGGGAAACCGATAGCAAAAACGTATTGAAAATTTACTTGAAAGATATTGTTAATTTTTAAGCAAAACGGTTAAGATAAAAGTGTCACAAACACAGGGATGCCTCTCATGCAATGGAGAAGGAGAATTTCATCATGAAGAGCAAATACCCCAAAATTTTTGAACCGATTACCATTAAGCGCATGACGATCAAAAACCGTGTTGCCATGACGCCGATGGGTACTAACTATGGCGAGACGAGCGGTGAGATGAGCAACCGCCATATGAATTATTATTCCCTGCGTGCCAAGGGAGGAACTGGTCTGATTATTCTGGAGAATGCCAATATCGAATATCCGGTTGGTTCCAATGGCACAAGCCAGATCCGCATCGATCACGACAGCTTTATGCCGCGTTACTATCAGTTAGTCGAGAATCTTCACAAGAATGGCGCGATGGTAGCGATTCAGGTCAACCATGCGGGCGCTTCTGCATCCTCTGCCAGAACAGGTATGGAGACGGTGTCTTCCTCCAATATCCCGACCAAGGCAGGCGGCGAGATTCCGCGTCCGATGACAAGGGAAGAGATCCTGACGACCGTAAAAAAATACGGCGAGGCGGCGAAACGTGTACAGGCGATCGGATTTGATGCGATTGAGATCCACTGTGGTCATTCTTATCTGATGAGTCAGTTTATTTCCCCGTATTACAACAAAAGAACCGATGAATTCGGCGGCTCCGTCGAGAATCGTCTCCGTTTCCCGAAGATGGTTCTGGAAGAGGTGCGGAAAAATGTAGGTCCGTGGTTCCCGATCATCGTCCGTATCTCTGCGGAAGAGCGCGTGCCGGGCGGCAACACGCTGGAAGACACACTGGAATACCTCGAATATCTGGATGAGTACGTAGATATGTACGATGTATCCTGCGGTCTGAACCCGTCCTTACAGTATCAGATTGACTCGAACTTTCTGCCGGATGGCTGGCGTTCCTACATGGCAAGAGCCGTGAAGGATAAATTTGGTAAACCGGTTATCAATGCGGGCAACTACCGCGATCCGGAGGTCGTTGAGAAAGTATTGGAGAGCGGCGATGTCGATATTGTCGGCATGGGACGCGGACTCATTGCAGAGCCGAACTGGGTCAGCAAGGTGCAGAACGGCGAGGAGGAGATTCTCCGTAAATGTATCTCCTGTAACGTCGGCTGTGCGGGAAACCGAATCGGCGTCAACCGTCCGATCCGCTGTACCGTCAACCCGGCTGTTCCGGAGGGCGATATCTACAAGAAGCTGAAAGTCAATAAAAACTGCAACGTAGTTGTAGTCGGCGGCGGTACAGCCGGTCTGGAAGCAGCCTGCACGGCAGCCGAGGTTGGATGCAACGTATTCTTATTAGAAAAGAGTGGTAAATTAGGCGGACTTTCCACCTTCATTTCCGACCTGCCAAGCAAGAACCGTATGAAAGACTTCCCGAAATATCTGGAAGCACGTGCGAAGAGACTGAAAAATCTGTATGTATTTCTGAACTGCGAGGCAACCGTGGACAAGATCAAACAGTTCAAGCCGGATATCATTGTCAACGCAACCGGTTCCGTTCCAGTCGTTCCGCCGATCAAGGGACTCAAGGAAAACATCGCAGCCGGTCATGTCGATACCATTTTCGAGATGATTCAGAAAGTAAAAGCCGGAGAATACCCGGATGATTTCTGCAAGGGCAAAAAAGTGGTTGTAGTCGGCGGCGGCTCCGTTGGCCTGGATGTTGTGGAGTATTTCGCACCGCGCGGCGCGAAGTGTACCATCGTGGATATGCTCCCGCAGATTGGTATGCTGGCAGATCCGATCACAAAATGTTCCATGCGTGAGACACACGACAAATATGGTGTGAAAGAGTATGTGAATACTGCGCTGCAGGAAGTCAAAGAAAACGCATTTACCGTGAAGCTGCCGGATGGCACGATCGAGGATCTGAACTTTGACCTCGGTTTCAACTGTCTGGGAATGCGCGCCAACAATCCGATTCTGGCACAGCTTGAAGAGGCATTTGACAACACAGATACATTCATTTACCCGATCGGAGATTCCGTCCGCGCCCGCCGTATCATGGAGGGAACGATGGAAGGACGTGCGATTCTGAACGTGCTGGAAGCGAGAGGATTTTTAGAGCTGGCACCGTTGGAGTAAGAAATTGAATATTGCATTTGAAAGATTCTGACTGTTCGCTGAACGAATGATATCGTTTTATTTGATTATAAAAATAGAGAAGAAAAGAGGAAATTATCATGCCAAACATTACAGGACATACCGAATTAGTAGGATTAATGGCTTACCCGATCCGTCATACACAGTCTCCGACCACCCACAACCTTGCCTATGACAAGAATGGCGACGATGTTATCCAGCTTGCGTTCGAGGTAGACAACGATACCCTGGAAGCAGCGGTTGAGAGTATCCGTGCGCTGAAGATGCTGGGTTCCAACATCTCCATGCCGAACAAGACCGTCGTTCACAAATATCTGGATGAGGTAGACGAGGCTGCAAAGCTGTGCGGCGCGATCAACACTGTAGTCAACACCCGTGACAAAGACGGCAATGTAACCGGATACCTGAAGGGTTACAACACTGACGGTATGGGTTACTGGCAGGGAATCAAGGAAGAAGGCATTGATTTCAAGGGAATGAAGATGGTTCTCATCGGTACCGGCGGTGCAGCGACCGCTATCGCAGTACGCGGCGCACTGGACGGCATTGCAGAGCTGCATATCTTCAATATTAAAGATAAGTTCTATGCACGCGGAGAGGAGATCGTTGACATCATCAACAAGAACTCTAACTGCAAGGCCGAGATGCATGACCTGGGCGATCTGGCACTCTTAAAAGAGAAAATGCACGAAGCAGACATTTTCTGTGATGCAACCGGCGTTGGTATGCACCCGCTGGAGGATCTGTCCAATATCCCGGATCCGTCCTATTTCCGCAAGGATCTGATCGTAACTGATACGGTATATGCACCGCGTGAGACCGTGATGATGAAGCAGGCCAAAGAAGCTGGCTGCACCCGTGTATACAACGGTATGAGCATGATGCTGTTCCAGGCGCTGATCGCGATTGAACTGTATACAGGAAAATCAACACCGGTGGATTACATGAAGGAGAAGCTGGGAATCTAATAAAAATATAGCTCGAACAGCAACACCTATCCCCCACAGTTATACCTGCTATTCCGCATTAGCACTTGCGTTCATATCCTGATTCGGGTATAATAATAAAACACACTTTCAATGTAAAGTGCAAAAGTAATCTGAATGAATACAAGTGGAGAAGGATGAGACAGATGGATGAATTAAAGAAGCTGCGAAATGATCTGGACATGTGCGACGAGATTCTGATCGACGCCCTGCGGATGCGCTGCCAGATTATCCAGGAGATTACAAATTATAAACAGAAAAACGGACTTCCGATTTACCAGGCAGAGGAAGAAGAGCGCAAGAAGAGCAAGATGCTTGCGAAGCTGGATGATTATGAATACAAAAAATCAATCATGGCAGTTTACGACAGCGTCCTCTACCGGAGCAAACGGATTCAGTCCCATGAGCTGTTTGGGTTCAATATTTTCCTGATCGGATTTATGGGAGTCGGAAAGAGCACCGTTTCGAATGCACTGCAGAATACCTTTGCGATGGATGTATTGGAAATGGATGAAATGATCGCGAAAAAGAACAACATGAGCATTTCCGAGATCTTCGATCTGCACGGCGAGGCATATTTCCGCAACGAGGAGACAAACCTGCTCAAGGAGGTAGGAAACGAGAAGAACAAGATTGTATCCTGCGGCGGCGGCGTAGCGATGCGCGAGATCAATGTACAGGAGATGCGAAAGAGCGGCAAGATTATACTTCTGACCGCGAAGCCGGAGACGATTCTGGAGCGTGTCAAAGAGAACCATGACCGTCCTCTTCTGGAAAATAATAAGACAGTGGAATATGTTTCCGAGCTGATGGAGAAGCGCAGACCGGCGTATGAAGCGGCAGCAGATATTGTGATCGCGACCGATGGAAAATCAGCGAATGAGATCTGCGAGGAGATCATTGCACAGGTGAAGAAGTTTAAATAATGTGACTGCTCAGAAAGTTCTGACAGAGAAAACGAAAGGGGAAAAAAGATGTCGAATCATATCACAGGACACACAGGTTTACTTTGTTTACTGGGAAGCCCGGTCGCACACAGTGTTTCGCCGGAGATGCACAACGAGGCGTGCAGCCAGTTGGGGCTGGATTATACATATCTGGCGTTTGATGTGCCGGAAGAGAAGATGCCGCAGGCGGTTGAGGGACTGCGGACGATGGGCGCGCGCGGCTGGAATATCACGATGCCGGGCAAAAATATCATGTGCAAGCTGGCAGACAAGGTTTCACCGGCTTCCGAGATTTCCGGCGCCTGCAATACGATTGTCAACGACGACGGTGTTCTGACTGCTTATACGACCGATGGCGTCGGATTTATGCGTGCAGTTGCAGAAAATGGTGTAGACATCATTGGCAAGAAAATGACGCTTTTAGGCGCTGGCGGCGCCGCAACCGCGATTCTTGTACAGGCAGCTTTAGACGGCGTGGCAGAAATTAACGTATTTAACGTCAAGGACGCGTTCTATCCGAGAGCCGAGGAGATTGTAAAGAAACTGAACGAGCGCACAGGGTGCAAGGTAACCCTGCATGATTACTCCGATCCGGAGATCCTGCGCCAGTCCATCGCAGACAGCGCGATTCTGGTAAATGGTACTTCCGTCGGCATGGCTCCGAAGACAGACAACACAATCATTACTGATACAACGATGTTCCACAAAGACCTGTTCGTATTCGATGTCATCTACAATCCTCAGGAGACTCGTTTACTGCGCGAAGCAAGAGCGGCAGGCTGCAAGACCAGCAACGGTATGTACATGCTTCTCTATCAGGGAGCTGCATCCTTCGAACTCTGGACAGGACAGCAGATGCCGGTGGAGATCATTAAAGAGAAATATTTTACAAAATAGGATTTGAAGAACGGCACACCGCATTCTCGTTACTTAGTGATGAGAATGCGGTGTGCCGTTTTTCATCATTTATAAACCTTTATGCCCACAAATCTGCTCATCCAGCACACTCATCAGCACCTTCATATCAATCGGCTTCGCCACATGATCATTCATTCCGGATTCCAGCGCCCGCTCTTTATCCTCTGTAAATGCATTCGCTGTCATCGCAACGATCGGAATGCCAGCCTTCTTCTTATCCGAAAACCGCCGGATCGCCCGCGTTGCCTTGTAGCCGTCCATGATCGGCATCTGGATATCCATCAGAATCAAATCATAATAATCTTCCGGCGCTTTTTGCAGCATTTCCAGGCAGGCAACCCCGTCATTTGCCCGTTCGACCAAAAGCCCCTCGCGGGTCAAAAGTTCGATGGAAATTTCGGCGTTCAGATCATTATCCTCCGCAAGAAGAATCCGGCAGCCGGATAGAGTCTGGGCAGCTGTTTCATCGAATGCGGTAGGCTCTGTTTCCTCCCGCGAGGAAATCCGGCATGGGATCCGGACGGTAAACGTTGAACCTTCTCCGAGCTTGCTCTTTACCTCGATCGTTCCATGCATCAGATCCACCAGATTTTTCACGATTCCCATGCCAAGCCCGGTGCCTTCAATGCCGCTGACGGTGGAAGAACGCTCCCGTGAAAATGATTCAAAAATATGCGACTGGAATTCCTCGGAAATGCCGATGCCGGTATCGGTGATTGCGATTTCTGTGATACACCAGCCGTCCGTTTCACCAGGCTCCTGGCGGAGGGCACAGGAGATCGTCCCGCCCTTGGCGGTATATTTGATCGCATTGCTCAAAATATTCAATACAATTTCGGACATATACGTCGTGTCAATGTAGATATATGGGTACGAAATGTCCTTGGTCACATGAAAATGCTGCTGTTTTTCTTCCAGGGCAGTCTGGACCATGACGATACAGGAATCAAAATTTTTCTCAGTCTGGACGGAGGTTTCTTCAATGTGTATCTGGTTATTCTCAATCTGTGAAAACTGAAGAATATTGTTGATGATAGAGAGCATCTTTTCACCGGAAATATGGATCTTGTCCATATATTCGCCGATTTTTTCCGGTTCTTGCAGATGGTTTCTGGCAAGTTCTGCGTAACCGAGGATCGCATTCATCGGTGTCCGGATATCATGCGACATATTGAACAGGAAGGTCGATTTCGCCTTGTTGGCTGCCTCTGCTGCTTTTGCGGTCTGTTCCAGCAGCAGCTGCTGGGTGAGTTCTCTGGACTTCTGTTTCTTTGTATAAAAATAGGAAATAACAATTAGCAGAAGTGCTATCATGCTCGCGGCAGCGGCGATTCCAAAGGAGGAACGGTTGATCGCCTCAATCGATCGGTAAGTGTCTTCCATATCAATCTCGATACAGAGGGCACCGAGAATGTCATTGGTTCCGTCGGAGGCAATGACCGGATAGCAGGCGGTAAAAATATGCCCCCATGTGGTATCAATGATCTTTTGTGAGTGGATCGTTTTGCCGGAGAGGGCAGCTTCCAGATACGGAACCATTTCCTCTTCCAGGTAGGTGCCCGGATAAGCAAAATCAGGTGCTTCCAGATCCAGACCATCGATCAGGTAGATGGGTTTTCCGCCCGGTCCACGCTTGGCAGTGTATAAGTAGCGCGTCGAATTGAGGCTGCGAAGCTCATTTAAATAAGATTGCAGGCTTCGATACTGCGCGGAGCTCATATCGGATTTTGTATTGATCTGTTCAAAATCTGCCCGCGTCAGCCGGCTTGATATCGCCCGGTGAACCGCGTCCGAACAGGAAATATTCCGTTCTACGGCGGCGCTCAGGGTGATGCGGCTGTTGCTTTTCAGCAGTGCAACGGTGTATAAGGAAATGAAAAATACTGCCAGAAGAAGCAAAAAGGTAAAGTTAAAGGCATGATAAGAAAAGCTTCTTGATGGGATATTTTCGTTGGATGGATGGTTCATAAGTTAGATTCAACTTTCATGTAAATGCAGGGTTTATAGTTAAAAAACAGATCGAGTTGTTGATAATAAATGTAACATAAAACAGGTAAATCGGCAAGAAAGATATGCTTACATGAAAATTTTAAAAAAAAAGTTTTCACAAATTCTTCACAGAAAATTAGCACTCTACTCTTGACAGTGCTAACAACAAGTGTTATATTACTGCTAGAACAAAAGAAGACCAAAAGGTTTTCACAGATTGTTCGAAAGGAGGCAGGTTTATGAATATCAGTAAATTTACCCAGAAGTCTCTGGAAGCCGTTCAAAATACGGAAAAGCTGGCGTATGAATATGGAAACCAGCAGATTGATCAGGAACATTTGCTGTACAGTCTTTTGACTGTGGAAGACAGCTTGATTTTTAAATTAATAACAAAGATGGGAATCTCGGGCGACCAGTTCCGTGATGAGGTGCAGCAGGCGATTGGAAAGCTGCCGAAGGTATCCGGCGGTCAGGTGTATTTCTCCAACGATGCCAACAAGGTGCTGGTGAACGCGGAGGACGAAGCCAAGGCGATGGGGGACGAGTATGTTTCCGTCGAGCACTTATTTCTGGCGATGTTAAAACAGCCGAATAAGGCGGTCAAAGAACTGTTCCGTCTCTACGGCATTACGAAAGAGAGCTTTTTGCAGGCGCTTTCGACCGTGCGCGGCAACCAGCGTGTTGTCAGCGATAATCCGGAGGCAACGTATGACACTTTAAATAAATACGGTTACGATCTGGTGGAACGTGCGAGAGATCAGAAGCTCGATCCGGTCATCGGCCGTGACGGTGAGATCCGTAATGTGGTTATGATTCTCTCCAGAAAGACGAAAAACAACCCAGTTCTGATTGGTGAACCTGGCGTCGGTAAGACAGCCGTTGTCGAAGGACTGGCACAGCGTATCGTGCGCGGCGATGTCCCGGAGGGCTTGAAGGACAAGAAATTGTTTGCTCTGGATATGGGAGCTCTGATGGCGGGCGCGAAGTACCGCGGCGAGTTCGAAGAGAGACTGAAAGCGGTGCTTGACGAGGTCAAGAAGAGCGAGGGACAGATTATTCTGTTTATCGATGAGCTGCATACGATCGTCGGCGCGGGCAAATCCGAGGGCGCGATGGACGCCGGGAATATGCTGAAGCCTATGCTGGCGAGAGGTGAACTGCACTGTATCGGTGCGACGACCCTGGATGAGTACCGTAAATACATCGAAAAAGACGCAGCTCTGGAACGTCGTTTCCAGCCGGTTCACGTTGATGAGCCGACCGTGGAAGATACGATTTCCATTCTGCGTGGTCTGAAAGAGAGATATGAGGTTTACCACGGGGTCAAGATTACCGACTCTGCGCTTGTATCGGCGGCAATTCTCTCGGATCGTTATATCACGGATCGTTTCCTTCCGGATAAGGCGATCGATCTGGTTGATGAAGCGTGCGCGATGATCAAGACAGAGATGGATTCAATGCCGGCGGAGCTGGATGAACTGTCGAGACGTATCATGCAGCTGCAGATTGAAGAGGCTGCGCTTAAGAAAGAGACTGACCGCTTAAGTCAGGATCGCCTGGCAGAACTGCAGAAAGAACTGGCAGAGCTCAAGAGCAGCTTTTCGACCCAGAAAGCCCAGTGGGAGAATGAAAAATCTTCCGTTGATAAGCTGTCCAAACTGCGTGAAGAGATTGAGCATGTAAATGGCGAGATTCAGGCAGCGCAGCAGGCATATGACCTAAACAAAGCGGCTGAACTCCAGTACGGCAAGCTGCCGGAACTGCAGAAACAGTTGGCGGAAGAGGAAGAGAAAGTGAAAAATCAGGATCTCAGTCTGGTACATGAGAGTGTCACCGAGGATGAGATTGCCCGGATTATTTCGAAGTGGACCGGTATTCCGGTTGCCAAACTGACCGAGAGCGAGCGTAGCAAGACCCTGCATATGGACGAACTGCTGCATAAACGTGTCATCGGACAGGATGAGGGCGTTACCAAGGTAACGGAGGCGATTATCCGTTCCAAAGCGGGCATCAAGGATCCGACGAAACCAATCGGTTCGTTCCTGTTCCTAGGTCCGACCGGTGTCGGCAAGACAGAGCTTGCAAAAGCGCTGGCGGAGGCATTGTTTGATGATGAGAACAACATGGTTCGTATCGATATGAGTGAATACATGGAGAAACATTCCGTTTCCCGTCTGATCGGAGCGCCGCCAGGATATGTCGGATATGACGAGGGCGGTCAGCTGACCGAGGCAGTACGGCGCAAACCGTATTCTGTTGTCCTCTTCGATGAGGTTGAGAAAGCGCACCCGGATGTATTTAACGTCCTGCTGCAGGTTCTGGATGATGGACGTATCACGGATTCGACCGGCAAAACTGTCGATTTCAAGAATACGATCCTGATTATGACCTCCAACATCGGTTCCCAGTATCTGCTGGACGGCATCGATGAAAAGGGACAGATCAAGCCGGAGGCGGAAAGCTCCGTTATGCATGACTTGAGAGCTCACTTCCGTCCTGAGTTCCTGAACCGTCTGGATGAGATTATTCTCTTTAAGCCGCTGACGAAAGGCAACATCGGAGGCATCATTGAGCTTCTGATTGCAGATGTCAACAAACGTCTGGCGGATAAGGAGTTAAAGATTGCCCTGACGGACGAGGCAAAGGATTTCATCATTGAAAATGGCTACGATCCGGTTTACGGTGCAAGACCGCTGAAACGGTACCTGCAGAAGAACGTTGAGACACTGGCAGCGAAGCTGATTCTGGCGGACGGCGTCCGTGCGGGCGATACGATAGAGATCGGGCTTTCGGATGGCAAGCTGACGGCTTCGGCTGTCCATAGCGCGTAAGCGGAAAACGTCTTACGGCGGATTTATAACTATTATTATAGAAGAAACAATAGGGCGCGGAGAAGTGCGAAAGAGCTTCCTCTGCGCTCTTTTTATGTATTTCTGAGATTTTCACAGTCTTGACATTGCCCGGCAACTTTACTAAAATGATTTCATAATGACCGGACTATATCATTTGTTCCGGAAGTCAGTCAGATGAGGAGAAGATGAGATGAAAATTGCGATTGGAAATGACCATTCGGCGGTAGAACTGAAGAACATTATTGTGGATTTCCTGAAAGAAAAAGGAATCGAAGTGTTAAATCTGGGTACAGACAGCAGCGAGAGCTGTGATTATCCAGTTTATGGAGAGAAGGTAGGTCGTGCAGTTGTTTCCGGCGAAGCCGATCTGGGTATCGCAATCTGCGGTACCGGTCTTGGTATTTCACTGGCAGCTAACAAGGTAAAAGGCGTGCGCGCCTGCGTATGCAGCGAGCCGTACACAGCGGTGATGTCCCGCCGCCACAACGATGCCAATGTACTCTGCTTCGGCGCCCGCGTGGTAGGAAGTGAGCTTGCGAAGATGATCGTTGACGAGTGGATCAACGCAGAATTTGAGGGCGGACGCCATCAGAGACGCGTGGATATGATTATGGCGATTGAGGAGAAAGACTGATTCAGAGTCAGAGGTAACGGATGAAATCATAAGGCAGGCTGACAGCAGGATGCGAGATGCCTGTGAGAACAAAAAGAGGCAGCTGTAAAGAGATGGAGCAGCTGCGAAAAGAACAGGAGGAAGCAGGAGATGATCACAGAAGATATTCGCTACATCGGTGTAAACGACCATGACATTGACTTATTTGAGGGGCAGTATCAGGTGCCAAATGGTATTTCATATAACTCATACGTGATTATGGATGAAAAGATCGCGATCATGGATACGGTAGACAAGCGCAAACAGACGGAATTTCTGGAAAATCTGGAAACCGCACTGGCTGGAAGAACCCCGGATTATCTGGTAATCAGCCACATGGAGCCGGATCATGCATCAAGTATCCAGGCAGTCGTAGAACGGTATCCGGAAATCACATTGGTAGGCAATGCGAAGACATTTCCGATGCTGAAACTGTACTTTGATCTTGATACCAGCCGTGCGCTGACGGTCAAGGAGGGCGATACCCTGAAACTGGGGCGCCATGAGCTGACGTTCGTCATGGCACCGATGGTACACTGGCCGGAGGTTATGGTAAGCTATGATTCCTGCGACAAGGTGCTGTTCAGCGCCGACGGTTTCGGCAAGTTCGGTGCGCTTGATGTGGATGAGGACTGGGACTGCGAGGCGAGACGGTATTATTTCAATATTGTAGGAAAATATGGAATGCAGGTGCAGGCACTTCTTAAGAAAGAAGCCGGTCTTGAGATCCAGATCATCTGCCCGCTGCATGGACCGGTTCTGAAAGAGACGATCGGTCATGTGCTTGAAAAATACCAGATTTGGAGCAGCTACGGCGTCGAGTCTGAGGGTGTATTTATCGCATATGCGTCCCTGCATGGCAACACCGAGGATGCGGCGAAGAAATGCAAGGAAATTCTTGAGAAAAAAGAATGCCCGAAAGTGGCAATCGCGGATCTGGCGCGCGGTGATATGGCGGAGGCGCTGGAAGATGCATTCCGGTATGGAAAAATTGTATTGGCAGCACCGTCCTATGACGCGGGTGTGATGCCGGTTATGGCAGATTTCCTGCACCACTTACAGAGCAAGAATTACCAGAAACGCACCGTTGCCCTGATTGAAAACGGTTCCTGGGCGCCGAGTGCAGCGCGCACGATGAAGGGAATGCTGGATGCGATGAAGGAGATCACGGTGGTTGAACCGGTCGTTACGGTTCGCGGGGCGCTCAAGGAGAGCGATATTCCGTCGCTGGAGCAGATGGCGGAAGCGCTGCTGGCATAAGAAGCGTCTGGTGACAGTATTTAATGAGACCTGAAAAAGGCTTTTTTAAATAAAAAATCCGGAGAGACAAAAGTGTGGTTTTATATTTATATATGAAAAATCCACTTGATGATTTTGTATGGATGACAGAAAAGAATAGGAGAAACAGACATGGTAGATGAGGTAATGAAGTTCATTACAGAGGCAGACCCGGAAGTGGGAGAAGCCATTGAAGCAGAGGCAGCCCGTCAGAGAAGAAACCTGGAGCTGATCGCGTCGGAGAATATTGTATCGGAGCCGGTTATGATGGCGATGGGATCGGTATTAACCAACAAATATGCGGAGGGATATCCGGGAAAACGTTACTACGGCGGATGCCAGTGTGTCGATGTTGTAGAGTCCATCGCGATCGAGAGAGCGAAAAAACTGTTTGGCTGTGATTATGCAAACGTACAGCCGCATTCCGGCGCGCAGGCAAACATGGCGGTATTTATCGCAATGCTGAAACCGGGTGATACTGTTATGGGCATGAACCTGGATCACGGCGGACATCTGACACACGGAAGCCCTGTCAATTTCTCCGGTTTATATTTCAACATTGTGCCGTATGGTGTCGATGACAATGGCGTGATTGATTACGAAGAGGTAGAGCGCATTGCACTGGAAGCAAAACCGAAGCTGATCATTGCAGGTGCAAGTGCCTATGCAAGAGAGATTGATTTCAAACGTTTCCGTGAAATTGCAGACAAAGTAGGCGCATACCTGATGGTCGATATGGCTCATATCGCTGGTCTGGTAGCAGCCGGTCTTCACCAGAGCCCGATTCCGTATGCAGATGTTGTTACGACAACCACACATAAGACACTGCGCGGACCGAGAGGCGGTCTGATTCTGGCAAATAAGGAAGCAGCTGAGAAGTTCAACTTCAACAAGGCGATCTTCCCGGGAACCCAGGGCGGTCCGTTAGAGCACATCATCGCTGGCAAGGCAGTCTGCTTCGGCGAGGCGCTGAAGCCAGAATTTAAAGAGTATCAGCTTCAGGTAAAGAAGAATGCAGCAGCGCTGGCAGCCGCACTTCAGAAGCAGGGATTCAAGATTCTGACCGGCGGAACCGATAACCACCTGATGTTAGTTGATCTGCGCGGCATGGATATTTCCGGTAAAGAGCTGCAGAACCGCTGCGATGAAGTATACATTACCCTGAACAAAAATACCGTTCCAAACGACCCGAGAAGCCCGTTTGTTACTTCTGGCGTCCGCATCGGTACTCCGGCTGTTACCACCCGTGGACTGAAAGAAGAGGACATGGAAGTGATTGCAGAGTGCATCTGGCTGGCAGCTACCGACTTCGAGAACAAGGCAGATTACATCCGTGCGGAAGTGACGAAACTGTGTGAGAAGTATCCGTTATATAAATAAGTAGAGAAGAATATGGAGCGAAAAATTTGCCAGTCTATAGATTCAGAAAAATGCTGGAAAATTAATGCACATATAACAATAAGAAAAAGGCTGTATTGCCTGCCGCATGGAAGCGCGCGGTAGGTGATACAGCCTTTTCTATTCCAACCATTTTTCCTAGAAATTAAGTTTTTGTCCAATTCCTTTTTCCAATGCTTTTTCATAGATAAGCTGTGCCGTCCGCACATCAAAGAGTCCCATGCCGACTGATTTAAAGCAGCGGGTCTCGTTCTGCTCATGCGGATGTCCCTGCTTGGTATCTTCGATCAGATCCTCGATAAAGTGGACGCGCTTCTGTGTCAGAACGCCCTTTTCCAGCGGAATTTTCAGATCGCCGCTCTCCTCGCAGGCATACGGAAGCTCGGTGTACGCGTTCTTGACGAGTTTCCACACCGCATCCGGCAGTTCGCGCCGTTCCGGACGCCAGGAGCCGATGGCAACAAAGCATTTGCCGCGAAGCAGCTCTTCATCATCCGGGTAGACCGGATCGACCGCCTGGGTGGCGGAGATCAGGACGCGGCTGTGCTCAGCCAGTTCACGGGTATCCGCGCAGGTATGAATCTGGATGTCGTTTTTTCCAAACGATGCCAGACGCGCCGATAAGCGCTCGATAAAGCCGGAAAGATCCTTAGCGTATGCGTCATACAGATAAATATCTGTGATCGGGCGCACCTCGCAGGCATAGAGAAGCTGGTGTAGTCCCTGCATACCGCAGCCAACCAAACCAACTGAGGCAGCATCCTCTGGAGCCAGATAGCGCAGTGCGACACCGCCGACCGCACCGGTCCGCATTGCGGTCAGGACACTTCCGTTCATAATCGCCTTCGGCAGACCGGTCTTTGCGTTATTTAAAATCATAAGTCCGTTCAGATACGGAATTCCCAGAGAGGAATTGTCCGGAAATTCGGATAACATCTTTGTACCGATGACGGAATCCAGAAAACACGGCATATAGAGCATCATATTTTTATCACGCTGTGCGATAAAACGATCCGGCATCTTATAATTGCCGCTTTTGTGAATCGCATACGCATCTTCGATCGCGTCCATGACATCCTCTAAGGTGACGGACTGCCACATTTCTTGTTCGCTGAGAAATAACATATCAAAACCTCCTGAATATTTATGAATGAAATAAAACATATATACTAAAAATAGATTTATCACAAATCAAATGTGGTTTGTATAGCTGGATTGTAGCAGTTTCACGTTTCATTGTCAAGATGAAAACAGAATAAACCGGCAATCTCTGGATGCGGCGTCTGTAGGACTCCAGAACATCACAGGACTTGCCTGCGATCCGGTCGGAAACCGTGTTGAATGGCCATGTCTCGGCAAAAATATCATGGGAGGAAGCAATGCGCTCGCCAGCGCCAATATGATTCTGGCAGGCTACGACAAGGTGATCCCGCTGGATGAGACAATCGGCGCGATCTATGAGATCGGTCTGTCGCTGCCGCTGGAACTGCGTTGTACCTTTGGTGGTCTGGGTAAGATAAAGACTGCTCGGGAGATTCTGAAGCGGTCCGACGCGCATTTTCCGGGGGAAGAGGCGCGGTAGGTGTAATTCGAAACATCGTGAAAGGACAGTTACAGTTTGTGTAAGGTGCGTACTGTAACGTGGCATATCTTTTTAAGATCTGAAATAAAAATTGATTAAATAACTCTATAGAGATATAATATTAATAAAAATATCTCTATAGAGTTATTTTCATTAAAACGAATCTATTTTTTATATACCCCATGTTTCTACTTGTTCCCATAATAGATAAGGAGGTTGCCTCAGAATGAGAAAAATTTTATATCACGGTTCCTTGGAAATTATTTCTACTCCTATGTATGGTCAGGGAAAGGTCTATAATGACTACGGACAGGGCTTTTATTGTACGGAGAGTCTGGAGCTGGCGAAGGAGTGGTCGTGCGCCGAGCGGGAGGACGGCTATGTGAATCAGTATGAAATGGATGAAACCGGTCTTTTGATTTTAAATTTGATGGAGAAGCACTACAGCGTTCTTCATTGGCTGGCGATTTTGATGAAATACCGGAAAATCCGCCTTTCTTCGGCGGTCATGAAACGGGGAAGAGAGTGGCTGCTGGAACATTTCCTCCCGGATGTGGACGGATATGATGTGGTGATTGGGTACCGGGCGGATGATTCGTATTTTTCATTTGCAAGGGCGTTTGTAAATAATGAAATATCGTTAGAGCAGCTTTCGTATGCGATGCGGCTGGGAAAATTGGGAGAGCAGTATGTATTAAAGAGCCAGAAGGCATTTCAGGCGATACACTTTCTTTCTTATGAAGGAGTAGATTCAGTGGAATATTATGTAAAACGAAGAGCCAGGGATGAGCAAGCTAGAAATTCATACCGGAAAAAGGTGGAAGAGGATGATATCGACGGTATTTATATGCGGGATTTGATTCGAGGGGAGGTGTCGGCTGAGGATGAGCGCTTATGGGATTGAATATCTGGATGATGCGATGAGAAATCTGGGGGAAATGACAGATTATGCGGTCAATGCCTGTGGGATGGATCTGGAAGATTTTTGGAAATTGTTTCTTACAACCGGGTATGCAGAAAAATTTGGGGAAGGTGTACCAAGAGTAGTGAGCGGCTTTTCTGGAACGGAGCTTGCGGAGGAAGTGCTTCGAAAAGCGGGAAAAAAGGACGAACTGCCGGAACCGCAGGTAGAATTTACCTGTTCCAGAGAGTATTGGAGTGGCTGGATACTGGCGTATTATCAGTGGTACAGTGAGAAGAAATTTAAGGAAATTGAAGCAGGGCTTCCGGTCCGGGAGGTTGTGGAAATGTATCCGGCACTTCATGAAGCTCCGGAGGATAAATTTGTTGAGGCGGCAGACAGAATCATTCGAAGAAAAGAGCAGGGAAAAAACGCGTTGCGGCGGATCCGGAAGATGGCGGGATATACCCAAAAGGATCTTTCAGAGCAATCGGGGGTTACGCTGCGGAGTATTCAGCAGTATGAACAGGGAAAAAAGAAGATTCAAAAAGCATCCGCAGAAACCGTGCGTGCGCTTGCACGGTCACTGGGATGCCAGATGGAAGATTTGCTGTAATTGCGAAGGGATTGGACAGTTTCAATTTGCTATAGCGCCGTCGCCTTCGGCAGACTGAAAATAAATTCCGTCCCCACGCCCTCGGTGCTGACAACGTCGATATTTTCCCCATGTGCCTGAATAATCTCTTTGACAATCGCAAGCCCCAGTCCGGTCCCCTTTTTATCTTTTCCGCGCGATAAGTCGGTCTTGTAGAAACGTTCAAAGATTTTCTTCTGGCTGTCCTTCGGGATGCCGATGCCGGTGTCTTTGACGGAAATGAAGATTTTTTCATACCGGATGGAGGTCTGGATGTAAATGATCGAATCCTCGTGGCTGAATTTGATCGCGTTGTCGATCAGGTTGTAGAGAACCTGCTGGATTTTTCCGAGATCGGCGTAGACCATCTGGATGCTATCCGCAAAGGTCAGGTCAAACGTGATGCCTTTTGCGCTGCACGTGCCCTCGAAGGTTGCGGCGGTATCCTTGATCGTCCGGTTGATATCGAAATTTGTCCGGGTTAAGTAGCCTTTGCTGTCCAGGGAGTTGAGTGTTAGCATGCCTTGGGTCAGCTTGTTGAGGCGTTCGGTTTCGGAAATAACGATGTGCAGGTATTTGTGATAGAGTTCCTGCGGGATTGTGCCATCGAGAATTGCCTCGAGATAGCCTTTGATGGAAGTCAGAGGCGAGCGGAAATCGTGCGATACGTTCGCGATGAAATTGTGCTGGTACTGTTCCATTTCATTTAACTCGCTGGACATATAGTTTAATGTGCTGGCGAGATAGCCGATCTCGTCGTGGGTGGTAATCGGGATATTGTGTGCCAGGTTTCCGGCTGCATATTCATTGGCTGCGACCGTAATCTTTTTGAGCGGGAAATAGACCACTTTTGTAAAAACAAGAAGCACCACCAGGGATAGGAAGAACAGGATGATCGATGTTATGTAAATAATATTCAGAAATCCGTTCTGTTCCGCCTCAATGTTCTGGATTGGCATATGAATCACGATGTAGCCGTAGGTCTTCATATTGCCTGTGATAGGGGCGGAAACGGAGAGTACCTTGCTGTCAAACAGGTTGTAATACTGTCCGATGGAATAGAGCCGGTTGCCCTGTGCGGTCGGGTCGAAATCGTCGATTGCGATGCCGGTACGACTGTCGCTGCTGTCCGCAACGATGGTGCCCTCATGGTTCAGGATCCAGATATCCGACTGCAGATAGGCGGAAACCGCCTCGATCTGTGGATATGCCGAGTCGAGATTGATGGTTTTTCCCTCGTAGGCTTTGCTGCACCGATCGGCAATCATGGTCGCCTCGTCATACAGAACCTCCGATTCGCGTTCCACCAGATGGTGGTAGGTCATCTCAGATGAGATGGTCGCGATCGTGATGAATCCAAGCAGACCGAAGATGAGATAGCCGATCAGCAGTTTATAATAAAGAGAATGTGTGTAGTGGTTTGATTTCATGGTAAACCTCCGGTTACCTCTTCACGTAACAGTTCAGTTCCTTTACTAACAGTTACCGTTTTACCTCAAATTTATATCCAATCCCCCAGACGGTCGTCAGCGCCCACTTGTCGTTGCCCTTGATTTTTTCACGGAGGCGCTTGATATGGACATCTACCGTCCGCGTGTCGCCGATGTATTCATATCCCCAGATATGGTCGAGAAGTTGCTCCCTTGTGAATACCTGGTTTGGTGAGGACGCGAGGAAATAGAGCAGTTCCAGTTCCTTCGGCGGCAGCTCGATCGAGTGTCCGTTGTAAATGACGGAGTAGTTTGTCAGGTTGACGATGAGATCCGGATATTCGACAAAATTGCCATGCTGTTCGGTCACGGACGATGCGGGCATCTGCACCGGTAGCTGGTAGCGCCGCAGAACGGCTTTGACTCTGGCAACCAGCTCTTTCGAATCGAATGGTTTGATCATGTAGTCATCGGCGCCCAGCTCCAGCCCCAGCACCTTATCAAAGATTTCGCCCTTGGCGGAGAGCATGATGATTGGCACCTGGGAGGTACTTCGCAGTTCCCGGCAGACCTGATAGCCGTCGATGCCCGGAAGCATCAGATCAAGGAGAATCAGGTTGGGCTGAAATTCGGGAAATACCCGGAGAGCTTCTTCCCCGTCTCCGACAATTTTCGTTTCAAAACATTCTTTCGTCAGGTAAAGTGAGATTAGTTCAGCAATGTTGTAGTCGTCATCTACGATGAGAATGCGCTGCTTTTCAGCCATGTTGATTCCTCCTGTTTTTTTGGATATTTGTAACTGTTCAGTACCTTCACAGTTATGGATATTTCTTATTTAAATGTTACGATTGTAACGCCTGTATCGCCTTCGCCAAACTCGCCAAGCCGGTATTCCTTGACATAGCTTAATTTCTTCAAGTGGCGGTGTACGCCCGCTTTCAAAGCGCCGGTTCCACGACCATGTACGACGCGGACCTGCGGAAGATGCGCCAGGTAGGCATCATCCAGATATTTGTCGAGTACCGGGATCGCCTCATCGACGGTCATGCCAATCAGGTTGACCTCCGGCGATACGCTGAAGGACTTAGACATCTTGATCTTGCTGCTTCCGCTTCCGGATCCGCGGGAACCGCCCGTATGCGTGCCGGAAAGTCCCGGTCCGGTGATGGATGCTTCCTCGACCATTTCCAGATCGCGGATATTGACGAGGGAGCGCAGAATTCCCATCTGTACATACAGATCGCCCTTGGCGTTCGGCAGGGAGCTGACGGTTCCCTTTAAATTCATCGAGAGAACGCGCACGGTATCGCCGAGACGCAGCTTTTTCGCGGAAACGGCTTTTTTCGGTGCGGCGGTTTTCTTAACTGCCAGTTTCTTGTCTACATCCTGGATCTTGCCGCGTAGCTTGGTCCGCTCAGCTTCCAGTTCTTTATTGACGCCGGAAGACTTGGCAAGCTTGTTGATGTTGCGGATCGTCTGATCGGCGGTGTCCTTCGCATCCTGAAGGATCTTCTGAGCTTCCTCGCGGGCTTTGGAAAGCATTTTTTCCTTCTGCTCGGAGAAACGTTCTTCCTTCTGCTGGAGGCGGTTCTTCAGCGTTTCAATTTCCTGTTTATAGGAGGCGATCTCTTCGCGCTCTTTTTCAATGGTCACGCGGCTGTTTTCCAGATTGGCAAGCAGATCCTCGAAGGATTCGTCCTTCTGCTCCATCTGGTTTTTCGCCTCGTCGATGATATAATCCGGCAGCCCCAGCTTGCGGGAAATGGCAAATGCATTACTTTTTCCTGGAATACCGATGAGCAGGCGGTAGGTCGGGCGGAGAGTCTCGACGTTGAACTCGCAGCAGGCATTTTCAACGCCTGGCGCGGTCAGCGCGAAGACTTTTAATTCGCTGTAATGCGTGGTTGCGATCGTCCGGCAGGTCATGTTGTGCAGGAAATTTAAAACCGCAATCGCCAGCGCCGCGCCCTCGGTCGGGTCGGTACCGGAACAGAGCTCATCGAAGAGACAGAGCGAATTGGCGTCCGCCTCATTTAAAATCGAAACGATATTCGTCATATGGGCGGAGAATGTACTCAGATTCTGCTCGATGCTCTGCTCATCGCCAATGTCGGCAAATACATTGTCAAAAACAGCCAGCTCGGATCCCTCAAATGCCGGGATATGGAGTCCTGACTGCCCCATCAGGGTAAAGAGTCCGACGGTTTTTAAAGAAACGGTTTTACCACCCGTGTTTGGACCCGTCACAATCAGAAGGTCAAATGAATCGCCAACCCAGATGTTGATCGGAACGACCTGTTTCGGATTTAAGAGCGGATGGCGTCCGTCCTTGATATTGATATACCGTTTGTTGTTAAATTTCGGTTCCACGCAGTTATAGTGGCGGGAAAGAGCTGCCTTTGCGAAAATAAAATCGAGCTCTGCCAGAATCGAAAGATCCGAGAGGATCGCGTCGGTGTAAGGCATAAGCTGGCTGGAAAGAGCTGCCAGAACGAACTCAATTTCCCGTTTTTCCTGGATTTCCAGCTCGCGCAGTTCGTTGTTCAGCTTGACGATCGCGAGCGGCTCGATAAATACAGTCGAACCGGTCGAGGACTGGTCGTGCACCATGCCTGGAACCTGGGATTTATACTCAGCCTTGACCGGCAGGCAGTAGCGCCCGTCGCGCATTGTGATGACGGCATCCTGTAAATAGGTCCGGCTGGAATTTAAAATAGAATTTAACTGGGTATGGACGCGTCCGCCCACGATCTTCATGGAGCGGCGCACTTTGGCAAGTCCCGGACTTGCGTCATCGCTGACCTCATCCTCGGATGGCAGGCAGCGCTTGATCTCATTGTTGACCGGCGTCAGCGGATCCAGAGCGCGGAAGCGCTCATCAAGGGAATCATCTGGAAATTCTTCGGATTTCTCATGGCGTCCGTAGCTCTGCGCGCGGGCAGCGACTGTCAGCAGGGAGCTGACAGAGAGAAGCTCCGGGATCCCCAGGGAACTTCCGATTTCCAGACGTTTCATGGAACCACGCACATCCTTCACGCCGCCGAAGGAGAGACTTCCCTTCATGCGGACGCGCGTCAGGGCATCGGTCGTCTCCGTCTGGCTCTGCCGGATCGTCCCCAGATCACAGGACGGCTGCAGTTCCCGGCACATCTGTTTTCCCATCTCCGTGGAGGCGTACTCCGTGAGCTGGTCGATGATCTTTGTATATTCGAGAGTTTTTAATGCTTTTTCATTCATGTTGTGGTAATCCTCTTAATTTAAATGGTGTTCACATGATACCGTGACCACTAAATTCGTGAAAGACCTCATTAAGTGGTCAGGTATAAGTTCTCACTAGACTCGAAAAGACCTCGTCAAGTGTTCACATTATATCACATTCCCCGCCGTCTAGCCAAGCATTCGCACTTTTTTCTTGCATAACCTTAAGAAGGAAAGTATAATTAGGATATGTTATGCAAAGGGGAAAGTGAAATGCCGGATTCAGAAGAACTTGAAAAAAAGGAAAAACGGGAATTCATGAGAGAAACGATAGTGAAGCCGCCGCTGACCAGAAAACAGATTGCGAAGCGGGTGGCTCTCTTTGTATGCGCGTCAGCCGTATTTGGAGGAGTCGCGGCGGTTTCGTTTGCGGCGGTAAAGCCGTTTGCAGATCGGTGTTTTCAGGAAAATGGGATGCAGGAGACATCCTCAGTCGAGTTTTCCAAGGACGATCCGGACTCTGTTTCGCCGTCGGACGGTGCAGATGCGGATATGACAGCGCAGCCGGAACAAATGGAGCAGGAGATTGATGAGGCGGTCAGCGAGGCACTTTCCAGCTATCAGTTTTCCGTAGACAATTTCAATTCGATGACGTCGGTGCTGCGTGGAATCGGGGAACTGGGTGATAAGTCGATCGTGACGGTCAGCTCCGGCAAACAGGATACGGATATATTTGGAAATCCGGTGGAAAATACGGGTGATTATGCAGGTGCAGTCATCGCGGAGAGTGATGGAGAATTTCTGATCTTTACTTACGCCGATGCGGTGCGGGCGGCAGATTCGATCAATGTGAGATTTTCGGATGGAACGAAGATCGCTGGTACAGTGCGCCAGATTGACGAAGTGCTCGGAATGGCAGTTGTGGCGGTGCCGTCCGGCAATCTGCCGGAAGAAGAGCGGAAAAAGGTGCAGGTGCTTTCACTTGCCAATTCATATACGGTCAAGGCAGGCGATGTCCTCGTAGGTATCGGCGGTCCGTCCGGACAGGTGCATTCGCTTTCGTTTGGAACGGTATCCTACGTGGCGCGCAATGTGCAGATTACAGATGGACTGACGCGGATCCTGTATGCGGATATCAGCAGCAATTCGCAGACGGGTACCTTTTTGATCAATACAGCCGGAGAGATGGTCGGCTGGACATCGGAGTCCTGCCGCAGCGAGAGCTGTACGGATCGGACGGCGGCGTACACCATTTCCAGCTACAAGCCGATTCTGGAGCGGCTGACGAATGGCGCTTCGGCGGCATATCTGGGCATCCAGGGACAGGATGTGAGCCGTGCGATGCAGGGGAGCGGCATTCCGGCGGGCGTTTACGTGACGGAGGCAGTCTCCGGCAGCCCGGCGTATGACGCTGGCATCCAGCCCGGCGATATTATTGTGAAATTTGGCACAAAGGAGATCGGAAGTTTCAAAGATCTCCAGGCGCAGATTGAAAATTCCGCGAGCGGCGTGTCTGTATCGGTAAATGTGATGCGGAAAGGGCGCGACGGGTACACGGAAATTCCATTTTTGGTATCGCTGCGCGCCAGATAGAAATTCAGGAGGATATAGGCAGAATGAGATATATTGAACAGTTCCGGGAAGGAATGAGAGTCTCGGACGTATATTTATGTAAGACGAAACAACATGCGGTGACGAAAAACGGAAAAGAGTACGCCTCCGTGCTGCTTCAGGATAAAACAGGCACGGTAGACTGCAAAATCTGGGATTTAAGTTCCCCAGGCATCAATGATTTTGAACCGCTGCAGTACGTCTATGTGGACGGCGATGTGACGGTTTTCCAGGGTTCCAACCAGTTAAATATCAAGCGCATACGCAAGGCGGACGAGGGCGAGTATCAGGAAAGTGATTACCTTCCGGTCAGCTCAAAGGACATCAAGATAATGTATCAGGAGCTGACGGCTCTGGTGCAGTCTTTCCAGAATCCGTACCTGAAAAAGCTGGCATCCAGCTATTTCCTGGAAGATAAGGCATTTGTGAAGAAATTCTGCTTCCATTCGGCGGCGAAGAGTGTGCATCATGGTTTTGTGGGCGGACTTTTGGAACATACGTTAAGTGTTATAAAACTCTGTGATTTCTACACGAAGTCATATCCGGCGCTGAACCGCGATCTGCTTCTGACGGCGGCGCTGTTCCACGACATCGGAAAAGTGCAGGAATTATCTGCATTTCCGGAAAATGATTATACGGACGACGGTCAGCTCTTAGGTCATATCGTGATCGGCACGATGATGGTTGCAGACCGTATTAAGGAGATTCCGGGATTCCCGGCAAAGACAGCGGCGGAGTTAAAGCACTGCATCCTTGCGCACCACGGCGAATTAGAGTACGGTTCCCCGAAGAAACCGGCGCTTCTGGAGGCGCTGGCATTGAATTTTGCGGACAATACCGATGCGAAGATGGAGACGATGCTGGAAGTCTTAAAGAGCGGCGGGGAGAATCCGGGCTGGCTCGGATATAACCGTTTCCTGGAGACGAATGTGAGAAAGACGACGCCGACGGAATAATAATAAGATAACAGATATCTAAAATGAGTCTAAATGTATATAAGAAAAAGAAAACAGCGCTGCACAAGCAGATGCTGCCTTGCAGAAGCGGGGGAACGAAAAAATAGGAATCAGGTGTCTATGCTGTTGGCAGAGAAGCGAGTTAAATAGCCGCACATAAAATAAATAAGAAAAATGGAGAAGGATACCAGGAAGGTACAGCGGTTCAGCAGGGATCGCACTTTTCTGATATCCTTTTGTTTCATAAAGAAAAATATAGGGGTACAACAGAAAATATGAAAAAACGAGAAAATACAGGCAAAATCATTGGAAAGGTGTTCGGAGAAGCCAGGGCACTTGGCGTCACTACCTTAGCGGCGGCAGTCATGCTTTCCGGATGTGGAAACGCTGGAAATCAGGCGCAGAAAGGCGGTTCCGGCGCAGAACAGACGGAAAATGTTGAAAACGGCGAAAAAGCAGCGGAAAATACCCAAACAAGCGTTATTATCGCGATGCCGCCGACTTCAGAGCCGGAGGCGGGCTTTGATCCGGCATATGGCTGGGGCGCGGGCGAGCATATGCATGAACCGCTGATCCAGAGCACCTTGACGGTGACAGAAGCAGATTTGAGTATCGGGTATGATCTGGCGACAGATGTGGAGACCTCCGAGGATGGAATGACATGGACGGTGACGATCCGCGACGATGCGAAATTCACGGATGGCGAGGCGCTGACCGCGGAGGATGTGGCATTCACTTATAACACATTGAAAAAGACGAGTTCCGTCAACGATTTTTCAATGCTGAAACAGGCGGAGGCGATCGATGATGTGACGGTTGTGTTTGAGATGGAACGCCCGTTTGCTATCTGGTCATACACGATGGCGGTGACGGGAATTGTGCCGGAGCATGCATATGGAACGGATTACGGCACACATCCGATCGGTTCCGGGCGATATATCCTGAAACAGTGGGACAAGGGGCAGCAGGTGATTCTGGAAGCCAACCCGGATTATTATGGGGATGCGCCGAAGATGCGGCAGGTCACGATTCTCTTTATGGAAGAGGATGCGGCATTTGCAGCGGTGCGCGCCGAGCAGGTGGATGTGGCGTACACGGCGGCGTCCTATGCAGACCAGTCGGTTCCAGAATTCAGTCTTTTGGACTGTGAGACGGTGGACAACCGTGGATTTAACCTCCCGGCAGTGCCGGAGACGGTACGGGAGGATGGCGTAAAAATCGGCAATGATTTTACCGCGGATGTGCAGGTGCGCCGGGCGATCAATCTGGCGATTGACCGGCAGGAAATGATCGATCATGTGTTAAATGGTTACGGCAGCCCGGCATATAGTGTCTGTGACAAGATGCCGTGGTACAACGATGAAATGGAGAACATTTCCTATGATGTGGAGAAGGCGGAAGAGATGCTGGGTGCGGCGGGATGGAAGAAAAATGCTGACGGCATCCGCGAAAAGGATGGAGTGAAAGCCATTTTGGAATTTCTCTATCCGACCGGGGATTCGGTGCGTCAGGCGCTGGCAGCCGATACGGCACAGCAGTTAAAAGAGATTGGAATTGACGCATCGATCCGCGGCACCGGCTGGGATACTGCGTATGACGAAGCACAGTCGCAGCCGCTTCTCTGGGGCTGGGGCGCGCACACGCCGATGGAATTTTATAATATTTACCATACAAAGGCAGATACGGGGCTGGCAGAATATTCGCCGTATGCGAATGAGACCGTGGACGCTTATATGGATGAGGCCCTGGCAGCACCGGATCTGGAAAGTTCGTATGAATTGTGGAAAAAGGCGCAGTGGGACGGCGAGACGGGCGTTTCAGCCGAGGGTGATCTTCCGTGGATCTGGCTGGTGAATGTCGATCATCTGTACTGGGTGAGAGACGGGCTTCATGTCGCAGAGCAGAAGGTGCATCCGCACGGTCACGGCTGGTCCATCGTCAACAATGTCGATCGGTGGTACTATGAGTAGGATGAAATGGTTTGGGCGCAGTCTGCTGCACCTGATTCTGCTGCTTTTGGCAGTCAGTCTGGCATCGTTTCTGCTGATGTCGATGTCTCCGGTCGATCCGCTGCAGACGAATGTCGGGCAGACGGCGCTCGGCTCGATGGCGCCGGAGCAGATCAAGAAGCTGCAGGCGTACTGGGGCGTTGGTGTGCCGGTCTGGAAGCGCTTCTTTAGCTGGATTTCGGGCATCTGTCATGGTGATTTTGGCATTTCCCTTCTGTACCGCAGACCGGTGCTGGAGGTGATCGCGGAAAAGGCGTCTGCGTCAGTGTGGCTCCTTCTGTCTGCGTGGCTGTTTTCGGGAATCGTGGGGATATTTTTAGGAATTGCAGCGGCGGCAAAACGGGGCAAGTGGGTGGATCGCCTGATTACGGGCTATTGCATCGTGATCGCGGGAACGCCGTCCTTCTGGCTGGCGCTGGTGCTGCTGCTTCTCTTTACAGTGCAGCTTCCCATCTTCCCAATCGGGTTCAGTGTCCCGGTGGGAATGGCGGCGGACGAGGTCAGCCTGGCGGATCGCCTGTATCACGCATTTCTGCCGGCGTGTACGCTGGGACTGACAGGGATTTCTTCGATTGCGATGCACACGCGCGAAAAAGTGATTGAGATTCTGGAAAGTGATTACGTACTCTATGCGCGGGCGCGGGGCGAGAGCGGCTGGCGGCTGATTTTCCGGCATGGACTCCGCAACCTGCTTCTCCCGGTAATTACGCTGCAATTTGGCTCGATCAGCGAGATTTTCGGCGGTTCGGTGCTGGTGGAACAGGTCTTTTCCTATCCGGGACTCGGACAGGCGGCGGTCACGGCGGGGCTGGGAAGCGATATCCCGCTTCTGATGGGAATTACACTCATCAGTGCCGTGCTTGTATTTGCAGGAAATGCAGCGGCGGATGGGCTGTACCGGCTGGTCGATCCGAGACTTAGGAAAGGAGGCAGGGCATGAGAAAGAAAACACTCTGGCTGCTGGGAATTTCCCTCCTTTTCCTGATTCTGGTGACAGTGCTTGGAATCGTCTGGGAGGATGCCGCACAGCAGGTCGATTTTGCGAGAAAAAACCTGCCTCCGGGAACCGGCGGGCTGTTTGGAACCGACTGGATGGGGCGGAATATGCTGAAACGGACGGTTGCGGGGCTTTCTTTAAGCATCCGGCTGGGGCTTCTGACCGCGGCGATCAGCGCCGCGGTGGCATTGGCGCTTGCATTGCTGGCGTCGCTTGGCGGGGGACTGATGGATTCATTGGTATGCGGGCTGATTAATCTGGTAATGGGAATCCCGCACATGCTTCTCCTGATCCTGATTTCCTACAGTCTGGGAAAGGGATTCCGGGGTGTAGCAGCCGGGATTGCCCTGACGCACTGGGCGTCGCTGGCGAGGCTTTTGCGGGCGGAAATCTTACAGATCCGGGAAAGTCCGTATGTGCAGATCTCCGAAAAACTGGGGAAAAAGCCCTGGTGGATTGCCTGGAACCACATCGTCCCGCAGGTATCAAGGCAATTTGTGACCGGGTTAATTCTTCTCTTTCCCCATGCGATTCTGCATGAGGCGGGCGTGACCTTTCTGGGCTTCGGTCTTTCCTCCGAGCAACCAGCGATCGGTGTTATTTTATCCGAGAGTATGTCGTACCTGATTACCGGAAAATGGTGGCTGGCGCTCTTTCCGGGCGCGGCACTGGTGCTGGTAACGCTGGGATTTCAGGCGATCGGGCAGAGCCTGGGGCGGCTGATGGATCCGGGGAGCGCGCATGAGTAGAGGATGCTGGGAATGAGGCAGAAAAACATATATTTTGATAAAATGATGCGATTAAGACAAAAACAATCAAAAACGATGCGGCTATCAGATTTGGAACAGACAGACGTTATCAAAGAACGGAGATTGCGTGAAAATTGTGATTCCATGGAAAAGCCGATATTGAAAATTCAAAATCTAAACTTATATTTTACGCAGTACGCGCGTGGACTTAGACGGCGCGAACTCCATCCGCTCCGCGACCTTTCCTGCAAACTTTTCAGTGGGGAGCTGACGGCGGTGGTCGGGGCGAGTGGTTCGGGAAAAAGCCTGCTGGCGCACGCGATTCTGGGAATCTTGCCGTACAACTGCCGGATGGAAGGAAAAATTTCCTATCAGGGAGAGGTTCTGGATGAGACGCGGCTTGCCGGGCTGCGGGGCAATGGAATTTCCCTGATTCCGCAGGGGGTTTCCTACCTCGATCCGTTGATGCGGGTCGGGGATCAGATCTGCGGCGGCAGAAAAGATGAAGCGACGCGGGCAAAATGCCGCCAGCTTTTGAAGCGGTACGGGCTGGATGAATCAGTGGAAAAATGTTATCCATTTGAGCTGTCGGGCGGCATGGCGCGGCGCGTCCTGATGGCAGCGGCACTGATGCAGGAGCCGAGGCTGATTGTGGCGGATGAACCGACACCGGGGCTGGAGGCGATGACCGCGCGCCATGTGATCCGTCATTTAAAAGAGATGGCACAGGACGGGGCAGCGGTGCTTCTGATTACTCATGATCTGGAACTGGCGATTGAGATGGCGGACCGGATTCTGGTGTTTTATGACGGGACGATTCTGGAGGAAGTAAAGCCGGAGAACTTCCGGGAGGGACGGAATCTGAAAGAGCCATACACGCAGGCGCTCTACCGGGCACTGCCGGAACATGAATTTTTTGGAGGAGAATGAGATGTCACTAAAGGCGGAAAACCTATCTTTTTCGTATGAAAATGGAGGGCGCCACGTGCTGACGCGTATTTCCCTGAAAATTGAGCCAGGAGAGCGCGTGGGTCTGGTGGCGCCGAGCGGATATGGAAAAACGACGCTGTGCCGCCTGCTGGCGGGATATGAGAGAGCGGAAGCGGGAACGGTAGAGATTGACAGCATACCAATTGAGAATATCCGAGGCTGTATGCCGGTGCAGTTAATCTGGCAGCACCCGGAGCAGGCGCTCAACCCACGCTGGCGGATGCGCCAGGTTCTCAGTGAGGGCGGTCAGGTGGATGAGGAGAGCCGGGGACGGCTTGGCATCCGGGAAGAATGGCTGGATAGGTTTCCATCGGAGCTTTCCGGCGGCGAACTGCAGCGGTTCTGTATTGCCAGAGCGCTGGCGGCAAATCCGCGGTATCTGCTGGCGGATGAGATCACCGCGATGTTTGATGCAGTGACCCAGAGCCAGATCTGGCAGGCGCTTTTGCATGAGGCAAAGGAGCGGGAGCTGGGAATGGTGATTGTGAGCCATTCGGAATCTCTTTTGAAGCGGATTTGCACGCGGCAGATTGATTTAAAGGCATTGCAGGAAAAGATGGCAGCAGTTTAGCCGGTTCACATATTGACAGAGAAAATTGGGATTTGACAAGGAGAAATGAGGAAGAAATGGATGTTCGGAAGCTGTTGGAAGAGGTAAAACGGGGGGATACGAGTATTGAGGAAGCGGAGAACGCGTTCAAGAATCTTCCTTACGAAGATTTAGGGTATGCGAAGCTGGATCTGCACCGGAAATTGCGTTCGGGATTCCCAGAGACGGTGTTCTGCCAAGGAAAGCCGGATGCCTATCTGGCGGATATTTTCGAGACGCTGTACCGGGAAAATGGGGAAGTACTCGGAACGCGGGCGACGCCGGAGCAGTGGAATCTAGTGCGGGCGCGCATCCCGGAGATAGAATACGATCCGGTTTCAAAAATTTTGCAGGCGAGAAAATCATCGGAGACACCGCGGAAGCTGGAAGGGCTGGTGGCAGTCTGCACAGGCGGAACCGCGGATATCCCGGTTGCGGAGGAAGCTGCCAAAACGGCAGAATTTTTCGGCTGCCGCGTGGAGCGCTACTATGATATAGGGGTGGCGGGCATCCATCGCCTTTTATCCAAACGCGAGGCGATTGCGCGGGCAAACTGCGTGATTGCGGTGGCGGGAATGGAAGGCGCGCTTGGCACAGTTGTCGCCGGGCTGGTGGAAAATCCGGTCATTGCGGTTCCGACCTCGGTCGGCTATGGTGCAAGTTTTCATGGACTGTCGGCATTGATCACGATGATTAATTCCTGTGCGAACGGCATTTCGGTTGTAAATATAGATAACGGCTACGGCGCAGCATATCTGGCGGCGCAGATTAACCGCCTGTCGGTTCGGGAGCCGAAGAAGACGGCAGAGTGATAGTGGTTTGTGATAATTGCATAAAAGCGAAAAACGGAAATGTATCAATAAAATGAGAAAAGTAGAGGGAGAAGTAAAAATGGATGAGAAAATCTTATATCTGGATTGTGCGTCTGGAATCAGTGGAGATATGACGGTTGGCGCACTGTTGGATCTTGGAGCAAGCCGGGAAAAACTGGTACGGGCACTGGACAGTCTGGGCGTATCCGGGTATCATCTGCATTTTGGGCGGACGAAGAAATGTGGAATTGATGCGTATGATTTCGATGTACATTTAGAGGAAGAAGAGCATCATCACGACCACGAACATCATCACGACCACGAACATGGTCATGAGCACGAACATAGCCATGATGAGCACGACCATGAGCATCATCACGATCATGAACACACTCACGACCATGAGCACAGCCATGATCACGCTCACACCCACGATTATATGCATCCTCACGTCCACCGCAACATCCATGACATTTTCGAGATCATCGATCGTCTGGATGCATCTGACCGCGTTAAAAACCTGGCGCGCCGGATGTTTGAGATTGTGGCGGGGGCAGAGTCGAAAGCACACGGAATCCCGGTCAGCGAGGTTCATTTCCATGAAGTCGGTGCAATTGACTCGATTGTGGATGTTATCAGTGCGGCATTCTGCCTGGAGGATCTGGGAATCCACCGCGTGGTGATATCGCCGCTTTCCGAAGGTCATGGATTCGCACGCTGCCAGCACGGTTTAATGCCGGTTCCGGTTCCGGCGACGGCAAATATCGCAGCGGCACAGGGCTTGGAACTGACGCTTCGGGATGTCGAAGGAGAGATGGTAACGCCGACCGGCGCGGCGATCGCGGCGGCATTCCGGACAGAAGCGGCGCTTCCGAAGAAGTACCAGATCGAAAAGATCGGTATCGGCGCCGGAAATAAGGATTTCGCGCACGCGAATATCCTGCGGGCGATGCTTCTGACGGATAAAACGGTGGAAGTAGAAACTGGAAAAGACGGTCACGACGAGAGCTCCATGTGGGTCATGGAGGCAAACCTGGACGACTGCACCGGCGAGGCGCTGGGATATGCGATGGAGGTGCTTCTGGAAGCGGGCGCCAGAGATGTGTGGTACACACCGGCATATATGAAGAAAAACCGTCCGGCGTATGTGCTTCATGTACTGACAACGGCAGAAAAACGGGAAGAATTAGAACAGCTTGTCTTCTCCTGTACGACCACGATCGGTGTGCGCCGCTATCCAGTAGAGAGGACGATACTGCCACGGGAAGTAAAGGAGATCCAGACCCGTTACGGGGCAGCAAAGGTAAAAATCTGCAAGCGCGGCGGCGTGGATACGTGCTATCCGGAGTATGAGAGCGTGCGCGCGATCTGCCGGGAGACAGGGAAGCGCTTCATGGAAGTATTCCACGGAGTAATGGAAGACGGAAGTATTAGTTTACAGTAAGCACTTTTGAGATTGAAAAACGGCACAGTGCATTCTCGTTAGATAATTAAGAGGAGAATCAAGAACCATGGAAAATAAACCAATGATATCAGAGACAGAAAAAAGAGAAGCTTTAAAACAGTTCATGGCAGAAAAAGCGAAGGCACCGGTCTGTGTCGCCTTTTCGGGCGGTGTGGACAGCAGCCTGATTCTCAAGCTGGCGTGTGATACGGCGAAGAAGACGGGAATGCCGGTTTATGCCGTGACATTTCACACCATGCTGCACCCAGCCTGTGATCTGGAGATCGCGGAGCGGGTGGCAAAGGAGCTGGGCGCGATCCATAAAATTATCCAGGTCAATGAGATGGAGCTGGAAGCCATCCGGACGAATCCGGTCAACCGCTGTTATATCTGCAAACACCACCTGTTCGCGACACTTCTGGATTTTGCAAAAGAAGAGGGGATTCCGTGCGTGATGGACGGAACCAATGAGAGCGACCTGCATGTGTACCGCCCGGGTATCCAGGCACTCCGTGAGCTGGGTGTCGTCAGTCCACTTGCACAGTGCGGACTGGAGAAAAAGGATGTCAAGGCATTTGCGGCTGACTTAGGAATTTCCGTTGCATCCCGTCCGTCCATGCCATGTATGGCGACCCGCCTTCCATATGGAACTTCCTTTGACATGGAAGTTTTGAAGCGGATTGAGAAAGGCGAAGATTATCTTCGAAGCGTGTTTGGCGGAAATGTGCGCCTGCGCCTGCATGGCGATATTGTCCGGATCGAGGTGGATGCGGATAAATTTGAAAAAGCGATTGCCGAGCGGGAGACGATCTGCAGGACATTAAAAGAAATGGGATTTCTGTACATTACACTCGATCTGGAAGGTTTCCGGTCGGGAAGTATGGATATAGTGGAGAAACTCAACGCGCTGGTCGGGAAATGAATGTAAAGGAGATGGAAATCCCATGCAAGAAGAATGTATTGTCTGTAAAGCACCTCTTATTTATCTGGAACAGGATGAATGGATGGAGTGCGAATTATGTCATAAAAAAGAATTGAGCAAGACCAGATGCCAGAACGGGCATTATGTTTGTAATGATTGTCATACGAAGGGACTGGACACTATTCTTTCCCTGTGTATAGACGAAACATCCAGAAATCCGATCGAGATTGTCCGGAAGATGATGGATGCACCGTTTTGCCATATGCATGGACCGGAGCATCATGTCATGGTGGGAGCGGCTCTGCTTACTGCATATAAAAATGCGGGAGGTGCTATTAATCTGCGGGAATCTGTGATGGAAATGCTGAACCGTGGGAAAGCCGTTCCAGGAGGAACCTGCGGATTCTGGGGTGCCTGCGGAGCGGGAATCAGCGCAGGTATGTTTGTATCTATCTTGTCTGGGGCGACGCCACTGACGGAGGAATCCTGGGGACTTTCGAATCAGATGACATCAAAAGCACTGGAGGCGATTTCGCGCACCGGCGGTCCGAGGTGTTGTAAAAGAGATTCTTATCTGGCGATTCTGGCGGCGGTTGATTTTGTAAAAACGCATTTTGGAATCGAAATGGAATGCACAGAAGTCCATTGTACGCATTATGCTCAGAACAATCAGTGTATTGGCAAGCGCTGTCCATTTTGGCGATTTGATGATAGTATTTGACTATAAATGGATAAACGGAGATAATAAAGTTGCGATATAATTAGATTGTGCGAGATGGGATTGCAGTTTGCATAATGTGTGAACTGTGATGAGAGAGCAATTTCTCGTGTAATAGGAAATTTCCTGGAATTCCCTATTACACAAAAAGGCACATCCTTTTTTACGTGGAAAAATCGGAATTGACCGAGCTCTTTGAGCGAGGGATACTTCTTGTCCGAAGGGCAAGAAGGTGGGCGTAAAAAAGATTAGAACAATCGGAATTTATCAGAAAATGAGGAATAGTTGAAATGGAGGCGCTATAATAACATGAAGATTGAAGGGAACCAGAAAGAACTGGATGCAATGGTAGAATTTCATAAGGGAAACCGTGTCGAGGGACTGAGACTGCAAGAAGAATTTGCAGCGGAATTTCGTAAGGAGTATAAAGACAAAGATCACTGTCCTTGCCTGAAAGCCTGTCGTTATCACGGAAACTGTAAGGAATGTGTAGCAATCCACAGAGCGCATCAGGAACATGTTCCTAATTGTATGCGACCATTGATTAATAAAAAATTGAAATTGATGTCAGAATTAACAGAGCATACCTTGGCAAATGAAATAGAAGCTCCACATGAGATTTTAAGAAAATAGGCAAGTCAAATTCCCGTTTACCTCTATTCAAACATACAAGCTCTTGACAATAAAGCTCCTATATAGTATGATTTTATAAACTACTATATAGGAGCTTTTGCATGAAAACAAATGGCGGATTTCTTGTCACCAAAATAAAACAGCTTGGTGACCGGATTTTTGAGAAGATTCTCAGCGAAAAAAATATCGATGCGTTTAATGGAGCCCAGGGGCGTATTCTTTATGTGCTGTGGCAGGAGGATGGAATCTCGATCAGGTCACTCTCGGTCAAATGCGGATTAGCGATAACATCTCTTACGACGATGCTGGAAAGAATGGAAAATCAAGGACTGATAAGCCGTGTTCAGTCTGAAACGGACAAAAGGAAAACACTCCTGTTTCTGACTGAGAAAGCACATGCCTTAAAGGGCGAGTACGATTCTGTATCTGATGAGATGGGCAGCATTTACTACAAAGGTTTTTCAGAGGAAGAAATTACCCGGTTTGAGGAATGCCTCGACCGCATCAGAAAGAATCTTGAGGAGTGGCAGAAGTCATGAGTATTTGTATCAAAGATCAGATTCAGAACATGAATATCGTCATTGGCTGCACAGTGGGGTGTACATATTGCTATGCCCGCAACAACGTGAAACGCTGGCATATGATTGATGACTTCGCTGACCCTGAATTCTTTCCGAGTAAGCTCAAGATGATGGAAAAGAAACGTCCGCAGAACTTTCTTCTTACCGGGATGAGCGATCTCTCCGGATGGAAGCCGGAATGGAGAGACGAGGTATTTGCAAAGATCCGTGAAAATCCACAGCATCAGTTCCTGTTCCTTACCAAGCGACCTGATTTGCTGGATTTTGATACCGATCTGGAAAACGCATGGTTTGGCGTTACGGTGACGAGGAAAGCAGAGCTGTGGCGTATCGACGCCCTTCGGAAAAACGTCAGAGCAAAACATTACCATGTTACCTTTGAACCGTTATTCGACGATCCCGGCACAGTTGACCTTTCCGGAATCAATTGGATCGTTGTCGGCACCATGACCGGAGCTCAGAGCAGGAAGATTCATACGGAGCCGGAATGGGCATGGTCTCTGGCGGACCAGGCACATAAGCTCGGCATTCCGGTGTTTATGAAGGAAGACCTTGTCCCTATCATAGGGGATGAAAATATGATTCAGGAAATGCCGGAAGAATTTAATAAAGTGTTAGAGGTACAGAAATCATGGAAGAAGTAATAAATGGAATCCTCATTCGTGAGGTGGAAACAAAGAACATCATGACTAAGTCTAGTCTGCCGGTAGGCGGTTACTCGGTCAATCCCTATGTGGGCTGTACACATGCCTGCAAGTATTGCTATGCTTCTTTTATGAAGCGCTTTACCGGGCACAAGGAGGAATGGGGCACTTTCCTTGATGTGAAGCATTGGCTGGAAATTAAAAATCCGAAGAAATATGCCGGACAGCGGGTGGTCATCGGTTCTGTGACAGATGGCTACAA
>NZ_QUFH01000013.1:0-84888 GCF_003478415.1 Clostridium sp. AF27-5AA
AAAATATCCGGAAAAAAGAAACAAAAGCTTCATTTATGGAGAAAGCGGGATATTCAGAAACTGTGTGAACATCAGGCACATCGGAACGGGATTCGTGTCTCAAGAGTCAGTGCCCGGAACACCAGCAGGCTGGCCTGTGACGGAAGCGGAGCGGTAGTAAGAAACCAGGAGAACCATAGCCTATGTACCTTCCGGACCGGAAAACAGTATAACTGCGACCTGTCAGCATCCTATAATATCGGAGCGAGATATTTTATACGGGAACTTTTAAAACCCTTGCCGGAAACGGAAAGGTCTTCACTGGAGGTAAAAGTACCTGCAGTGAAGCGTAGAACCTCCTGTGTTTATGCAGATTTGAGAAAGCTTTATGTAGAAGTAAACAATTTAAAAGCGGCATAAATGCAGGCAGATATACAGCGGACTACCTGTAATGTGGAAACCAGCCGTATCCGGCATGGGAAAAGTGCGTATCCGCACGAATTCTAAGTTACTGGCGTATCCGCCGATATTTAGTCTTGCCGTTTAAAACGGCTGAGAAGCATGTGACTTTAGCCATGTGAGGTTCACCCCCATGGACGAAAATGTTATAATTTTTATACTTTGGTTGCCGGAATCCTACGGCACAATAAATCGAAATGAGATGAATAAAATGCAAAAAAATCAAAATGATAAATCATACAAGAGAGTACAGCCAAGTGAAAAGCAGGAATCCCGGATTCCAGCGGAAGGTGTTCGTTTAAACCGCTTTTTGAGCGAGGCGGGCATCTGCTCCCGGCGGGAGGCGGATCGGCGGATCGCGGACGGGCGTGTGACGATCGATGGGCGCGTGGCAGAGGTCGGGCAGAAGCTGATGCCGGGACAGCGCGTGGCGTGCGATGGCGTAGCGGTGTCCGGCAAGGATGCGCCGGTGCTTTTAGCGGTCAATAAGCCGCGGGGGATTGTCTGCACGACTTCTGATAAAGATCGGGCAGAAAATATCGTAGAATTTTTAGATTATCCGGTCCGGATTTACCCGATCGGGCGTCTGGACAAGGATTCAGAAGGGCTGCTTCTCATGACGAATGAGGGCGAGCTGGTCAACCGGATTCTAAGGGCTCGTTACGGACATGAAAAGGAATATCTGGTAACGGTGGATAAACCCATTGATAGTGAGTTTGTCCGGAAGATGAGCGCAGGAGTGAAGATTTTAGATACGGTTACCCGTCCTTGTGAGGTGGAAAAGACCGGGAAGACGAGTTTCCGGATCATCCTGACCCAGGGACTCAACCGCCAGATCCGCCGGATGTGCGAGGCGCTGGGGTACCAGGTGCAGACGTTAAAACGCGTCCGGATGCTGAACATTACGCTGGATGGGCTGAAAACAGGCGAGTACCGGGAAGTGACAGCGGCCGAGAGACAGAAATTAGAAGATATTTTGAACGGGAAGAAGAATGGCTGAGACAATGTTGTCTGGCAGTCAGTGCAGGTTCACATATGAGGTTGCATAGAAATGCTTGAAAACGCATTCAGAGGCAGTTGGAGAGAGCGATGGGAAAGGTGGAGTCAGATAGATGGCAGAGGACAAGACAAAACGGATACGGGAGCTGATTGGGACGCTGCGGGCAGCAGGGCGCGCCTATTATCAGGAGAGCCGGGAGATCATGAGCAACTTTGAGTATGATAAGCTTTATGATGAACTGGTTTCATTGGAGAAAGAGACGGGAATTGTGTTTGCGAACAGCCCGACGCAGAATGTAGGATATGAGGTAGTCAGTGCGCTTCCGAAGGAGCGCCATGAGAAACCGATGCTTTCGTTAAATAAGACGAAGAGCGTGGAAGAGCTGGCAGACTGGCTCGGCGGGCAGACCGGGCTTTTATCCTGGAAGATGGACGGTCTGACGATCGTCCTGACCTATCAGAATGGAACACTTGTCAAGGCGGTTACGCGTGGAAATGGTGAGATCGGCGAGGTTATCACGGCAAATGCAAAGGCGTTCGCCAATGTGCCGTTAAATATTTCCTACCAGGGTGAGCTTATCCTGCGCGGCGAGGCGATCATCCGGTATTCGGATTTTGAGAAGATCAATGAGCAGATCGAGGATGTCGATGCGAAATATAAGAATCCGCGAAACTTATGCAGCGGTTCGGTGCGTCAGTTAAACAGCGAAATCACAGCGCAGAGGCATGTCCATTTTTATGCGTTCAGCCTTGTAAAGGCGGATGGCATTGATTTCAAAAATTCGCGGAAAGAACAGTTTGAATGGCTGAAAACACAGGGGTTTGAGGTCGTAGAGTACCATGAGGTGACAAAAGAGACGCTGCCGGAGACGGTCAAAATGTATTCTGAGGCGATTGCGGAAAATGATACGCCGTCGGATGGACTGGTGCTTTTGTATGATGATATTGCCTACGGCCAGTCGCTGGGGCGGACGGCAAAATTCCCGCGCGATTCGATCGCATTCAAGTGGGCGGATGAGATTCAGGAGACGAAGCTTCTCTATATTGAATGGAGCGCGTCGAGAACGGGGCTGATTAACCCGGTGGCAGTATTTGAACCGGTTGAGCTGGAGGGAACGACGGTCAGCCGCGCCAGTGTTCACAACATCAGCATCATGGAGACGCTGGAACTGGGGTCAGGCGACCGGATTACGGTTTATAAGGCAAATATGATCATTCCGCAAATCGCGGATAACCTGACGCGCAGCGGCGTCCGGGATATTCCGGAGGCATGTCCGGTGTGCGGCGGTCAGACGGAGGTGCGCCGGATCAATGATGTAAAATCGCTTTATTGCACGAACCCGGACTGCCAGGCGAAGAAAATCAAGAGTTTTACTCTTTTTACAAGCCGCGATGCGTTAAATATTGCGGGGCTTTCAGAGGCGACGCTGGAGAAATTTATAGGTGTCGGCATGATTCATGAGTATGCGGACATTTTCCATCTGGACCGCCATCAGGAAGAGATCGTCGAGATGGACGGATTCGGGCAGAAATCGTATGACAATCTGATTGCGGCGGCTGAGAAAGCGTCCCACACGACCCTGCCGAGAATGGTGTACGGTCTGGGCGTTGCAGGCATCGGTCTGGCAAATGCCAAGATGATTTGCCGTCATTTTAAAAATGATTTTGAGGCGATGCGTCACGCCACCGTGGAAGATCTGGTCGAAATTGATGGAATCGGGGAAGTTCTGGCGCAGGCGTGGACGGCATTCTTTTCGGATGGAAAGAATAATACGATCGTCGATCATCTGCTGGCGGAGCTGACCTTTGAGGCAGGAGACGAAGAAAGCAGTGAGGGTGCAGATGAGGCATTCGCCGGGATGAATTTCGTCATTACCGGTTCGCTGGAACATTTCAAAAACCGGAAAGAGCTACAGGAGCTGATTGAGCGCCGCGGCGGCAAGGTGACCGGAAGTGTGACGTCCAAGACGAATTATCTGATCAATAATGATGTGGCGTCGTCGTCCTCGAAGAATAAGAAGGCGCGGGAATTGGGGGTTCCGATTCTTTCGGAGGAGGAGTTTTTGAAGCTATAAGAGAGGTGAAAAAGCTGGACACCAGACAGTGTTTAGCTGGCTTTTTTTTGAAGCTTGTGTTATGATTAGGAATGCTGATATAGTTTTTATTGTAAGTAGAAATGAATCATATCGGTATATAATAGAATCCTAAAATTCAAACGAATTTTATATAAAAAGGGGATATATAACCATGCCAATTAAAATACAAAAGGATCTTCCTGCTAAGGCAATTTTGGAATCGGAGAATATATTTGTGATGGATGAGGATCGGGCGATGAGCCAGGATATTCGTCCGCTTGAGATTTTGATTCTGAATCTGATGCCGATCAAGGAGGATACGGAGACGCAGCTTCTGCGGGCACTTTCGAATACGCCGCTGCAGGTGGACTGTTCATTCCTGATGCTGGAAACGCACGTTTCGAAAAACACATCGCAGACGCATTTGAATAAGTTTTATGTGACGTTTGACGAGATCCGCCGCAAGCGCTTTGATGGTATGATTATTACCGGTGCGCCGGTGGAGAATATGGAGTTTGAGGAGATCAACTACTGGGACGAGCTGACGAAGATCATGGAGTGGAGCAAGACGCATGTGACTTCGACACTTCATATCTGCTGGGGGATGCAGGCGGGACTCTATTATCATTATGGAATCCAGAAACATCAGAGAAAGACGAAGCTTTCCGGCATTTACAGACATCGTCTTTTGAACCGGAAGATCCCGCTGGTCCGTAGTCTCGATGATTATTTTTACTGCCCGCATTCCCGTTACACGGAAGACCGGGAAGAGGATATTCTGAAACATCCGGAATTGCAGATTCTGGCGAAATCGGATGAGGCTGGCGTATTTCTGGTGATGAACCAGGATGGAAGCCAGATTTTCGTTCAGGGGCATCCAGAGTATGATCGCATGACGTTAAACAACGAGTACCACCGCGATCTGAAAAAAGGCTTAAATCCGCAGGTACCGTGCAACTATTACCCGGACAACGATCCATTTTCCATGCCGGTGCTGAAATGGAGAAATATGTCCAACACACTGTACACGAACTGGCTGAATTACTATGTATACCAGATGACGCCGTACGTGCTGAAGGAGGACGAGCAGGAGTAGGAACAGAAATCTGCTATTTTATGAGAGTATAAGATATAGAAATAGAGATTTCGATAAAATTGATCGGGGAAAATATCTTCTTCGAACTGGATGGTGGGAGCCGCCGTCGGAGTGGTGCTGCTGGCAGCTGGAATGTTTTTGATTTGGAAGAACCGCAAATAAGGCTGCAGATTAATAAAACGGTAAAAAGATAGATATAATACAGATATGAAAAAATACAGGCAGGGCTGTCGGAATTTTGCACAGTGTGGTTGAAACCATGTGTGGGAAAGATTCTGACAGCCCTGTTTATGCGGATTTTTGTTTTTATTAATTCCAGAAATCGGTTTCTTCTTTCAACTCAATATCAGCTGCTTTAAAGACCGGATTCTTCCCAGCCTGTTTCTGTGCCCGGTAGTCTTCCAGGCAGCGGAGCGCCGGCTTGGCAATCAGGAAGATAATTGGTACGTTGATGACTGCCATCAGTCCCATCAGAACATCGGCGGTATCCCACACGATGCCGAGACTTGCCACAGAACCGATGAGGACAATCACGATAGCGATCACTCTCTGGGTAATCCGGATGCCCTTGACCGGAGTTTTGCCGCAGAGATAAGCCATGCCGGTTTCAGCAAAATAGTAGTTTCCGAGTAGCGTGGTAAAGGCAAATAAAATCAGGGCAACTGTGATAAATACAACACCTGCGGTGCCGAATACGTTATTCATAGCTGCCTGCACATATGCCATGCCAGCCATGTCTGCACTCGGTGCAACGCCGGAGCAGAGCAGTAAAAATGCGGTTGCAGAGCAGATGACAACAGTATCGATAAATACGGATAATACCTGAACAAGACCCTGTTTGACCGGGTGGCTGACACCCGCGGAACCGGCTGCGGTAGCGGAAGCACCGACACCTGCCTCATTGGAGAACAAGCCTCTCTTGATGCCGAGCATCACAACGGATCCCATGAAGCCGCCGAAGATAGCCTGAATATCAAAAGCCCCTTCAAAAATGCTTGCGAACATACCCGGAATCATGTTTCCGTGGAGAATAATCATCAGCAGGGCAGCTGCAATGTAAAGTCCGCCCATTACCGGAACAAGAATTCCTGTGATTTTAGCGATCTGTTTGCCGCCGCCGCTGATGCAGATGCCGAAGATAACAGCCTGGATGATACCGATGAGAATCGGAGTCAGGCTTGGATTGTAGAAACTGTATACTTTAAAAGAATCTGCCACATTGAAGGATGCAACGAGGTTAAATCCAACCATGTAAGTCAAAATCATGAAAATAGCATAGAGAACACCCAGCCATCTTTTTTTCAGAACGGCTTCAATATAGTAGGAAGGACCGCCGTAGCAACTTCCGTCCTCGGCACGGCGTTTGTAGATCTGTGCCAGCGTACTTTCTACAAATGCGGTTGCACTTCCGAGGATCGCGGTCATCCACATCCAGAAGATAGCGCCCGGACCGCCGAAACAGATGGCGGTAGAAATGCCGGCGATATTTCCGGTGCCGACGCGCGAAGCAGTGGAAACCATCAATGCCTGAAAGGCGGAAATAGACTCATCTTCCTTGTCGGATGGCTCCAGGATAACCCGGATAGATTCAAGTAAGTAACGAAGCTGTACCCCTTTGGTGCGGATGGTAAAATAGATGCCGCCGCCTACCAGCAGGATGATTAACACGTAGCTGTAAAGATAGTTGCTTGCTGTGCCGATTATCTTTGCGTATAAATCTGCCATTTTAAAATACCCCTCTCATACAATTTACATATCGTTTTTGCTATAAAGTGTGCCGCTGCGGATCAAACATATGGAGATGCAGCTCATGTGACATATATTCCAGTACGCATTCTCCAGCGACGCTGTTCCCCTTTTTATCTAACGCCGGTCCGAAGATGCCGATTCCCATCTCGCCGTCTACCACTGATAAAATACCGCCGCCGACGCCGCTTTTGGATGGGATGCCGACCCGGACGGCAAATTCGCCGGAACCATCGTACATACCGCAGGTAAACATGAGTGTTTTGACGATTTTAACCGCCTGGCTGCTTAAAAGCCGTTTTCCCGTGTCTGGATGAATGCCATCGTTGGCGAGAATCAGTCCCAGTCCGGCGAGGCTTTCTGCCGTCACGCTGAGAGAGCACATTTTGACATAAAAATGCAGGCTGTTTTCCACATCTTTATTCTTTTCGATGTACCCCTTGCTTTCCAGCAGATAGGCGATTGCCCGGTTGCGGGAAATATGAGACATTTCCGAGTGATAAACCTTTTTGTCGAGGTTGATGTCCGGATCCATGCAGAGAGCCCGGATGGTATCAAGCATGGTATCGAAACTGATTTCGGAAGCAAGGCAGCTTGCCACTACGATAGCGCCTGCGTTGATCATCGGGTTGTAAGGCGAACTGTCTGTATTTTCCAGTTTCATCAACGAGTTGAATGGATCGCCGGTCGGCTCCATGCCTACTTTTTTAAATACCTGGTCGAAGCCGCAGATTTCCAGCGCGACTGCAAGGGTGATGATTTTGGAGATACTCTGAATACTGAATCGGACTTTCGTATCTCCGACGGAAATCCGTTTGCCGTTCCGGCAAAAAACACTGACTCCGAGCTGACTGCCATCTACCTTTCCAAGCTCTGGTATGTAGGTGGCAACTGCACCCTCATGGGTATGTGTTTTTCCCAGTGCAACGGCCTGTTCAAGTACATCTCTCATACTTAAACGCCTCCTGTTTTTTATTCGGTGTTGCTTTCTGATAGTATGGTAGCATGGGGAAGACAGTTTGTATAATGCGTGTCAGCTTTAAGGGATATGACAAAAAGGTATAACGGGATATATATGTCAGATATGAATAAATATTTATGATGAACGGGGAAGAGGTGCTGAAAAGGATCAAAAAAAACTGCCGGGACGGCTGTGAATGTCCGGCAGCTTTGATGGTGTTTTTTTAGAGAAGTTTTTTCTTTAAGTCATAAATAAATTCTTGTACGATCGCCGTCATTGGCGTGTCTTTCCGCATTGCATATCCAAATTCCAGCATAAAACCACAGTTTGGAATCGGAATAGAAGTGGAGTGGTAGGAGGCTTCTTGTTTGGCGAAATCGTGGATGCCGATGCTGTAGCAGTCACTGATCGAGATCATGTACATCAGGGTGGCGCGGCTGGAAAGATAGGTGATTTTCGAGCGCATTTTTTCTGCATCCTGATCCCCTTCGGAGAGAAGCTGGTAAATATAATCATCGCATTGTCCAAGATACCAAAGAAAGCCGTACTCTGCCAGTGTGTGCAGGTTGACCGGTTTCTGTTGCAGCAGAAGCGGATGTTTGCGGGAAATGATAATGTGTGGTTCGATGTTGGCAAGAAAATGGTATTCCAGCCCTTTTGATTCGAGCAAGGCCTCCATTTCACGCCGTTTGCGGCTGTCAAAATGAAACACGCCTACATCGACACGCCCGGATACCACATCCTCGATGACTTCGTCTGAATTGCCTTCATACAGTCGATGGGAGAAGGATGGCTGATCGCGGTGACGCAGGACTATTTCACTGAAACTTTCCATGATATGAGAAAAACGTGTCATGGAGACAGCCAGCGGATCAGAAATTTTGATTTGTTCCTTCTTTTTCTGAAACCAGAGCTGTTCCATTTCGTCAATGATTTTTTCGGAATGTGTCAGAAATTCCATTCCTTCAGGCGTTAATGTTACGCCTGAGCGGCTGCGGTTAAAGAGCCTGGCGCCGAGATTTTCTTCCAGATCGTGCATGATTTTTCCAAGATACGGCTGGGAAATATAGAGCGCCTGGGCGGCTTTATTGATGGATCCGAGGCGCGCTACCTTGATAAAATATTCTAAATGCCGAAAATTGATATCGTATTTCAAAAAAGTTCCCCCTTTGTAAATCCCCCTGAATGTAATAAGTATAAAATAAAAAAATGTAAATTGCCAGAAAATACCTAAACATATTGCATTTAAGGGATATAGCAAAATAGCATATAATTTATTGTTTGACTGTACCTGTATGTAAGAGAAGCAGTCCTCCTATATACAGCAGGCAAAGGATACCGGACTGGATGAGGACAGGCGGAAACAGGTGAGGCAGGTAAGACGCGTTTGGAATAACTTCTAACATCCCAATCGAAACCAGCAGGCAGAATGCCGGTTTTACAATGCCCTGGCTGACTGGTAGGCGGATCGGGACTTCGCAGGCGAGGGCGTGGATGTGGAGAAAGGCGAGTACCAGTTCGCTGATGAGAAGCGCCGCCAGATAGGCGAAAATCCCCCATCGCGGGATGGCGAAAAGGACGAGCGACAGGGTGAGAAGCATGGAAACCGTATGGTGGATGAAGACGGTTCCCGTTTTCCCAAGCCCGTTTAAAATACTTCCCATGGTGGTGGAGAGGTAGAGAAACGGGCAGAGCCAGGATAAAATCTGGATGAAACGTCCGGCATCGGCGTTGTGGTAAAAGGTTTCGCCCAGTGCTGGACCGAAGCGGGTGAAGAGCCCGACGCAGAGAATTCCCATGTACAGGCTGTATCGGAGCGCCATGGAGATGGTGTGTTCGATTTTGTCCGGCTGATTCTGCGCCTGCGCCTCCGAGACTGCCGGGAGCAGGACGACGGCGAGGGAGTTGGTGATGGCGGATGGAAAGAGGACAAAGGGGAGTGCCATGCCTGTGAGGACTCCGTAAATACTGACCGATTCAACCCGCGAGAGCCCGGAGAGGAGAAGCTGGTTCGGTACAAAGATGGCTTCGAGACTCTGGAGAAAGCTGAGCGTGAGGCGATTCGCCATGAGGGGGAGTGCCATGGTGAGGAGGGGGAGGAGCAGGGGAGTAATAGGTGTGTTTGCATTTGGCAGTATGGCAACGGACTTCGAGCATCCATAAACTAACAGACAGAACACCGCCGAAGCCGCTTCCCCGATCAACAGCCCCCAGACAGCCAGCAGCACCGTGATCGGAATCCTGTTCGTGCGGCAGACATGGACGATCAGCAGGACGGAGAAAATGCGGATGCACTGCTCGACCACCTGTGAAAATGCCGGGACTGCCGTTTTTTTGAGCCCATAATAATACCCGCAGCAGCAGGCATGGATCGCGCAGAAGGGGATCGAGAGGGCGAGTGCGGGCAGAAGCGGCGCACATTCGGGCGCAAGAAGGACGCGTGCGGCGAGAAAATCGGCGAAGGTGTAGATCAAAGAGGTCAGCGGCAGGGCGATCGATAGTGAGAGTGCGAGGCTGACCCGCAAAAAGGCGCGTCCCTTTTCCGGGGAGGCGGCGGTCAGGCGGGAGAGCGAAGTCTGGATTGGACCGGCGCAGAGAGCAAATGCGATGCCATGTATGGGAAAAATCATCTGATATAAACCCAGACCTTCGGCGCCGATCGTCCGGGAGAGAAAGATGCGGTAGAAAAAGCCGAGAATCCGGCAGAAAAATCCGACTGCCGTCAGGAGCAGGGTTCCGGTAATCAAAGGATGAAATCTTCGCATGGCAGATCTCCGGGGAGGGTATGTCAGAAAAGTATATGAGGAGGAAGATGAAAGTAGAAGAAAACCAAGATGTTTATAAAACACTGGGGACACATTTTTTGGGAAACTGAAAGAAGACCCGAGTTGGCAGAAGGGCAGAAATAGCTTAAATTAAAGGATACAAAAATAAACTGTATTTAATACATAAATTAACAGATGGACATTGAGTTAGAACAGGAATATACTAAAAACATCAAAAAATAAAAAATTACTGCGAAAAATAACTGGTTGGTAGGGAAAAGAGTGTGAAGCTATGTTAGAAGGAATTGTATTACTTGCATTTATCGCGGCGCTGGCAGGCTGCGTGTTTACCGGCGTATCGGTGCTCTGGGCGCTGGCGGGCGGCTATCTGATCTTCTGTGTGTACGGTTTGATTCGGAATCACAGCCTTGCGGAACTCGGAAAAATGTCGCTTTCCGGCGTTAAAACCGTCCGCAATATCCTGATGATTTTCGGACTTATTGGCTTTATCACAGCGCTGTGGCGGGCGTCCGGCACGATCGCCGTGATCGTGTGCTGGTCGTCGAAGCTGGTGTCGCCGTCGGCATTTCTTGTGATCGCGTTCCTTCTTAACTGTATGGTGTCGATCCTGACCGGAACCTCCTTTGGAACCGGCGCGACGATGGGTGTTATCTGTATGGCGATGGGACGTGCGATGGAGCTTGACCCGTTCTGGATCGGCGGCGCGATTCTTTCTGGCATCTATTTTGGCGACCGCTGTTCACCGGTATCGTCCAGCGCGAATCTTGTCTGTGTGCTGACGAAGACGGATATTTATGAAAATATCCGCGAAATGGTAAAGACATCGCTGGTGCCATTTGTGGCTACATGTATTCTCTATTATATAGTGGGACGTTCCATGAGTGCCGGAAACGGACGGATGGATGTGGAAGGGCTGTTTTCCAATCGTTTTGTACTTCATTGGAGCGCGGTGATCCCAGCGGCGATTATCCTGGTGCTGTCTGTGTTCCGGGTGGAGGTCAAGAAAACGATGCTGATCAGCATTGTGTTGGCGGCGTTTCTGAGCGTGGTGCTGCAGGGGCGGACAATCGAAGAAATTTTACAGATGTGCCTGACCGGTTATCAGGCAAGCGATCCGGCGCTCAATTCTATGATGAACGGCGGCGGCCTGAAATCAATGATTAAGGTGGCTGCGATTGTGAGCCTGTCCTCCTGTTATGCAGGAATTTTCGAGGGAACTGGGCTCTTGAAGCCGATTCAGGGGAAAATAGAGGCGTTGAGCCGGAAAATTACTCCGTTTGGTGCGACCTTTGCGGTGGCGGCAGTTGCTTCCATGATCGCTTGTAACCAGACGCTTTCGATCATGCTGACCCATCAGCTCTGCAAGGAAGGAAATCCAGATAATAAACGATTTGCAATCGATCTGGAAAATACGGCGGTTGTGCTGGCACCGCTGGTTCCGTGGTCGATCGCCGGAGCCGTTCCTCTGGCAGCCGTCGGTGCTCCGATTGCGAGTGTGGTGGTGGCGTCGTATCTGTACATACTGCCGATCTGGAGTTTTTTGGTTCGTCTCATAAGAAGGCCGTAGGAAAAGGAGGAAGAGCCATATGAATTTACTCGAACTTTGCAACCTACAGGGTTCTTTATTCTTGATGATACTGGCGGGTGCGGTACTGAAACGGCGCGGGATCATCAGCAAGGAAGGCGAAAAATGTCTGACGGATCTCTGCGTGAATATCGTGATTCCCTGCAATATTGTGAAATCGTGCCTGATTTCATTTGATGCTTCGATTTTTAAAACGTGCGGGTTGCTGTTGGCGGTTGGATTTGTCTTGCAGCTTGTCTGTGTGGCACTCAACAAAGTGCTGTTTAAGGGATATTCAGAGCAGCACCGGAAGGTGCTTCAATACTGTACGATCGTTTCCAACGGCGGATTCCTCGGAAACCCGGTTGCGGAAGGCGTATATGGAAGTATGGGACTTCTCTACGCATCCATTTTCCTGATTCCGATGCGCGTTGTCATGTGGTCGGCGGGTACATCCTATTTTGTTGGAGGCGGTTCTGACCGGAAAAAGGTATTGAAAAATGTCCTGACGCACCCGTGTCTGGTCGGTGTCTACATCGGTATGTTCCTGATGGCGACACAGCTGCAGCTTCCGGGCGTGCTGAAATCGACGGTTACCTACATTGGAAACTGTAACTCGGCGCTGACGATGTTTATTATCGGTACGATTCTGACCGATGTGAAACTGCGTGAGATTATTAATCCGACGGCCCTCAAATTCAGTGTGCTCCGTCTGTTCCTTCTTCCGCTTCTGGCATATGGAATCAGCCTGGCGGCCGGATTGGATTCGGTGGCAGCAGGTGTGGCAGTCATCATGACGGGAATGCCAGCCGGTGCAACTGCAGCGATCTTTGCGGCGCGCTATGACAGCGATGCACCGTTTGCAGCGAAAACGGTAGTGCTCACGACGCTGATTTCGATGATTACGATTCCGGCGTGGTGTCTGTTTATAGGATAAAAAGAATAGGTAAGAAGCAACAATAATAGAAAGAATACTAGAAAAATTGAGAAAATAATGTAAATATGGTAAATGAATATAAAAAGACCTGAAAGGTGCGGTAAATGGCTGCTCTTCAGGTCTTTTATATTTTAAAATGAATCAAAGGTTAAGCAAACAGAGGTTGAAAGAATTAGTTTATGATTCTTATTCATTCGTTTCACTCTTTCGTGAAATCCGCGCTTCTTCCAGATAATTATACAGTGTATACTTGGAAATCTGCATCGCGTCGCACAGGAGCAGGCTGGTTTTTGTGATCTTGAAGACGCCTTTCTGGTCAAGATAGTCGAGTGCACGAATTTTTTCTTCCTTGTTCATCAGCATCATCGGTTTTCCGATCATGGACTCTGCCTGATAAATATAGTGCTTTAAAATATCATCGACATTCTTTTTGAGAATAAAGTCGCGGTCAGACATGGCTGCCTGATTTGCGCCATTCGTGCCGTCCGTGCTGCCAGTTCCGGAAAAGGTGCCATCAGAAGCCATTCCGGATGGTGTGCAGCCAGACATGCCGTCGATCTGTGCGCCCACAGCTGCCGATACGCCGATGGTGCCCGGGCGTCCGATCAGATTTTGCAGGGCGCTCTGTGCCAGATAGAGATCGCGAACATCCATATTTAAGCAGACAGATCCGATAATTTTGTGATGTTCGTCCTCGATGAGCGTTGTGCAGGACTTAAAAAGCCGGTCTTTCTGGCTGGTATCGAGGGAAATGATCGAATGCTTGAGCGGCTCGATATCATTGCCAAGCTGTGTGATCATGCCGCCGCGCGGGGAACCGCCGACGTCGCGCCCGCTTAGCTGTGAGTTGAATGCGTAGACGATCGTGTGATCGTAGCCTTTGCGGTAATCGTGGACGATGATCTCACAGTTATCTCCGAGAAACTTTTGAAGTCCTTCGAGAAAACGGATGAGAAACTGAAAGTCCATGTAGTTGGAAATTTCCATGAATACCTCCTTTGGGGTGCTCTGTGCCTCGAGTGTGTATCGCAAAATTTTGCGTCTTAAAATAATTCGGAAAATGAAATGCACAGGGATTGTCTTTCTTTTGTCAAAGTTCCTGAAAAAAATTTTATCGCGTTCATTTTGCTGCGTCAATCCTGTTTCTATAGAAAAAAGTTAGTAGATAGGGAACATAAATAAGAGAATGTTCTCCTTTTTTGTTTAAAAATCAAAAATTCAGGTACAAGATAACGGGAAATGAGAGCAAACCTGTTTCTTTCATCATACTCTCAGACAAACTGTTTGTCAATTAACAAACCAAACTGTAAGTTTTTCTTGACAATTTGTCAGTGCATCCCTATAATTGAGAAAAAATCAAACAGACAGTTAGTCAAACAAAAAATAAGTTTGGAAAAATACAAACTGAAAGTGAGGGAGCAGGATGGACAGGGACAGTTATGTATATAAGACACCGGCTTCAAAGCTGGTACAGGTGGCTGCGATTGCGGCGGAATACAAGGGCAGACCGGATATGCTGATGACAGTGATCATCCGGGCGCAGAAGGTTGTGTCGGCATTTTCCAAGGAGGTGGCGTCAGTCATCGCCAGGGAGATGGATATTCCGATGAACAAGGTGTACAGTTTCATCACCTTTTATGCGATGCTGTCGGTAAAACCGAGGGGGCGCTACATCGTCCGAATGTGCAAGAGCGCGCCGTGCCACGTACATGGGGCGCAGGCGGTCGTGCAGGCGCTGGAGGATCAGCTTGGCATCAGCATCGGGGAGACGACCGAGGACGGACGTTTCACTCTGGAATACTGTCCCTGCCTGGGACTCTGTGAAATATCCCCGGCGATCATGATCAATGAGCACGTGTACGGCAACCTGACGCCGGAATCGGTGCGGGATATTATCAAACAATATATACGGGAGGATGTGGAATAGTATGGAGGAAATGCACGTATTGCTGAAAAACCGCGGCAAGATTAATCCGAGAAGTTCACAGGAGTATGCGGACCGCGGCGGATTTGAAGCGCTGAAAAAAGCACTTTCGATGGACAGTGAAGCGATTATTGATGTGATCCGCGCCTCCGGACTTCGTGGACGCGGCGGTGCGGGATTCCCGACCTATCGCAAGATGGAGTTTACCGCCCACGCATCTGACCCAACGAGATACATCGTTTGTAACGCCGATGAGGGAGAGCCGGGAACGAATAAAGACCGGATTCTTCTCTCGACCGACCCGTGTGCGGTCTTCGAGGGCATGGCGATTGCTGGAAAAGCAGTCGGCGCCCATACCGGATATATCTATCTGAGAGCCGAGTATACATATTTGTTCCCGGTATTAAAAGATGCGCTGGAGGATGCGGAAAAACGCGGATTTTTAGGAAAAAATATGATGGAGAGCGGTTTTGACTTTGAAATCAAGTTCCGCTCCGGTGCGGGTGCTTACGTCTGCGGCGAGGAGACGGCATTGTTTGAGTCCATTGAGGGAAAACGAGGCGAGCCACGTTTCCGTCCGCCGTTTCCGAGCATTCACGGACTCTTTGGAAAACCGACCATGTTAAATAACGTAGAGACGCTGGCGAATATTGCACCGATCCTCTTAAACGGAGCGGAGTGGTACCGCAGCATCGGCACGGCAAACAGCCCTGGCACGAAACTTTTTACGGTTTGTGGAAATGTGGTCCGCAGGGGCGTATTTGAATTTCCGATGGGCGTGAACCTCAAAGATATCATTTATGAGGTGTGCGGCGGTATCGCGGATGGAAAAGGGCTTCTGGGCGTGCAGACCGGTGGTACCTCCGGTGCGATCATCAATGCAGATCAGATCGATATGACACTGGATATTGATACAGTTTCGGCATCCGGCGGACGTCTTGGCTGCGGTACGATTCTGGTCATCGACGACAGCAACTGTATTGTAGATATTGTGCGAAACAATTTGGACTTCTTCCGCGGCGAGTCATGCGGAAAATGTACACCGTGCCGCGAGGGCGGCCAGCAGCTTTACAACCTGGTAACCCGCATCAGCCGGGGGCTGGCGACTCTGCCGGATTTGGAAAAAATCGATGAGCTGACGGAGACGATGCGCCTGACTGCCCTGTGTGGTCTGGGACATTCGACCGCTGTTCCGGTGCAGACGAGCATCCAAAACTTCCGTAAGGAATATCTGGCGCACATCGACCGCGATTACTGCCCGGTCTGCGCTCAGGCAGCCGTGGCGGAAGGAATTTATGAAGCAGAAGAAGATTATAGAAACGATGGAAACAGCCGGATGGGAAGACGGCGTGCAGCAGTCGGTGAACGCGATGTCATGTATGATTCGTATGACGCGTATGCGAGACACCGCAGCCGGGGAACATCCTACGCGGGACGATTTGAGCGGAGAGGAGGAAGAGAAGCATGATGGTACATCTGACAATCGACGGGCAGCCGGTAGAGGTGGAGGAAGGAACGACGATCCTCCAGGCGGCGAAAAAAGCCTGTATCCACATTCCGACTCTCTGTTATCATGAGGATCTGAGCATCAAGGCGGTCTGCCGCATCTGCGTGGTCGAGGTAGAAGGACAGAGACTGCTTCCGACGGCGTGCAGTACACCGGTTTCGGAGGGAATGGTCGTGCAGACGGCCTCCCCGAAGGTACTGAAAGCGAGAAGAAATATTCTGGAACTGATTTTTGCGAGACATCCGCAGGAATGCCTCGTATGTCCGAAGGACGGAAAATGCGATCTGCAGAAGGTAGCGCAGGATGTCGGAATGCACCTCGATATCCGCTATGACAAGCAGCTCCGCCATCAGAAGGAGGACTGGAGTTCTCCGGCCATCATGCGGAATCCGCAGAAATGTATTCTGTGCGGGCGTTGTATGGAGGTCTGCAATGAGATTCAGGGAATCAACGTCCTTTCGAAGGAAAACCGTGGATTCCATACGCTGATTGCCCCGGCCTATGGGGAAAAACTGGCTGATACCAATTGTATTAACTGCGGCCAGTGCGTGCAGGTGTGTCCGACCGGAGCATTGACGGTGCATTATCATACCTACGGGTTATATCGCCAGAAAGAATTAGGCAAAAAACTGATTATCCAGGTGGCTCCGTCCGTCCGCATTACGCTGGCGGAGGCACTGGGTGAGCAGCCGGGTGTTGTCAGCACGGGACGTCTGGTGTCGGCACTTAAGCGCCTGGGCTTTTACAAGGTATTTGATTCTGATTTTTCCGCGGATCTGACGATCCTGGAGGAGGGAACGGAACTGTTAAACCGCCTGCAGAATGGCGGAACTCTGCCGATGATCACCTCCTGCTGTTCGGCGTGGGTCAAATATTGTGAAACCTATGCACCGGAGTATACAAAGCATTTATCGACGGCGAAATCTCCGCAGCAGATGTTCGGCGCGCTGATTAAAACCTGGTTTGCAAAGCGCGAGGGAATCGATCCGGGTGATATCTGCAGTGTTTCCGTTATGCCATGTACAGCAAAGAAATTTGAGTGTACCCGTCCGGAAATGAAGGACAGCGGCTACCAGGATGTGGATATTTCCATCACGGTTCAGGAACTGGCTGCCTTGATCCGTGCCGGTGGAATCGATTTTGCCGAGCTTCCGGATACACCGTTTGACGATCCATTTGGCGAAGGAAGCGGCGCGGGACTTATTTTCGGTGCGACTGGCGGCGTCATGGAGGCGGCACTCCGCACCGTCTACGCGGTGGTAACCGGCAAAGAGATGGAACATCTCGACTATACACCGGTCCGCGGCTTCGAGGGAATCAAGGAATCACAGGTTGATTTGAACGGCAGAGTCATCAAGGTAGCGGTGGCACATGGCATTAAAAATGCGAAAGTTTTGCTGGAAAAGGTAAAAAACGGAACCGCCGATTATCAGTTTATCGAGATCATGGCATGTCCGGGCGGCTGCATCGGCGGCGGTGGAAATCCGCCTAAGACATGGTCGATCATGGAGAAGCGGAAGAAAGCCATCTATGAGGCAGAGGCAGAGCTTCCGGTCAGACAGTCGCACAAGAACCCGGCGATCCAGAAAATTTATGAGACGTATCTGGGAGAACCGTGCGGGGAGCTGTCACATAAGCTGCTGCATACAGAGTACTGCAACCGGCAGGATCTGTTGCAATAAATTATTTTATTCCAACCATCATTTTCTTAAAAACAAGGTGAAAACCTGAGAACGGCTTCCAGTGCTGCCGCTCTCAGGTTTTTCACGTCCCACTACGGCTCCTCCCAGGTTTCAATCCGCGCCTTACGGTTCAAAATTCCTTTCTCCCATATCATTAAATGCATCTTAAATTCAATCGAATCCTGCGCTGTCGTAAAGGGTTCTTCACGCAGCAGTTCGGAGCGGATGCCGCGCTTTTCAAGCTCTTTCTGTCTTTTTTTGGCAAGAAGTTCGAGAGCCAGGTGACGGGTCTGCTGGGCTTTTCCGAAGGTGCGGGACGGGTAGGCGGAAGAGGCTTTTTGAAGCTTTCGGGTCAGGAGATCGACTGTCTTGGCATGGGCGTTCCGGTGCAGGAGGCGGGCAATCTGACGGGCGCGGCGCTTGGTGGGGTGCTGCTCATAGTCCTTCAGGCGATGTAGCAGTTTTGGATCACCGGCTTCGACGGCGATGGACTGGAAGACGCGCGAAGCGTCTTCGGTGAGATGCCAGGGATTTTCACGGATGACGCGGTATTTTTCCGGGACCGCCGGGTAGCAGCAGACGTTCAGTGGGGGAAATTCCGCGAGGGAGGCAAGCTCCTGCTCGTTTGCGTTGCAGGAGTTTTCCCCCAGATAGTCGAGTTTGTCGCGCAGGATGGCGATGCGGTATTCGAGCTGGCGGAGGTATTCGTAGCCTTTCATCCAGAAGTGCCCGATCTGACTGTAGTCATAGTAGTGATTTTCGAGAGTCAGATCTTCGAAAAAGAGTGTGACAACCGAGTCTCCCTGATGGACGATCAGGGCATAGCGTTCGTTTTCATCCTGGGTTAAGAGGGCATCGAGTTCGCCCTCGTATGCCGGATCGTAGGTACCGGTCAGGCGGACGTTATGGAAGAGGAGGAAACTTTCGACTGCATCATTCATCAGGTAAACCAGGCGGATCGTGTCGGGAGCAGAAGTGCCGGTTTCCGGGAGAATAAGTTCGAACTGGTTTTCGGATAATAGTAATTCTAACATGGAAAAGGGATCCATTTTATAAAACTCCTTAATGTATAAAAATCAAAATGTTTTCCGACACAGGCAGAAAAACGGAGCCAGTGACTATCGTATTCTCAATACAGGAAAACATAGAACAATCATGGTAATTATAAGAGAAATAAGAAGAGGATGCAAGAGAAGAGCAATGCTGCTGCCGGATTGTACAAAATTTTCAGCTCAGAAAAATTTTTCCAGTGAATCGTAACATTTTCTATGTTTCACAAAAAAAGATAGTAAAACCGCGCGATTCGTGTTAATATAAGAAAGCATAAGAATAATCGCGGTGTTTTTGCAGCGGCGGTGAAAACCGCAAAGCTGCGTAAGAGACTGCAAGTATGAATAGAAAGGAAAATTTATCATGGAAATCACAAAAGCAACCACGATGGGCGAGATGCTTCAGTATGATATGGGTATTGCATATGTTCTGATGGAGGCAGGTATGCACTGTGTTGGCTGTCCGTCTTCGATCGGTGAGTCTCTGGAGGAGGCCTGCATGGTACATGGTCTGAACGCAGACGAGGTTATGGCAAACATCCAGGAGTACCTGAACGCAAAGAAAGAGTCTGAGCAGGCTGAATAATTCAAATTTTAGATTTTAATAAAATTCTGGATAAAAAGACGCTGTGTACGAAGTAATGAGGCTTCAGCATAGCGTCTTTTTCGTTGTTTTATAGGAAAGAACGCCTCATAAAGCAAGAGTGAAAAATGCTCGGATTGTTGTTTAGAGACTGAAAATTGTGTAAAATTAGTATACATTACAGAATTGACGTGATAAAAAGAACTCGTTATAATGGCATAAAAAATATTTTTACTTTTTTTCGGAGAGTGGCTTAAACATATAACCGGACAAAAGATAAAGTAGTACGTAAAGATACAATGGAGGGATGGGAGTATGTTCAGTAAGCGAGAGTATGAATACGTGATGGAAATTGCGAAGGAAGGAAGTTTTTCAAAAGCAGCCCAGAAACTCTATATTTCCCAGCCAGCCCTCAGCGGCGCGATCAAGAAGATAGAGAAGCAGTTATATGGAATCGCTCTCTTTGACCGTAATGTGAACCCGGTGGCACTGACCCCGGCGGGGCAGTATTATCTGGAAAAAACGCGGAAGATATACGAGCTCAGCAATGAGATGGAGCAGCATTTTGCAGAGCTGGCGGGTATCCGTTCCGGTGTGATTAACATCGGAAGCTCCGGATATTTCTGTGCGTATTTTCTTCCGGAGGTGATCCGGGGCTATTGCAGACTGAATCCAAAGTGCCGGATCAACGTGACGGAGACGGATATTTCAGGGATGGATGCTGGGCTTAGAACCGGGCAGTTTGATATCACGATGGATGTCGAGGCACTCGACCCGGAGATGTTTGAGAGTGTGACGCTGGGGTATGAGTATATGATTATGGCGGTTCCTGCTTCCTTTGCTGTGAATGAGAAGCTGAAAGAGTTTCAGATCTCCAGGGAATCAATCCTGGAGCGGAGTTTTCTGGATGAAGCGGTGCGTGCGGTGGACCTTTCCAAAGTCTCGAAAGAACCATTTCTGATGCTGAAAAAGAATCAGGATTCTTATAAAAGGAGTATGGATATCTGCGCCCACGCTGGTTTCGAGCCGAAGGTGATTATGTATTTTGATCAGCTTCAGACTGCCTATAATGTGGCGCGGAGCGGACAGTCCGGTATCATCTTTTTTAGGGATGCACTGCTGAAATACACAGAGAAAACGGAAAAACTCTGTTATTACAAGATTGGCGATCCGCTGGCAAAGCGTGCAATCCTTTTGTCGATGAAGCGCTATCCGGGCGTGGGGGCAACAGTAGATGATTTTATCAAATACATTCTACTGGCTAAAAAATAGTTTAAAATTTCACAAAATACTGATAGGAAATTGCTTATAGTGCCATATTTAAAAATAACTCGGATTTTTAACCAGATAAAATACTGGAGTATATCCCATAGCTGAAAAAATAGAAACTCGGATGCAGAGCCTGGGCGGCGGCTATTCCCATGACTGTGCGAAAGCGATTGCACTGGTGCCGTTTTTCAAGGCTACATATTAAAATAAGTGTTCAAATTCTCAGTGCCATGGACAGGCATAAGGATTCTCCTATGGACATCAAACATACTACTAGAATGATTAACTTATAAAAGCCATAAAGTACAGTTTACAAGGGACTACACAGGGTAGGTATCTGACGGGGGTTGCACCCGTCAGACTGTCCACCAGCTTTTCAATCTCGCTGTCCACATGGGCAAGCTCCACTTGCAGTGCTGCAATTTTCTGGTTTGCCTTTGCCGCTTTCTTTCTGCCTGTCAGAGTCTTGTAGCTTGCCAGTTTCTTTACCATCTGCTGATAAACAACCGCTTCCAGCTCCGAAGTGATGATTTTCCCGCACCCGGCACAGCTTTTATTGTCCAGCCGTTTCGTACAGCGAAGGTATTGCTTGCCGGAGGAATTGAAGATACTCATAAGGGCATACCCTCAGTTCCCGCACTTGATTTTTCCCGCCAGCCATGTATGGGTGGCTTTCCGGGCAGACTGGATTTTCATGTTGTTCATCAGCTTCTTGCGGCAGGTCAGCCAGATGTAAGAGGGGACAATGCCCTCATGGGGAGCCAGTACCAGCATTTGGTCTTTCAAGTCGTTCTTTTTGCTGGGCTTCACATCCCGCCCTTGATACAGATAGCAGCCGTTCATGCCAGTAAAATCGGCAGCGTCATTGACAATGACCGTCCCTTGACTTTTGAAAAACTCATACACATCAAGGTCTGCCTGCACATAGACAGGATTGCGTAACATCTGCGCCAGCGTGGGGCGTATCAGATCTTTGCCATGGAACAAAATCCCCTGTTCGGCAAAGTACCGGGTAATGTCCCCGTAGGAGGTTGTGGGCTGAGCATACATCTCAAACATCAGCCGGATATTTGCCGCTTCGTCTGGATTTACCACCAGCTTTTTTGTATTGATACCGTCCATCTTAATCGGCTCTGTATGGAAGCCGTAAGGGGCTTTCCCACCCATCTTGAAACCTCGCTGGCTGCGGGAATAGTAAGCGTCCGTTACTCGCTTCTGTATGGTTTCCCTCTCAAGCTGGGCGAACACGATACAGATATTTAACATCGCCCGCCCCATCGGGGTGGAGGTATCAAACTTTTCCGTAGAGAACACAAACTCTACATTGTACTGCTGGAACAGCTCCATCATGTTGGCAAAGTCCAGAATGGAACGGCTGATACGGTCGAGCTTGTAAACCACGACCTTTGCAATTAAGCCCCGCTTGATGTCCCGCACCAGTTCTTGAAACTTCGGACGGTCTGTATTCTTGCCGCTGTACCCTTTGTCTGTGTATTCCTTGCAGTTACCGCCTTTCGACTCGTATTTGCAAAATTCAATTTGGCTTTCAATGGAAATGCTGTCCTTTTTGTCTACCGATTGTCTTGCATAGATTGCGTCTATTCGATTATTCATATTGTCGCTCCTTTTCTTAAAAAAGAAACGGAGCTGCTGACACCTTTATTATACCGTCAGCAGCCCCGCAAATCAACGATGGCTTTGGAAAACCTTATGCCCCGGCTTCCTCACTCTGCCGTTTGTCGGCATACTTGCGGAACACCTCATAAAGCTGCTGTTCCAGCTCCCGGCGTTTTGCCGCTTCCTGCTCCGGCGTGAACACCGGGGAGAGATTTTCCAGCGTGATTTCCTTTCTCTGAAAAGTCACGACTTCGGTTTCTTTCTTGTATCTGATATGCTCCATAGTACCTCCGTATTTAATTTTCAAAGTGTAGTGCCGTCATACCGCGGCGTGAAATGTTTTCTGTCATCGATCACCGTTCCCTTGTGTGCCGCTGCTGCCGTTTCAGTTCTGCCAGCACCTCCGGCGGGATACGGTCTACCAGCCGCTGAATGTCTTTCAGCTCGCTTTCCAGCTTTGCCCGTTCCATCGTATCTTTCATCTTGCCTTTTTCGCTGGCTTTGGCTCTGGCTTCCAACTGTTCATTTTCTGCCAAAAGGTCGTTTATCGTGACCTTGTATTTTTTGAACTGTCCGAAGAAGTTCTCCATCTGCGGAAACCACTTTTTCAGCAGGGAGAGGGCTTCCTCTTTCTTCTTTCCGGCATTGAACGGGGTAATACCGTCCAGCGTGGCTTCAATGGCTCTTGCCTGTTTGGAGAGATTGACCGCCTGCTTAAACAAACGGGTGGGGATATGCTTCCTGCCTGTCTTGCTGGCACTTTCCCCACGCTCCAAGTCGGGATATTTCTCCACCATATAGGCGTGAAAATCGTCCTGCCATTTTGTGAGGTTGGCTCTATTCCCAATAATCTCCTTTGCACACAGGCGGTTGTCCTCTGTCAACGGGACAAAGACCAAATGCAGGTGGGGCGTTTTCTCGTCCATGTGTACCACCGCCGACACGATATTTTCTTTCCCTACCCGCCCGATTAAGAAATCAGCCGCCCTCTGGAAAAACGCCTGTATCTCCTTTGGGGATTTTTTCTTGAAAAACTCCGGGCTGGCGGTTATCAGCGTATCGACAAAGCGTGTGCTATCCTTGCGGGTGCGGCATCCGGCTTGTTCAATGCGGCTCTGAATGAAATGGTAATAGCGGCTCTCCGGCTTGACGATATGGAAGTTGTATTTACTCCGGCTTGTGTCAATGTCGGGATTGCTGGCGTACTGTTCCTTTTGCCGTTCGTGATGGGCTTCCAGCGGTCTTGCCGGATTGCCTTTGTGTTCTTCAAATCGCAAGATTGCGTGTTGTGCCATGAAACTCCTTTCCCTATTCCGTTCTTTTCCGGGACTTTTCCACAGGAAAATCCCGCAGAAAATATCTCAGATAGGATAGGAATGGATAAGATATAAATAAAATCGTTTTAATCTCTGTATTTCTATATACCGTCCGGTTTTCGTACTTCAAGAGGATTGATTATCGTACTTGTGGAGTGCGGTTTTCAGTCCTCCGGCGTACCATAACCGGATTTCTTGAAGTCGGTGTTTGGAACCGCTTCATAGGATTTGGGGTAAATGCGGTTGGGTTTTCCACAGCCCTGCTTCTGGATCTCCACCAGTCCGGCATATTGCAGCTCCCTCAGGGTGTTGACCGCCTTCTGCCACCCGCAGTGGAGCAGTTCCACTACCTCATTGATGGGATAGTAGAGGTAAATGCGCCCATATTCGTCCGCCCAGCCGTTTTTCCGGGACAGGTCTGTCCGGCGCAGGATAAAGGCGTACAGTACCTTTGCTTCGTTGGACAGGGGTGTGAATGTGGGGGCTTCAAAGAGGAAATTGGGAAGCCGGATAAAGCTGACCACCTTTTCCGGCTGATGGATATAAATGGTGTTTGTCATATCGTGTTTTGTGGACGGTTAGAAGCCTGTTTCCGGGGGCAGACGGTAGTTTCTATTGCCTACCCCTGTTCTGTGCTTGTAAAGCCTTGTAAATCAAGGACTTTTCAGCCCCTAACTGTCCACACAAGACCTCCTTTTCCGTTCACTTTCTGTTTTCTGCCGCCTGTGAACTCTGGCGGCGCAGTCGGGACAGTATTTCGCCCGGTTGGACTTTGGGACGAACACTCTGCCGCAGACCGCACAGCGTTTTAGCTCCTTATCCCGGAAAACCTCCGCTTCCAGCGTTCCGATTTGCGGCAAGACCGACCAGCGGAACCACTTGCAGCAGACCGAGAAAGAAATGGTCTGGGGGCAGGCGTGGATGTCTCCATCGTCAAGGAACATACAGTTCCCGTCCTCATAACAGCAGCACTCCCGGCGGATCAGGGCGTTTGCCTGTTTCCTCTGTGTCGGTGTCATGCGGTAAAGGGAGCCGTCCGGCTTGCGCTCTATGGGCGGCAGTTGTTTATATGGGTTCTCTCTCATGTGTTCCCTCCATTTTTCCTTTGCCGTTCTCCCCGAAAAGGCTTCCTGCCCCATTCCTGCGGCGTGTTCCAGCGTTGGCACGCTCCCCGGACTTCGGGACATTTTGTCCCGAAGTGGCTCGTTGCGGTGCTTCCCCTGCCGGGGTATTCCTTTTCGGATGGTCATTCATTTTTCAAGGTGCAGTTCATCGATGAACTACCCTAAGTCTACACGAAAAAAATGCAATTCCCGGAATCTTGCGAGAATTGCATTTTAGGGCAATATTCAATTTCAAAATTGCAGTTCTGCAATTTTCTTGTATAATGGGAAATAGGAAAAGGAGGTGCTGTGTATGGCTTTACCCGGAACACCCGGACAAAGGATTTCTGATTTGTGCAACGGCAATCATATTTCTCAAAAGCAACTTGCGGAGAAGATAGGCGTATCTGCTTCCCAGTTGAGCCGCATTGTCAGTGGGGAAACAAAGACGGTCAGCAGCGATATTCTCATAGGCGTGGCAAAGGAATTTAAGGTATCAACGGACTACATATTAGGCTTGTCCACCTTGAGTGTCCGTAAAAGTTATGATATTTCTGAATTAGGATTGTCCGAGGGAGCTGTGAGAGGGCTTGTGGCAGGTACAGTCGATGTGCAAATCCTTAACCGTCTGTTGGAACACAGGAACTTCCCGAAACTGATGGATTTGATACGGATTTATTTTCAAGACACAGCGGCAAAGGGTATCATGGCACGAAATCAGCTGATTGAACTGGAAACGGCTTCCTTGTCCGATCTGATGAAAGAACACCCGGAACATCGGGCAGAAGCAAAACAGGATTTGCAACTTCTGAACGCACAGAAGATGGGAGAACATGAAGCGGAAATTGAAAAAATCAAGAATGTATTTCTTGCTATCCTGCGAGATATTAAGAAAGATATGGACAACAGAGAACAGCCAGGAGAAGCTGTGACCACCGCTATGTTCCAAACCATGCAGGAAACCATGAAAGACCACCAGCAGGAGCTGCTTTCTATGGACGATGTAACTGCTATGATTGCCGGACAGATTGGGAAGTTTCTTCCGATGGACGAGGAAACGGCGGAACAGTTCCGGCAGTTGGCAAAGAGGATGATGGAGCAGGTAGGAAAATAATTGCAGAAAAATATATGTAGTTTTATAAAACAATCAGGAGGATTACATGAGACGGGTAAAAAAAGAAAAAAGGAATAAAGTGCTTATTTTTAGTGTGATTATCTTGCTTCTTGTATGTGCAGGCATTGCGATAGCCAGTTTGCATAAAGTAAATAATATTTTGTTGGAAAACTCGTCTGAGGCAACAATAGAAATTATTGGAAATTCAAGTACAACTGAACCTGCACAAGAGCTTCGAGGAACTGTAAAAGATGCAACAATGAATACTCTAACTGTTCAAGGTGAGGATAATCGTGAATATTATTTTGGAACAGAAGGTGTAAATATTTCAACTGGTGAGACAGGAATAGTGATTGGGAATCCAGTGACAGTTTCATATCATGGCAAATTGGATTTGAATGCATCTGTACAAGAGGTTGAATTACTTTCCATTACGGTTACGGATTCCAGTTTGAATACCGAAAATCCTGAACCAACAACTGGTGAAACAGAGCCAAGTCCCCCTTCTGCTTCCGTGACACAGAAAGCACAAGAAATTCTAAATGCAATGACGCTGGAAGAAAAAGTTGGACAGATGTTTATTGCACGCTGTCCCGAAATAAATAGCGTACAGAAGGTAAAGGAGTATAATCTTGGAGGTTATATTCTTTTTAGCCGAGACTTTTCTGGAAAAACAAGAGATGAAATTATCCAGAATATTCAAAGTTACCAAAGTGCAGCAAAAATCCCCATGTTTATCGGAGTAGATGAAGAAGGAGGCACTGTCAACCGTGTTAGCACAAACCCTAATTTGCGAGCTGTGCCTTTCTGGTCCCCTCAAGAACTCTATGCTGAAGGTGGCTTTGATTTGATTCAAAGTGACACACAAGAAAAATGTGAATTATTGAATAGTTTGGGGATTAATTTGAACTTTGCCCCAATCTGCGATGTTTCGCAAAATCCAGAGGATTTTATTTATGACCGGAGTTTTGGACAGAACGCAGAGCAAACTGCCGCTTATGTCCACTTAGTTGTGCAAACCATGTTTCAAGAAGGTATGGGGAGCGTCCTAAAGCATTTCCCCGGGTACGGAAATAATGTGGATACACATACAGGTATTGCTTATGATAATCGCACCTATGAAACATTTTTGAACTCAGATTTCTTGCCGTTTCAAGCAGGAATTGATTCTGGAGCCAATATGGTATTAGTTTCTCATAATGTGGTATCCTGCATGGATAGTCAAACCCCTGCTTCGCTGTCTTCACAGGTACACAAAATCCTGCGGGAAGAATTAAAATTTACTGGAGTTATTATTACAGATGACTTAGCTATGGATGGTGTGCGCAATTTTGCAGAAGACACAAAAATTGCAGTTCAAGCTGTGAAGGCAGGAAATGATATGTTATGCTGCACAGATTTTGAGGTGCAAATTCCAGCCATACTTGAAGCAGTCAAACAGGGAGAAATTACAGAGGAACGAATCGATGAATCTGTTTTACGCATATTAGAATTAAAAATTTCACTTGGGATAATATAAAGGTTTATTTACAAATAGTCTAAAATTTCAGTTTTTACGGGAGTGTGTCCACAAGTTCGGTGTAGAACGAGGAACGGGGACTTTCATATACGCCCTGTCTGCTGATGAAACCAGTCCTGCGCTTGCGGCTCCACGTCACGCAATCACAACCCTGTTTTCCTGCTGCTTCAAACGCCTTTGCCCTCCCCGGCGGCAACCTTATTTTCGCAGCAACGCCGACAGAGCGTATAACACACTACACTTTGCAAGCAAAGTCGTGTGCCAAGGGGCAAGCCCCTTTGGAAACCCCGGACAACAAAACAGGCTGAATATCTCGCACTTTCCCGGTGCTTGATACTCAGCCTTTATTTGTTGTCAGCAGCCCCCGTTTCGTGGTCTGCGTGTAGTTCCTTGTAAACTGGCCTAATAAAACGATTATATATATTTAAAATCATACGTCTGGAACAGGCATTTCCACTTCCTCCAACCACAAGGAAAGCCTGTATCCAGGCGTATTTTCGCTTATTAGGGAAGGTCAAGTATCATTTTAGACACGTTATGGTCCATAACCATTTACCTATACGTCCATATTCGAAAGAGAGTTGGAACATTTTTGGTGGGAATGGTAAAGTAATGTCAGAAAGAAACAGAGAGCTTCAAGAGGTTGGGTTTCAGACGCTGAAACAAAATGAAAAGAAACAGACAAATAGAACTTCTGAAGAAGCAATCTCTGACAGATAAAGGAGGAAACCATATGAGATTTGCAACTATCAAAGTGAACGGAACAGAAAAAGCCGGTATCGTCTTAAAGAATGGAGTGCTTCCGATTGAGGCACTGAATGCAGCAAAGGGAACTGCATGGGCCGAGGATGTCATGAGTCTCATCCAGAAGCAGCAGATTCCGGGACTGACAAAATGGTATAACGCAGGCGGCAAGGAAGAGCTGGAAAGTATTCCGGGACTGGTTCCGAGCGAGAAAGTTGTATACGGACCGCTCTACCGCAACCCGAAACGTATCTTTGGTATCGGCCTTAACTATGTAGACCATGCCGGAGACATCGGTTCTGCAGCTCCGAAGGGATTTCCGGGAAGCTTCTTCAAACAGGCAGACACCCTGATTGGTCCGGACGATGAAATCCTGCTTCCGAAGTTGAAAGAAGCACAGAAAACCACCGCAGAGGCAGAGCTTGGAATCATCATGGGCAAGGATTGCAGAGATATATCCGAAGAAAACTGGCAGGATGCCATCGTCGGTTACACCACCATCCTTGATATGACTGAGGAATCCATCTTAAAGGGAAATGATTATGTAAGCGGCAACCCGAGATATTTAACCATCGTAAAGAACTTCCCGACCTTCTTCTCCTTCGGTCCGGAGCTTGTAACCCCGGATGAGGTACCGGATGTCAATGAACTTCTGGTCCAGAGTGTTCACAACGGTGAAGTTCATGCAGAAAACGTAGTAGCAAACATGACCCACAGACCGCCGCGTCTGGTATCCCTGCACAGCAGCATCCAGGGCTGGTACGCCGGAGACATCCTTTCCACCGGAACACCGAGAGCGTTCCACATCCAGGATGGCGATGTAGCAGAGTGCCGTATCACCGGACCGGACGGATTCGAGATGACACCACTTGTAAACCCGGTTGTTGACTTAAAAAAACATCCGGAAAAGGAAGTGTAGGAAAATAAAAAATTCAAACAGAACATTCAAATCATTTTATATATTCATTTTACAGGAGGTAACAGTATGGATTTAGGATTAAAAGACAAGGTAGTTCTCTGTATGGCATCAGCAGCCGGACTTGGCAAGGGAATTGCAACCGAGATGGCAAGAGAAGGTGCAAAGGTTATGATTTGTACCGCAGAACCGTTTAAAGATCAGCTTCTGGAAGCACAGGCTGAGATTGAGAAAGAAACCGGAAACCGTCCGGAGACCTTCCTCTGCGATGTTAACAAGGCGGAGGACATCGAGGCACTTGTAAAACACACCGTTGAAACACTGGGCGATATCTACGCACTCGTAAATATGTGTCCGGGTCCGAAGCCGGGACCGTTCGTAAGCTTTGATGATGCGGCATGGGAGGGCGCTTTTGAGATGTGCCTGCTCTCCTACGTAAGAACCATCCGTGCGGTACTCCCGTCCATGAAACGTCTCGGCGGCGGCCGTATCGTAAACTCAACTTCTTCTTCCGTTAAGGACTGCCTGGACAACCTGATTCTTTCCAATACCATGAGAATGGGCGTTGTCGGCATGAGCAAGACCCTGGCGAGTGAGGTCGGCAAAGACAATATCTTAGTCAATGTCATTGGACCAGGTCGTATCGGCACCGCAAGAATTGAGAATCTGAACAAGATGCGTGCAGACAAGGCTGGCATCAGCGTAGCAGATTACGAGAAGGAAGACCTGAAGAAGTTCCCGATGGGACGCTACGGCACCATCGATGAATACGGACGTCTGGCTACATGGCTGTGCTCCGAGGCGAATACATACGTATCTGGTCAGACCATCCTGTTAGACGGTGCGATGACAAGAGCATACTAATTGCAAAACATGGCAAAGATGCATTTCCGGAATGCAGGACATCCGGAAGAGTTCACGGAAGGCATGTTTTGCAGGTGAATTGGGAAATTTACCCGGAACTGCAGATACCTCTCTCCCGGAGGACATTTGGGGAAATGAAATCTGGGAGAGAATATAGCATAGAGGAGGTTGTTTAAAGCAGGCACTTTTGAAATAGAAAGTGCTGTGAAACAACATGGTGGTCACATATGTGTGAACAGTAAGTGAGGGTATTGCATAAGAAGGGGAATATTCATGAAAGAAAAAAAGAAATTGAGCTTGGCGACAAAGACGTTCATCGGTTTTGGCCTTGGTATTGTCATCGGACTCGTATTTGGAGAAAAAGCAACCATTGTAAAACCTCTGGGAACCATCTTTTTAAATATGATTAAAATGATTGTCGTTCCGATGGTATTCTTTTCCATCACAGCGGGAGTCGCGAGCTTAGGAGACTTGAAAAAGCTTCGGAACATTGGCGTGAAGGTGGTTGGACTGTATGCGCTGACATCTGCACTCTGTGTAGGATTAGGGCTTATCATGGCAAACATCATCAATCCAGGAAAAGGATTTGATTTAACCGCGTTATCACAATCGACTGATTATGAGGCGCAGGCGATGCCGAGTATCATTGATACGTTAATCGATATGTTCCCATCCAACATTTTCACTTCTTTTACCAACACAAATATGCTGCAGATTATCGTATTTTCGGTATTCTTAGGCGTAGCACTTATCATGATGGGAAAAGAGGGGGAACGCCTTTTAGCAGGTGTACAGAGCTGTGCCAATGCAATGTATAAAATCACAGCTATTGTTATGGAGTTTTCTCCGATTGGTGTATGTGCACTGTTAGCAGATTCAGTTGGTGCATATGGTCTGAAAATCTTTGGACCGCTCGGAAAGCTGATTCTCACGGTTTATGCTTCCGATGTAATCCTTGTTTTACTGATGTATATTCCGATGGTAGCGCTTCTGGCAAAGTTCCCGGTAAAGAAATGGCTGCAGGGTATCTGGAAAGTATGGGTTGTAACGGCCAGCACCACCAGCAGCAGCGGTTCTCTTCCGATCACAACCTCTGTTACGAATGATGAGTTTGGCGTATCTTCCGAGTTATCATCGTTCTCCCTGCCGCTTGGCGCAACCATCAACATGAATGGTGGATGTATCTACTATGCAGCAGCTATCGTAATGACGGCACAGATTTATGGAATGAACCTGACACCGTCCGCATTGGTAAACATTATTATTTCTACTGTATTAGTAGCTATGGGCTGTCCGGGTGTTCCGGGAGGCGCGATCATCATGACCACGATTCTTCTGACGAACATGGGACTTCCGCTGGAGATTGTAGGTCTGATTGCCGGTATCTTCCGACTGATTGATATGGCAAATACAACCTTTAACGTAACCGGTGATGTGGTAACTACCATGGTAGTAGCACGCAGCGAGGGCATGATGCATACGCTGGGAACTGGTGCGGAAACCGAGACGAAGGCAGCGTAAGGGCTGGAGAACAGAAAAACGGAATTCCGGCCGGCTACCAGGAAAAATAAAATATTCTTGGAAAAGTGTCAGCAGATGCGGACCAATGAGAATCTGAGAGTATATGCAGAATGAAAAGGAGATTTTATTATGGATAAATTATTCGCAAAAAGAATGGATGAACTGGTTCCGTCTGGAATCCGTAAAGTAAACGAAAAGGCGCTGGCAATGGAGCGCGCAGGAGAGACGGTCATTCACTTTGAGTTAGGGCGTCCGGATTTCGATACACCGGAATACATCAAGAATGCCTGCATCGAGGATATCAAAAAAGGCGATGTATTCTATACTTCCAACTTTGGTACCATGGAGCTGCGGGAGGCGATTGCCTGGAAATTAAAGACGCAGAACAATGTAGAGTACAAACCGACTGAGATCATCGTCAGTGTAGGTCTTTCCGAGGCAGTTTTTGATGTCATGGCAGCAATTCTCGACGAGGGCGATGAGGTTCTGGTTCCGAATCCGGGCTGGTTAAACTACTTAAATGTTCCGAAGCTTCTGGGCGCGGTTCCGATTACCTATACATTGAAAGAGGAGAATGATTACCAGATTGATCTGGATGAGATTCGTGCAAAGGTTACCCCACGGACCAAGGCACTCGTTCTTATCACTCCGAGCAATCCGACCGGCGGTGTGCTGGCAGAGGATGTGCTGAAAGAACTGGCAGAGATTGCTGTGAAGAACGATATCATGATTATATCAGATGAGGTATATGAGAGACTGTTATACGATGATGCAAAACACATCAGCATCGCCTCTCTTCCGGGCATGAAGGAGAGAACCATCACATTAAACGGCTTCTCCAAAGCATACTCCATGACCGGCTGGCGTCTCGGCTACGCAGCCTGCAGCGAAGAGATTGTCAAGACTGTCAATAAGCTGCATCAGCACGTGGTTACCTGTGCAAGTTCCTTCGTACAGAAAGCCGGCGTCGTAGCGCTGAAAGAAGAGAAGAACGAAGTAGCAGACATGGTAAAAGAGTATCAGAGACGCCGCGACTATGCAGTTAAAGCAATCAACGAGATCGACGGACTGAGCTGCCGTTGCCCGAAGGGTGCATTCTACATCTTCATCAACATCGAAAAGCTTGGCATGAGCGGCCAGGAATTTGCTCCGCTGCTTCTTGAAAATGCCAAGGTAGCAATGGTACCGGGCGATGTATTCGGAAGCGAAGGCGACCACTATATCCGTATGTCCTTTGCAAACAGCTATGAGAATGTTGTTGAGGGATGCAAGAGACTGAAGGAATTTGTGGAGAAGATTCGTAAGTAAAAGTTACTTAAAAAATTTGCTTTACGAATTGAAAGACCGAGTGAATGGTCGGAATCTGGATAAGGAAGAATAGTAGAATAAAAATTCTTCAAATGTTAAATAAATTCGACCAAGAAATGATAGAAAAATATGAAATAAAACACAGGCAGCTTCGACGGATATCGTCTAGGCTGCCTGTGTCTATTAGGGGCTGAAGTCCCATTTTGTACGTTTTGTGCAAAAATTCTAAAATATATGTAGAAACAGAATGCACAGAGAAAGAGCAAATTCTTATGCCTTAATCTTCTTTTCCTCCAGATTCCGGTAATACTCCTTCACCATATCGATAAAATCCTTCGCGTGTGGTGAAATAATGCTGTTCTTCTTATATAAAAGCAGCAGCGGCACGCTGAACGGTGGATTGTCTACGGTGAAGAATGCAAGCTGCTCCACGTGGGCAGTGTGGCGGATTCCGCCTTCCGGGAGGAAGGTGATGCCGAACCCTCTTGCCGCCAGGTTGACCGAAGTCGTACTGCTGGTGGTGTATAGGGCATCCTTTGGTTCCATATTCATCTTGGCAAAGAGGTTTTTCATGGCGTGTCCCATGACCTGATCCTCCTGCAGCAGGATGAAGCGTTCCCGGCGCAGCTTTTTCATGTCGATTGGAAGCGGATGGTCCGGAGTGCCTGCTTCCAGACCGCGGATAGCCGGATGGTCCTTGCTGGCTACCAGAAGGAGGCGCTCATTGAAGATGGTGTCATAGACGAAATCATCCAGATTGAGCGGCATATTCATCAGGGCAAAATCGATCTGATCCTCCTGTAACAGCTTGGAAAGCTGGGCAGTGTGGTGTTCACGTAAGGTGATGCGGACATCCGGGTGGCTTTCAGAGTAGCTTGGCAGGATATCCGGCAGCAGGACGGATCCGCGCCACAGCGTCATGCCGACATTCAGAGTACGGCTGCGTCCCGTTTTCAGCTCGCCGAGCTGTTCCTCAAACTGCCCGGTCAGGACTCCGACACTTTCCAGATAACGCATATAGATTTTTCCTGCCTCAGTTAGTTTGAGCGGCATATGGCTGCGATCGAAGAGCTTGACACCTAATTCCTTTTCGGTTCGTGCGATACACTGGCTTAAATATGGCTGTGACAGATATAATTTTTCAGCCGCTTTGGAAATGCTTCCCTCACGGACGGTGGTAATAAAATACTCCGGGTTTTTAATATACATTTTTCCGCCTCCATTTAGCTTAATTAGCCTTTGCTTTATAGGACTATTTTTAAATGCTTATATTATTGTAAAAAAACAATATTTATATTCTCGTTCCGGGGATGGTATTTCAAGTTGATGCGTGTTATATTATAGCCATCAGGAAAAAACAAGAGTTTTCACTTAGAAGTATCCTAATAATATATAATAATATTACAATAGCGATATGTCAAGTGAAGAACCGACCTGATTCTATACCAATCCCTTTTATGTATAAGTATTGACAGGTATCCGTTACCAGTTTATTTCTTTTTATTTATGTAAACCCTATTGCATCAACCCTCCATGTGCGGTCAGAAGCCAATGACAGCACTACAGCAGTTATCCGAAGATTCCCTCTTGGAGGATAACATGCGTTTCCACGGAATTGCTGCCGATTGGGTAACGGATTTCAAGGCAGAAGTGGAGCAAAGATTTAATAAAAAACCGTTTAGTCAGGAGTTGACCCCTCCTAGCTGGACGGTTTTTTATTGTCTGGATAAGTAAGGTGGAATAGCTTGAGCACATTATATACCCCATTTTTAACTAGGTTTTTTCAAAAACCCGCTCATTCTTGCTTGTATTTTTTCAATTTTCCTATATAATAATAAAGAACGTAGATGAAGCTTTTACCTTTATTGCTACAAACTATGTACGCAGCAAATGTTTACAGGCGGGGAGTTCCTGCCGTGAGATTCCGTGTGATACAATCACAATAAAGGCAGGCGTGCATACACTAAGAAGAAAGGCGGATTTATTAGTTATGAAACAGTTGATTTATCTGGACAATGCGGCGACAACCAAAACGCGTCCGGAAGTAGTGGAGGCAATGCTCCCGTATTTTACGGAGTATTACGGCAACCCGTCTTCCGTTTATGAATTTTCGGCAGAGCCGAAGAGAGCGATTGCACAGGCTCGCGAGACGATCGCGAAAGCGCTGGGCGCAAAGTCCAACGAGATTTACTTTACCTACGGCGGCACGGAGTCTGATAACTGGGCGCTGATTTCCACAGCAGAGGCATATCAGGCAAAGGGCAAGCACATTATCACGACCAAGATTGAGCACCATGCGATTCTGCACACCTGTGAGTACCTGGAGCAGAGAGGTTTTGAGGTTACTTATCTGGATGTAGATGAGTTCGGTGTTGTTAAATTAGACGAGCTGGAGAAGGCGATCCGTCCGGACACCATCCTCATCTCTGTTATGTTTGCAAACAATGAGATCGGTACGATTGAGCCGATCAAGGAAATTGGTGAGATTGCGAAGAAACACGGCATTTTATTCCACACCGATGCGGTACAGGCATTTTGTCATGTTCCGATCAATGTAGATGAGTGCCATATCGATATGCTCAGTTCTAGCGCCCACAAGTTAAATGGACCGAAGGGAACCGGCTTCCTTTATATCCGTACCGGATTAAAGACTCGTTCCTTCATCCACGGCGGCGCACAGGAGCGTAAACGCCGCGGCGGTACCGAGAATACGGCTGGTATCGTAGGATTCGGCAAGGCAGTTGAGATTGCGATGGCGACGATGGAAGAGCGCACAGCAAAAGAAAAAGCGATGCGTGACCACCTGATCGAGCGTGTATTAAAAGAAATTCCATTTGCACGCCTCAACGGACATCCGTCCCAGAGACTTTCCAACAATGCAAACTTTGCATTCCAGTTCATCGAGGGTGAATCCATGCTGATCATGCTTGACATGGAAGGCATCTGTGGTTCCAGCGGTTCTGCATGTACCTCCGGATCCCTGGATCCGTCCCATGTACTTCTGGCGATCGGACTGCCGCATGAGATTGCACACGGTTCCCTGCGTCTGACCCTGTCAGCCGAGACAACCATGGAGCAGATTGATTTCACGGTAGACTGCTTAAAGAAGATTGTAGAACGTCTTCGTTCTATGTCTCCGCTGTATGAGGATTACATTAAGAAACATCCGCAGCAGTAAGATTTAGACATTTTAAGCAAAATGAACATCTACAGATAGGTACTTTTGCAACTGAAAGTGCCGTAGGATAACGTGGTGGCAGCAGAAATTTGCCGTATTTAAAGGCGAAAGCACGGCAAATTCCGTTACTGTACACGTACACAGTGAATGAAGATATAGAGAGGAAACACCCGATGTATTCAGAGAAAGTAATGGATCATTTCCAGCATCCGAGAAATGTAGGCGAGATTGAAAATGCCAGCGGTATGGGTACCGTCGGCAACGCAAAATGCGGCGATATTATGCGTATTTACCTGGATATCGATGACAACCAGATCATCCAGGATGTAAAATTTAAAACATTTGGCTGCGGTGCAGCCGTTGCGACCAGCAGCATGGCGACCGAGATGGTAAAAGGAAAAACCATCCAGGAAGCGATGGAAGTTACCAACAAAGCCGTTATGGAGGCACTGGACGGACTTCCGCCAGTTAAGGTACACTGTTCTCTGCTCGCAGAGGAGGCAATTCACGCTGCTCTCTGGGATTATGCTCAGAAGAATGGCATTGAGATCAAAGGACTCGTAAAACCGAAGACGGATATCGGCGAGGAAGACGTCGAAGAAGAGTATTGATGAAAAAGAAAAAAGTAGTAGTCGGCATGTCAGGAGGAGTTGACTCCTCCGTGGCTGCCTGGCTTTTAAAAGAACAAGGATACGATGTGATCGGCGTCACAATGCAGATCTGGCAGGATGAGACGAATGTAGAGCAGGAAGAGCACGGCGGCTGCTGTGGTCTGAGCGCTGTCGATGATGCCAGACGGGTTGCGGAACGGCTTGAGATCCCGTATTACGTGATGAACTTCAAAAAAGAGTTCAAAGAAAATGTCATGGATTACTTTGTACAGGAATATCTGGACGGACACACGCCGAATCCATGTATTGCCTGTAACCGATATGTAAAATGGGAGTCCCTTTTGCAGAGAAGTCTGGAAATTGGGGCTGATTATATTGCAACGGGACATTATGCGCGCGTGAGAAAGTTGCCGAATGGCCGCTATGCGATCTGCAAGTCTGCGACGGCGGCGAAAGATCAGACCTACGCGCTTTATAACCTGACCCAGCATCAGCTTGCACACACTTTGATGCCGGTCGGCGAATATACGAAAGACAAGATTCGTGAGATGGCGGAGGAGATTGGACTTCCGGTGGCACACAAGCCGGACAGCCAGGAGATCTGTTTCGTGCCGGACAACGATTATGCAAAATTTATCGAGGAAAATAGTGATTGCCGGATTGACGAAGGCAATTTTGTAGATAAGTACGGCAATATTTTAGGTCGTCATAAAGGAATTACCCATTATACGGTGGGACAGAGAAAGGGCTTAAATCTGGCACTCGGTCATCCGGTGTTCGTGACGGAGATACGTCCGGAGACGAACGAGGTTGTGATCGGGGAAAATGAGGATGTCTTTTCTAACCGCCTGACCTGCCGGAATCTCAACTGGATGGCGATTGAGGATCTGGGCGATCAGGAGATGCGCGTCAGTGCGAAGATTCGTTACAGCCACAAAGGGGCGCTCTGTACGATCCGCAAGATTGGCGAAGATCGGGTGGAATGCGTATTTGATGAGCCGCAGAGAGCGGCGACGCCGGGACAGGCAGTCGTTTTTTATGACGGCGAATATGTCGTAGGCGGCGGTACGATCGAATAATTTAGAAATGAAAGAAGATTTTAATTGGGCAGAAATCTCTGTCGGCATCAAAGTTGTGCTGCGATCCGATTGATTGGAAACAGTGAATGCGCGGATCATGGAGAGGTTAGAATCTTCTGTAAGATTGGAGTTTTTTATAAATGGCAAGAGGAGAAAGCAGAAAAAGAAAGCCAGGCACACCGGATTACCGGAAACGTTTCTGGGCGGCGGTGACCGCGATTGTGGTCACGGCGGGTTCCATTGGCGTAAGCCATGCTGGATTTACCCTTCCGAATCAGGCACAGAAGCAGGTGCAGATGGCGGCTGCTGAGACAGAACCGGCGGAACAGACAGCGAAGAAACAGGTGCCGAATGCGGCAAAGCGAAGTCTGGAGCTGGAAGATGCACAGGGCATTCAGGAGGCGGATGCAGCGGCGGTTGCGGACCAGAGCGAGCTGGAGAGTGACAAAACGACGGCGAGCGGCTTCCGGAGTGTCGATGAGACAGTGTATGCGACTGAGAACCTGCTCAACGTGCGTTCGGGCTGTGGAACGGAGTATGAGATTGTGACACAGCTGAATCAGGGCGACAGCGTGCAGCGCGTCGGTATCGGAGACGGCTGGAGCGAGGTGCTTTATAAGGACAAGAGCTGTTTTATCCGTTCCGAATACCTGACGACGACCGAGCCGGGCAGTGAGGAAGCGACGGTCACAGCGCAGGGGGCAGAAGCGGATGCACAGGGTGCACCGGTGTCCAACGGACGTATCGTAGCGATCGACGCGGGACATCAGGCAAAGGGCAATCCGGACAAAGAACCAGTTGGACCGGGCTCCTCGACCATGAAGGCGAAGGTGGCTTCCGGCACCGAAGGTGTATCGACGAAGCTGCCGGAATATGAGCTGACTTTATCAGTTTCGAAGAAGTTAAAACGGATTCTGGAAGAGAGAGGCTATCAGGTCGTCATGATCCGGGAGTCCAACGATGTCAACTTAAGCAATGCGGAGAGAGCGGAGATCGCCAACAAGAGCGGCGCCTCCATTTTTGTCCTGATTCATGGCAATTCGCTGGATAACACGACAGTCAACGGAACACTCTCCATGTGCCAGACGGCGACCAACCCGTACAACGGCGGGCTTCACGCGGCAAGCTATTCTCTTTCCAAGAAGATCACGGACTCTGTCTGCGCGGCAACCGGCTTCAAGAACCGCGGTGTGCAGGAGACAGACAGCATGAGCGGCATCAACTGGTGTAAGATTCCGGTTTCCATTGTCGAGATGGGCTTTATGAGCAACCCGGAAGAAGACCAGAAGATGGCACAGGATGATTATCAGGAATTGATTGCCGGGGGAATTGCGAACGGAATTGATGCGTATTATCAGTAAAATCGTTCAACAGGTAGAATAGAGATAAAATCAAAAATACCAGTTATTTGAGAAATGTTTCTTTGGAATGAAGACGCATATTTCAGGTGACTGGTATTTTTTTGGTCACAGAAAGAAATTAAAAAGGATAAGGGAAACATTTTGAATAAAAATAAAAAAGTGTTCTAAAATAGGAATTGGAGTTTCTAAAAGGTTGACAAAGAGACTGGTTTTTCGTAGTATAGAAAGAAATGACAACTATTCGACGGATTTTAGAAGGGAAAAAGGTATAATGGTTGTGAAGCGAAGGGAGAGGAGCCTATGAATTCATCGGAAAAAACGGCAACTTTATTAAAATTATTGGGACGGGCACCTTATGTACATAGTGTGACGGAGCTTGGCGAGCAGATCAGCTGTAGTAAGAGTGGGACCTTTAAATTGCTTGCATCACTGGTAAAAACAGGACTGGCAGCGCAGACACCGGAACATAAATATACATTGGGACCGGCGGTTTATGTGTTGGGACGTACATATGAAGACAAGATTGGTTTATCAAAGATGGTGAAACCATATCTGGTTCGTCTCCGGGATATGACAGGGGAAAATGCTTCATTCAGTATGCTGATCAATGGAAAGGCAATTCTGATCTACCGGGAAGAAAGTCAGCAGCTTGTTCGTGTTATGGGAAATGTTGGACAGGAACGTCCCTTATATGCAGGAGCAACCGGCAAGATTCTGGGCGCTTATCAGGAAGAAAGTGTGATTCGCAAACGTTTGATGGAAGAACCGATGAAAGCGTTTACAGAAAATACAATCTTGTCCCCAGAGGGACTTTTGAACGAATACGCGAAAATACGTGAGCAGGGATATGCGATCAGTGATGGAGAACTGAATTCAGAAACAATCGGAATCGGCGCACCGATTTATGATGAATCTGGAAATGTCTGGGCGGCGGTTTCGATCGGCGCGCCTAAAATGCGGGTGGATGCAGTCAAGATGGAACGTTATATCTTCCTGATCCGGGAAATTGCGAAGGAAATGTCGGAGCAGATGACGCAGGGAGAAAGCATTTCTGAATAAAAATACTGAATAAAAACAAAAATAGTAGATGACAAACAGGGAAAAATCGGGTATAATAGTACAGGTGTTTCGAGTAGAAGCACCTGTATAATTGGAGACGTAGCGAAGCGGCCGTAACGCGGCGCACTCGAAATGCGTTTGTCGGTTCATCCCGGCACGAGGGTTCGAATCCCTCCGTCTCCGCTTTCTATCCCCTGAACAGACTCAGGGGATTTTTTTTGTTCTTCTATAGGAAATCGTCTCTTATGAAATAGATAGTGGAAATAAAGAAACAAAAAAAGAGAAAAAGAAAATATAGAAGCATATAGGAAACAGTATACAATAATGTACTCAAATAAGAAACAAATTGAATAAAAATACTCAAAAATATATTTTTCGTATTGACTTTTTTCGTCATTAGTGATAGTGTTTCTTATATAGAAAACAAGGTTTTTTATTAGAGAACGTTCGCCAAACGATTCATGTAAATCAATTTGTAAAGGAGCAAGCAGATTAGTGAAGTTTTAGGGTCAAAGGAGAATGTAAGATGAAAAAGGTAATTTGCGCGGCAGCTGCAGTTTTGATGGTAGCATCCCTGACCGCTTGCAGCGGACAGAGTGGAGAATCAGCAGCGGCAGGAGAGGGAAACACGCAGCAGGCAGATGGATATCCGAATAAAACGATTCAGGTAATTGTACCGTTTAACGCGGGCAGTACGACCGATACACAGTGCCGATTTATTCTTCCGTATCTGGAGAAAGAACTGGGAGTTTCCATGGCAGTAGTAAATAATGGTGGCGCTTCTGGTGTTATCGGAACAACTGATTTCTTAAGCCGGGAGGCAGATGGATACAATGTTCTGTTTTCACTGCCGACACCTACTCTTTACAAACCAGCAGCGGGAGAGACTGAATATACGGTGGAAGATTTACAGCCGGTTTCGGAAGTGTTCAGCGCTCCGATGTACTTAATTGTAAAGAACGATTCGCCGTATGAAAATGCAGAGCAGCTGATTGACTTTATCAAAGAAAATCCGGGCAAGTTTTCGTATGCAAATGCAGGTAACGGAGGAATTGCCCAGCTTGCATTTAGCGTTTTTCTTCATGGCGAGGGGTTAGATGCAACGAGCGTACCGTCTGCAGGCGGTTCGGCTGACAATTACACAGCTGTTATGGGCGGTCATGTAGATTCTTATTCAGGAAATGAGAGCGAACTTTTAGGAAGAGACGATGTGCGCCCGGTTATCAACCTTGGAAGTAAATCCAATAATCCGGAATATGCCGACATACCAACCTTAGAAGAACTGGGATATAAAGGATATTGCACAGATACATATTCAGGCTTCTATTTCAGCAAGGATGTAGCACCGGAAATTGTAGAGACGTTTGATGCGGCAGTTAAGAAAGTATTAGAGGATCCGGAGGTAATTGCAGAAGCAAAAAAGCAGTCCCTGACCTTGTCTTATGCAGATTCGGAAACATTTGCGGCTGAGATCAGCCAGTCAAAAGAAGCGATCATTCCGGTTCTGGAAGAACTTGGCTTTAAGAAATAGGAGGACGCGATGAATCGAAAAAATTGTGTTTCTGGTATTTTTTGGACACTTTTTTTCCTTTTCTTTCTTTATCTGGATGTACAGATGGGAGAAAATGCATCGTATTGGCCGGGGATCATTGCGAAACTTGGCATTGCCCTCTCCCTTTTGTCAACGCTGGTATCAGGAATGAAATGGAAATCGGAAAAAGATGAGAAATTATTTCCGTTCACCGGCGCACAGTTAAAACGTCTGGGGATTGCATTGGCGCTTTTAATTATCTGGGTTGTATGCATCCGTATTCTGGGCTTTTTAACTTCCTCTGTGATTGTGATGGCGGCAACGGGGCTGATATTTGAACTGGCGCTTTCGTCGAAAACAGTGGTGCGTGATTTGATTGTAACAGTTATTTTTGCAGTAGGAATGTACGCACTGTTTACAGCACTTGGTATTACCTTCCCGAAGGGCATATTGATATAGGAGGACGGAAGATGGCAGATATTCTTACATATTTTGGAATGGCATTTACCGGGATCAATTTGCTGCTGGCACTTTTGGGAACGGTAATTGGAATCGTAATCGGTGCACTTCCAGGCTTTACTCCGACCATGGGTATTGCGGTGCTGATACCGGTTACATACACATTAGAGCCGACAGCAGGTCTGGTTTTTCTGGGCGCACTGTACTGCGGTTCTATGTTTGGAGGCTCGATCTCGGCGATTCTTATCAATACGCCGGGAACCTCGGCGGCCGCTGCGACAGCGATGGATGGTTATCCGATGACACAGTCTGGCCGGGCACACGAAGCACTGACAGAGGCAGCGGTTGCCTCTTTCTGGGGCGGCTGTATCAGTCTGATTGCACTTATTTTCCTAGCGCCGCCTCTGGCAAAATTTGCGTTTGAGTTTGGTCCACAGGAACGCTTTATGATGGCGGTGTTCGGGCTTACGATTATTGCATCTTTATCCGTAAAAAATGTTCTGAAGGGTCTTATGATGGGCTGCGCGGGACTTCTGGTTGCTTGCATTGGCATGGATCCGGTTCTGGGGCGGGCACGTTTTACCTTTGGACAGACGTTTTTAATGGGTGGAATCAATATGATTCCAGCAGTTATCGGTCTGTTTTCGGTTTCTCAGGTTCTGGGAAATCTGAAGAATCCGATTGAAATCGCGGACAAATCATCGATTGCACAGTTCAAATCAGCGCGGGTACGGCTGCTTGATTTAGTCCGGTATCCGGTTACATATATCCGTTCGGCAGTTCTGGGAATTATTATCGGAATTATTCCGGGTACAGGCGGAGATGTGGCTTCCTATGTTGCACACAATGTTGGTAAAATGTTTACCAAGGAGGAAAACTTCGGAAATGGAGCAAGAGAGGGCGTGGCGTGCTGTGAATCTGCAAATAATGCGGTAACAGGCGGAACCCTGATTCCAACTCTGACGCTGGGCGTACCGGGCAATGCGACAACGGCAATTCTGTTGGGTGCGCTGACAGTTCATGGACTGATTCCAGGATACGGGCTCTTTACAACCCAGAAAAGCATTACATATCCATTTATTGCGGCACTTTTTATTGCTAATGTGATTATGATGCTGATTGGCCTGTTTGGTGCAAAACATTTTGCGCTGGTTACATTGACCCCGAAAAATATACTTTCAGTCTGTGTTTTGATGCTGAGTATTATGGGATCCTACGCAATCCGCGGAAACGTGGGCGACGTCTTCGTAATGCTGGTATTCGGCGTAGCAGGCTTCTTTATGAGGGCATATCAGTATAATGTTGTTCCGATTGTACTGGGACTGATTTTAGGACCGATTGCGGAAGAAGGACTTTCTCAGGCATTGACCCTAAATCAGAATTCATTATCACTGGTTTTAGGTTCCTTGTTTACGAGACCGATTTGTGTCGTATTGATGATATTTATGGTTATTTCCGTTGCATATCCATTTTATACAGAATGGAAAGCGGAGAAGAAAAAAGAAACGAAATAAAGAGATAGAAAAAATGCTGTTGTGCGGGAAAGCTGCATGACAGCATTTTTTTGCAAGAAACAAAAAGAAGTCCAATGACACATAGTTTCTTAATAAGAAATAATAAAGCATAGATAGAAAACAAAATGTACAAAAAGTGAAAAATTATTTGTGCATGACGACAAAACGTGTCGAAATAGAAAAAATGGATTGACAATAAAAGATTGGTGTAGTATTGTTTAATTACAAATTGAGAACAAGGTTTTCTAATGGCGAACAGATAACCGAAACAAAAATAAATCTGGTAAAACCAGTGAAGGGAGAACAAAAATGGATTTAGATCAGGTAAAATCTTACAATGAGGATGTAGCAAAACTTCGCGAGCAGAGAGATGCAGATTATGCAGAATATGAGAAAGCTGGAAGAATCTGGGGACTGGTTCCAAGAGAGAGAATTACCAAGATTAAATTCCCGCGTGTTAAGAAAGAGATTATCGATCGTTATTATGCACTGGAAGATATGTCCACAACCGTTTCGGATATTCTGGATGGATATGGAATCGACGGAGCTATCCCAACTTCCTATTTAAAACCGGTCATCCCGGGTTCCAAGATTGTGGGACCGGCTGTTACGATTCGAAATATTCCGGTTCGTAAGACTCCGACACAGGGCGCACATGACCATGATTTCATTGCAATGTCTACCCGTGATATTTATTATATCGGCGAGCCGGGCGATGTTCTGGTATCTGACTTCGGCGGAAACCTGGAAGTATCCAATATGGGCGGACAGAGTTGTACTGTTGGTAAAAGCTGCGGATTTGCAGGAAACATCGTAAATGGCTGCTGCCGTGATGTAAGCTCCATCCGTGAGATGGGATATCCGGTATTCAGCTGCGGTACAACCCAGGTGACCGGAAAGTATCGTATGGAGTGCGTAGAGATGAATGGACCGATTACCCTGTGCGGCAAATTGGTTGAGCCGGGCGATCTGATGGTTGCAGATGATTCTGGTGTCTGCATTGTACCGGCAGAGCTGGCAGAGGCAGTTATCGAGGAAGCAGAGAAGATTGCAGCATCTGAGGAAAGAATGCGTCAGTTAATCGAGGAGAAGAAACCGATCAGCGAACTTCGCCCACTGTTCAGAGCACGTTACAAATAAATCGAAGCGTGTAGGGCGAAGTAAGAAAAGGAGAAATAGTTATGATGGATCCGAAGGTAGAAGCGGAGTATGAGGAATATAAAGCGGCTGGAAGAATCTGGGGAGTCATTGATAAGGAAAATATCAAAAAAATCAAATTTCCACGGGTTCCAAAAGAAATCGTAGATGGTTTTAAGACACTGGAAGACGATCTGACCGGTACAGTCAGCGATATTCTGGATGCACTGGGATATAATAAAGTGATTCCGGGAAGCTATTTAAAACCGATTGAACCGGGACATATGATTGTCGGAACAGCAGTGACACTTCGCAGTATTCCGATTGAGAAAACAACTACACAGGGTTTGATAGACCATGATTTTATCAAAATGGCATCGAGAGAGGTAAATTATCTGGCAGAGCCGGGTGATGTCCTGGTCGGAGATGCCGGTGGAATGACCGATATGAGCAGCATGGGAGGACAATCCTTCGTATCTGCAAAAGCACGTGGTCTGGAAGGTGTTGTAATCGATGGCGCGGTACGCGATGTGGGTGAAATTCGAAAATATGGCGTTCCTACCTGGTGCCGTGGCGTGACACCAAAGACTGGAAAATGCCGTATCGAAGCGATGGAGATCAATGGACCGGTTGTCCTGAACCGCATTCAAATTAATCCGGGTGATTTGATTATCGCAGATGATTCCGGTATCTGTGCGGTTCCGCCGCAGCACGCAGAATTTGTCCTGAAAAAGTGTCAGGAGATTCTCCCGGATGAGGAAATCATGCGTGAGTTGATTGAAAAAGATGCTCCGATTGCGGAAATCAAAAAATTGTTCCGGAAACGATATGTATAAGTAAGTTTGAATAATCGTGAAAACTATATAGTACGCTTAACAGAAAGTACGACTTCCTCATGCTAGGAAAGATGTTAAGTGTATTATATAGTTTTTTCGTCATTTAAGAAATGTTGCATTTACATACTATTTGGGGACATTTTTTAAATTTTAAATTGAACGTATTTAACATATTTTTCACAAAATACTATCATTATGGTAACGTAGATCTCAGCGTATAGATTTCAGCAAAGGAAAAGGATACAAACGTATGGAACGAGACAGCACACAGGAACAATATGAAGAAATGACGCAGACGCCGGTTCCGAAACTGGTACTGCGGCTGGCGGTTCCCACCACCATCAGTATGCTGGTAACTAGCATTTACAATATGGCAGACACTCTGTTTGTCAGCCAGCTTGGAACGAGTGTCAGCAGTGCGACCGGAGTGGTATTTGCATTAATGGCAGTAATCAATGCGTTTGGATTCATGTTTGGACATGGTGCGGGCAGCAATATCAGCCGGAAATTAGGGGCGCATGATGTGGAGAGTGCCCGTGTGTTTGCTTCCACCAGCTTCTTTTTAGCGTTCTTAGCCGGAGGTTGCATTGGAATATTAGGACTTTTATTTCATGTTCCATTTATGCGGCTTTTGGGAAGCACAGATTCTATTTTGCCTTATGCGCTTGAGTACAGCACATGGATTCTCATTTCCGCACCGGCGATGGCTTCCAGCTGTGTGATGAACAACATTCTTCGTTATGAAGGGAAAGCTTTTTTCGCCATGCTGGGGCTGGCATCCGGCGGTATTCTCAATATTTTTGGTGATATGTTTCTGATTTTTGAACTAAATCTGGGAGTGCGCGGTGCCGGTATCTCTACGGCTGTTTCGCAGTACATCAGCATGGCAATCTTGATCAGCCCGTTCTTTAGAAAAAAGGTACAGAGCCGGATTCATATCCGCTATATGACCCGGAGACTTTCCGATGTGACCAACATTATCGCAACCGGTTTTCCAAGCCTGATGCGTCAGGGACTTAACAGTATTTCTGTGATGATTTTAAACCAGTGTTCGGCTCCTTACGGTGATGCCGCCATCGCTGCCATGAGCATTGTGACCCGGGTCATCATGTTCCTGTTCTGTATTGCACTTGGCATCGGTCAGGGTTTTCAGCCTGTCAGCGCCTTCAATTACGGCGCGAAAAAATACAGCCGTGTGCGTGAAGCATTCTGGTTCAGCATCCGAAGCAACCTTGCTGTTATGAGTGTTTCTGCTTTGTTTGGAATAGTATTTGCTGCTCCTATTGTAAAAATGTTCCGCGATGATCCGGCGGTTATTTCCATCGGAATCACCGCGCTGCGTATCCAGTGTATTGCCCTGTTTTTCATGCCATTTTCCCTCTGTGGAAATATGCTGTTCCAGAGCATCGGACAGAGTGGAAAAGCAACTTTTTTGTCCATGATTCGAAGCGGTCTCGTCTTTATTCCGGTTTTGTGGATTCTCAGTTATCTGATTGGGCTTTTTGGAATTCAGACGTCACAGACGATTGCGGATGGGATAGCTGCGGCGATTACCATTCCGATGGTGGTGAGGTTCCTTCGGCGGATGCCGGAGGATGGGGAAGAATTTAGCAATAAAAGCGGATTTCTCTAAAAGTTGAATACCACAAATCAATAACCGATTTATTCCGGGCTTCGATGATCTGCATGATGATTCGGAGTTGTTTGTCTGGAATTTTCGAATTATTGTGGCACAAAAGACATTTTCCGGACTTTGTAATCCATATTTTGGTAGCATTGGGAGAAGGAACGCCCTTAGCAATATGAACGTGGACTGGTTCGAGCGGATTGTTTTCATTGACCCAGAAATAAACCGTATATCCAGCAATTTTAAAAACCTGCGGCATGATCAAGACCTCCTTCGATTCCACCTTCTCTTGCCAGCTGCAAAATGATGTGGGCGACGGATTCCAGAAGCTCCTGAAAATAATGGATATCTTCCTGAGAGAATCCCTGAATGTTTTCCCAGCGGTATTCCGGAAGCCAGCAGGTGGCGGAATAAAAGCCGCCCTGAACTGGTTTTTCGATTCGAACTTCGACTTCTTCTTTTCCTGAATTTTCCAGTATTTCGGAATGGACAATTTCTGTATTGTCATTTAAGGTCATAAAAGGGTATAACATTTTAAAAACGCCTCCTATATTTTTATATATTGCAAGTGATTCTATGTTGAGTTTGATTTTGTGAATTTTCAGCTATATGGTTGAACTTCACAGAATTTAAATGTTGCAGATTTTAGTGATTCTTTAACAAATCATTGATTTTGATGCTCAGACCCGGATAGATCCCAACCGGAATATCAGAATCAAACGAGTAAAGACAAGGGTCACTATCACGGTCATAATAGTAAACCACAACTTTTTCCTTTGCAGGATCGATAATCCAGTATTCCCGGACACCTGACTGGGAATAGATTCCATTCTACAGTTCGATTTCTATTACTGTTAAAGTAGCATATGAAAATAAAAATTGCAAGATACTTCGGTAATCTAAGATGAGGCGGCACTAAGATTTCAGACGGACAGCGGGAAAAATATGAAAAGAATTAAAAAAGAGCTGCCACGTTTTGAGTGACAGCCCTTGATTGGCAAATTTATGGATTTTTACCGTACCTTCGTATCTTCCGCATAAAACTCCGCATAAGCATCCTGCAAAGTCTTCAGCGTCTTCGGATCTTTTCCTCCGATTGGTTTTCCATCGAGTTCAACGGCCTGGATGCAGAGCCCACCGGAGCTGCTGACGATGATTTCGTCGGCGTCTGCCAGTTCCTGCATGGTAAATGGTGCCTCGCTGGTCGGGATGCCGTTTTTCTCAGCTAACATCAGCAGGTGTTTTAACGTGATGCCCGGAAGAATCAGATTATCTCTCGGTGGGGTGCAGAGAACGCCGTCCTTGATGATTAAGATATTGCTGTGGGCGCATTCGGTGACGCGTTCGCCGCGGTGGAAGACCGTTTCCTGGCAGCCCTGTTCGATGCAGCGCTGGTAAGCGATGACACTTGGAATCAGGTTCAGCGTCTTGATGTTGCAGTGCAGGAAACGGGTGTCCTCCATCGAGATCAGGCGGAAAGTCTTATCAAATGGAATCAGGTCGCACGGAACAGTAAAAATCATCAGATTTGGTTTTACGGTAGCAGGTGGAAACTGATGTCCACGATAGGTAGTTCCGCGGGAACACTGCCAGTACAGCATACCGTGGTCAATCTCATTGGCATCGATGCATTTCTGCAGCTCGGCACGCAGTTCTTCGCGCGACATTTCAAACGGGATTTCCAGCAGCTTGCAGCTGTTGTAGAAACGGTCGAGGTGGTCGTCTGCGGCAAAAATGTTGTTGTTTGCAAAGGTGGTGGCATCGTAGCAGCCATCTCCAAAATAAACGGCGCGGTCCAACATCGGGATTTTCATTTCCTCGAGGGGGCCGATTTCTCCATTGTAATATCCGACATATTTCATTGCATATACTTCCTTTCTATGTTGATTCGAAAATACCTCGTCAAGTGTTTACATTATACCACATCCGCCTATAAGATGAAATCTCCCACAGGCGGATGTGTTCTTATCATTACATATTTATTTGTCTTTATGTTTAATAATCTTATATCCGCCTACCAGCAGCGTCGGCAGCAGGTAGAAGAGGATAAATCCGTAAGACAGGTACGAATAGCCCTGCTCGATCAAGGTGACAACGCCGACGCGGGATAATACGAGTGCAGCGATCAGCGTGATGACCGTAATCAGACCGCGGTTTGTATCGGACAGCTTGGCAGCGCCCTTTTCCTCCATGGCAACGTCGAAACGGTCGATGATCATGTGGATGCAGCCAGTTGCCGTCTCAACCAGCGTCCAGCCCATAACGAGACTGAACAGTGCCATCAGTGCCGGTCCGCCGTTGACTGCCTTGATCATTTCCATCCACGGGGTTGTGACATCCGCGCCGACGATGGAGGTGTCACCGTAGAAGCACATCATCGCAAAGTAAGACAAAAACCACGGAATAACCATCAGAAGACCGGCGATCAGACCGGAAATAAAGGTTTCTTTCCGTTTGGTCTGGCGTGTCAGGGAGAACATGCCCATCGGGATGGAATTGATGTTGTAGGCAACATACAGGATACCGGTGTAAATGCACAGCGGAACAGTGACAGAGCCGTCGTAGGTGCTGGTGTCCATCGTGCTGAATACATGGGAAATGTTGCTGCCCTTGTTGACGAGTACCAGAATTGTAAACAGAATATAGCCGCCATACAGTAAAATAGTACCGATCGATTCAAATTTCTCGATCACCTTGGAACCCTTAAAGTTCAGGAGTCCGCAGATCAGAACGATCACAACGGAGCCGAGAATATTCGGAAGTCCGACCTGCTCGAAAATACTTCCAGTTGCGGCTGCCATAACGGCAATCAGCAGAATCGCGATGAGGACAGTTAAAATATCCATCATCGGCCAGAGCGGTCCAATGACCTGCTTGATATAGTTTTTATAATCGTAAACCTTGTAGATCCGGCAGATCTCAAAGGTCAGGAAGGCAAACAGGGCAAAACCGATGCCGATCGTCAGTCCGGAGATCCAGCCCATCGCTCCGAATTTTGCACCGTAAGAATAAATCTCACGTCCGGTTGCATAGCCGCCGCCAATCAGAACCGATTGCAGCAGGACGCCCGGCAGAATGTACTTGGCGTATGTGCCTTCGTAGAAATTTTTGAATTGTTTCATACCTTTCACTCACTTTCTTTTGTTGACTATTAAAAATTATAAAGGATGAATGAAAAACTTGCCAATAGAAAGAACAGATATTATAATAAGGGAAACTTATAACAAAACAGGAAAAGCCAGATCGAAAGCCCGTAAATTGGACGGCGTGATTCATTTTTCTGCTCGATCGAAAAGACGCGATTACATATAGGATATAGAAATGGGGAAATGAGATGAATTTAAAACAAATGGAATATTTTGTGGCGGCGGCGGAGCAGCTGAATTTTACGCGGGCGGCGAAAAAATGTTTTATTTCGCAGACAGCGATGACGCTGCAGATTCAGTCGTTGGAGGAGAAGATCGGGGTGCCGCTTTTTGTGCGGGACAAGCACCATGTCGAGCTGACGGCGGCGGGAAAGGTATATCTGAACGAGGCGCGGGCGATTCTGGTCCGCGCCGAGGAGGCGGCGAAGCTCGCGCGGACGGCAGCGGAAGGCGTAGCTGGGGAGCTGACGATCGGATTTATCCGGGGATATGAGCAGAGCCGTTTTTCGGAGACGCTCAGAAGTTTTCATGAGGCGTACCCGAATATTTCGATTCATCTGCTGCGGGAAAATATGAGCGCGCTCTATGAGCTGTTAGATAATGGAACCTGCGATCTTGCTTTTAATCTGTCTTTGTACACGCAGAATTACGAGGATTTAAAGCACCGGTTCCTCAAACGGTTTCCGATGATGGCGGTTCTTTATCCGGGACATACGCTGGCGGGAGAGAGCCATCTGATGTACCGTGACCTGGCGCGGGAAGACTTTATCATCATGCAGCCGCAGGGACGTTCCAACGATGAGGCGGAAGAAGTATTGATTTGTTACAATAAGGGCGGTTTTATACCGAATATCGTGGCGCGTGAACGGGAGGTACAGACGGTGCTTCTGGAGGTGTCAGCGGGATTTGGCGTGGCGATTCTCCCGGAATATGCCGTCCGCCATTATCGGAATGCGCGGAATCTGGTGGTGGTTCCGCTTCTCCGCGCGGACGGCAGTCCGGAAGAACTTGATTTTGAGATCGCATGGCGTCAGAGCAATCCGAATCCGGCGATTGAAAAACTGCTGCAGTGGGTGGAGACACATGAGTATGTGGAATAATGAAAGCTGGAAGCTGCTGTTCATATCTGTTGAAGGGAGATTAACTGGAAAAATGAACACAACCATGTGCTTATAAAATGAAAAACAGGCATATCGCAGAGAAAAGGATGAAAATCATGCATGGATTCCTGCGGTATGCCTGTTTTGGAATAAATGGATAAGGGCTGCTATCAGTCGGGCTGCATGGTAAAAAGAGTTTGAGCGCAGTCTTTATTTAAATGGGAAAACAACCGTCAACATCCATTTAAATGCTTCCGGTGCATAAACGGCGTGCGGCTTTTTCGCCGGCATGACGAGAACTTCGCCTGCGTGAACCAGGTGCTCGACGCCATCGACCGTGAAGCGGCCGGTGCCTTCCAGAACGGTCACCATCGCATCTCCGGTGGAATCATGGGTGGAGATTTCTTCGCCTTTTGCAAATGCAAACAGAGTAACGCTGACAGCTTCGTTCTGTGCCAGAGTCTTGCTGACGATCTGACCGTCTTCTGCGTTTACCAGGCCGGCTAAAGACTGCACTTTTTCGTGAGTAATGTTTTTGATGTATGGGTATTCCATAATGAACCTCCTTAATAAAATCTCGTTTAGATATATAAATTTTCGTATTCTTTTGAGTCTGATTGAGTCCATTCGGCAGGTGTGTATGGAGAGCGGAACCTGCACGAAATGGTTGGGTAGGTCAATCGGGGGAATGGCAGATATTAATCTAAAATCCGCCCATCGATCGAAATGGTTGTTACCTGCCATGGAATGAATTTTCCGCTTGCCTGCAAGGCATTTTTTACTGCCTGTTCAATGCCTCCGCAGCATGGAACCTCCATGCGGACAACGGTCACGCTCTTGATATCGTTGCTGCGGATAATTTCGGTCAGTTTTTCGGAGTAATCGATGCTGTCCAGTTTCGGACATCCGATCAAGGTTATTTTACCATGGATAAAGTCCTGATGGAAGCGGCTGTATGCGTAAGCGGTGCAGTCGGCAGCGACCAGGAGCTTTGCCCCATCGAAATACGGTGCATGGATCGGAGCTAATTTAATCTGAACCGGCCAGTTTTGAAGGGCGCTCACCCGGATGGATGCTGAATCAGAAGGATTAAAAGTCTCGGCGCTATCTGCATGAGTATCGTCATGTTCAGAAGGAGCGCTTTCAGTGCGCTTCAGGAAACGGCTCATGGATCCTGGACATCCGCTGAATGCAGGGCGGGCGGAAGCGTTTGCAGAAGCAGCAGTATTTGCATTTTCCAGCACCTGTTTTGCCTTGCGGGCAGCCATATGAACCTGGACGGCCGCTTCATCGTAAGCCGCTGCTTCGCGCTCGACAAAAGAGATGGCACCGGTCGGACAGGCTGGCAGGCAGTCTCCCAGACCGTCACAGTAATCATCTTTTAAAAGAGCTGCCTTTCCATCAACCATGCCGATGGCGCCCTCGTGACAGGCAGAAGCGCAGAGCCCGCAGCCGTTGCATTTTTTTTGATCAATTTCAATAATTCTTCGTATCATGATAAAAACCTCGTCTTTCTTAACTTTCATGTATGAATTTCCTGTCCGTGAGGATAAAAGCACGGAACAATTACTGTTTCAATTACGAGATTAAGTATAATTGTTTTGCTGAGAAAAGTCGGTTGTTTTTACAACGTTTTTAGAAAAGCTACGGCAAATTCCGTTGTTGGACACGCCTTTACTTTCCTATATGCTTGTACTATAATTAATACTTATATAGCCAGATAAAAAGAATGGCGGAGAAAGGCTGAGAACCAGAAAAATCAAAGATAGAACGATGGAGAATGACAGAGTCAGGGGCTGTTGACTCAGCTGGTGGATAGAAGAACTTCTGAAAGCGAGGAAAAACATAAGATGAAATTTGCAAATAGAATGGACCGGTTTGGCGAGGGCGTATTCTCCATGCTGGCACAGATGAAGAAGAAAAAGCTGGAAGAGGGAGAGACGATCGTAGATCTGAGTATCGGCGCGCCGAATATTGCACCAGCACCTCATATTTTAAAAGCGCTCAGCGATGCCTGCCTGGTGCCGGAGAATTACCTGTATGCAATTCAGGATCAGCAGGCGCTCTTGCAGGCAGTGTCTGACTGGTATGAGCGCCGCTATGGGGTGAAACTGGATCCGGAGACGGAGATCTGCTCTCTGCTTGGTTCCCAGGAGGGACTGGCGCACATCGCACTTTCGATCGTGGACGAGGGCGATGTGGTTCTGGTGCCGGATCCGTGCTATCCGGTCTTTGCGGATGGTCCGTCGCTGGCGGGGGCAGAGCTTTACTATATGCCGCAGCGGGAAGAAAATCACTACATCATTGATTTGAAAGAAATTCCGGAGGAAGTGGCACAGAGAGCGAAATTTATGATTGTCTCCTACCCGAACAATCCGACGGCAGTGCTGGCACCGGACAGTTTCTATGAAGAATTGATCGCATTTGCAAAGAAATATGATATTATCGTGCTGCATGACAACGCCTACAGTGAACTGGTATTTGATGGAAGAACCTGCGGAAGCTTTCTGCGTTTCCCAGGAGCGAGAGAAGTCGGAGTGGAATTTAATTCCCTGTCAAAGACCTATGGACTGGCGGGGGCACGTGTCGGCTTCTGCGTGGGAAATAAGGAAGTTGTCAGTCATCTGAAAACGTTGAAATCCAATATGGATTACGGTATGTTCCTGCCGATCCAGAAGGCAGCGATCGCGGCGATTACCGGTGACCAGAGCTGTGTGGCTTCGACCAGAGCTGCTTATGAGAGACGGCGTGACTGTCTGTGTGATGGTCTTGCATCGATCGGATGGAAGATGGAGAAACCGGAGGGAACGATGTTTGTCTGGGCACCGATTCCGGCTGGATTTAGCGATTCGATGGAATTTGTAAAAACGTTATTTGAAAAAACAGGAGTTCTGGTGACACCGGGAAGTGCGTTTGGTCCATCGGGAGAAGGACATGTGCGGATGGCGCTGGTGCAGGATGAAGATGCGATCGCGCTGGCGGTACAGCGGATTGACGCGAGCGGAATCTTAAAATCAGAGCAGTAAAGGCGTAAGCGCATAGAAGAGTCAAGCGAATACAGGGATTGATAGATGAATACAGGAAAAAATATCCGGGAAAAACAGAAAGCACTGGGAATGGCATGGATCTGGCATGTGATCTTAATATTATACATTTTATTTATCTACTCCAATTCCATGCGCCCGGCAGTGCAGTCATCGGCGGAGAGCGGACGGGTTCTCCGGCTTTTGCAGAAGCTGGCAGCAGATACCGGAATAGCCGTACCATGGCTGACCGAGCATATTGTGCGCAAATGTGCTCATTTTATTGAGTATACAGGATTGGGGATTTTGCTGCGGCAGAGTGCTCTCTGTGTGCGTGTGAACGGAGCTATTTTGGAAGAAATGTGGACAGAGGATCCGGCTGATGGGAAAGATAGGACTGGGAGAATGCGTGCGATGGCACCGTGCGGGTCTGTATGGCTGGAAATCCACCGCATCGCTATATTTGCGGTTCCATTTCTGGATGAGACGATTCAGTTGTTTACCGAGGGGCGTTCTGGTCAGATCAGCGATGTGTGGCTGGATATGGCAGGAGCGCTGACCGGAACGTTGCTGTATCTGGCGGCGGGACAGATATATTTACGAATAAAAAAGAATGAAAATGGATAACACATGGAGAAAAATATGCCGGATCGAAATATAAAAATCACCCTGCAGTATGACGGAAGCCGCTATGACGGGTGGCAGAAACAGGAAAATACAGACAAGACAATTCAGGGAAAACTAGAACAGATTCTTGAAAAAATGGCAGGTCAGCCGGTTGAAGTACACGGTTCCGGGCGGACCGATGCAGGTGTCCATGCCTGGGGGCAGACGGCAAATTTTCATCTGCCGTCATCCTGTGATGAAATGAGTGCAGAGGAGATAAAGGCGTATATGAACCGCTATCTCCCGGATGATATCGCTGTTTTATCGGCACAGGAGGCGGGAACGCGTTTTCACAGCCGTTTAAATGCTGTTTCCAAGACGTACTGCTACCGGATTGAGACGGCAGCGAAGAAAAATGTATTTGAGCGCCGATATGTGTACGGTCTGGGGGAACCTCTGGACATAGCGGCCATGAGGCGGGCGGCTGCGTATCTGACAGGTGAGCACGATTTTAAAGCATTCTGCTCGTTGAAACGGATGAAAAAATCGACGGTGCGGAATCTCACTGCCATCGAGATTGCCATGCGGGAAAGTGTGTGCGAACTACATTTTCGTGGCAATGGCTTCCTATATAATATGGTAAGAATCCTGACCGGAACACTGATAGAGGTAGGACTTCATAAGCGGACACCGGAATCGGTGGCGGAGACGCTTTTTTCCTGTGACCGAGCGTTGGCGGGCTTTACGGCGCCGCCGGAGGGGCTTTTTCTGGAACGGGTCGAGTATGAATAAAGCTGCATTGATTTTTGCCAGCTGCTGCGAGGAGCTGGACAGGAATCAGAAAAAATTCATAACAAATGCAATAAGAACTGGTTTATCTGCATTAAGTTATATAGAAAGGAAATTTCGTCCATGTTTTTGATGGGGCTTTTAACGACCATGGAAGAGACGGTCGCCTATGATAAGATGAGCGATGAAAAGCTGCTTTTGCGAGTGGCAGAGGGAGATAAGGCGGCGTTTCAGCAGCTTTATCAGAATACGGATAAAACTATATACGGTTTTATTCTGTCGATTTTGCGGAATCCGCAGGACTCTGAGGAGGTCATGCAGGAGCTTTATTTAAAGGTCTGGACTTCGGCTGGAAGCTATCAGTCGCAGGGCAAACCGCTGGCGTGGATGTTTACGATCGCTAGAAATCTTTGCTATATGCGTTTCCGTGACCAGAAGCATGAAGCGGATATCGGGCTTTCGGATCTTTCTGAGATGGAGACAGGGGAATTCTGTCCCCAGATAGAGGATGCTGCGGATAAGATGGTATTACACGCAGCACTCAAAATATTAAATGAAGAAGAACGGCAGATTGTACTTCTGCGGACATCAGCGGGGTTAAAACATCGTGAGATCGCGGCAGATTTGGAGATGCCGCTGGCAACGGTGCTTTCCAAGTACAACCGTGCTATGAAAAAACTGAAAAAACACCTGAGAGAGGAGGGAGTACATTGACCGATCACTCTGAAACAGCGTGGGAACAGGATGAGATTGAGTCACATCTGCGGTCGGCGATGGACGCCCTGACTCCCAACGTATTTGATAAAATCGATCTCTCGACGCCACAGGAGATCTATGTAAAACCATCCAGACGTGTACGGATGTACCGCCGGATGCGGACCGTGGCGATGGCAGCAGCAGCCTGTCTGTGTGTGGCTGTGTTAGGAGGCGGTGTTTCATTTTACCAGAATCACCGTGTCGATTCGGTGATTGGCATCGATGTCAATCCGAGTATTGAGCTTTCCGTCAACCGGAACGAGAAAGTATTGCAGGCGAATCCGCTTAATGAGGATGCGGAGACGATCCTGGATGATATGAATTTGAAAAATGTAGACCTTGATATTGCGGTCAACGCATTGATCGGTTCGATGGTCCGGAACGGTTATCTGGATGAACTGGACAATGCGATTCTGGTTACCGTGTCCAATGAGAATGAGAAAAAGGCATCATCTTTGCGTCAGGATGTCGTAGGGGATGTAGAGTCTTCCCTGCAGGAACACGCGGTACAGGCGGTTGTCTATGACCAGCGGATGAAGGTAACCGGGGAGATTCAGGATCTGGCGGAGAAATACAATATTTCTTATGGAAAAGCGTATTTTCTGCGAGAGCTGATTCGGGATAACGACCTGACCGAAAATGATATGAAAAAATTTGCCGGTATGACGATGGAAGAGATTGCGCGGGAGATCGCGGATCGTGCTTATACGGTAGGTTATTCGAAGACGGACAGCACCATTGAGACGGATGCGGCTCTGGTTCGTGAGGTGACATTGCCGCAGACCGAGGAAGAAACCTTAGCGGAGACGACCGTGGAAAGCACCGGTCAGCCGGAAAATGAACCGACGCCGGCAGAACAGCCATCGACTGCAGTACGCCCGGTGGAGACAACCGCCGCAGCAGATGAGGACGAGGAAGAAGTCGATTCGGGAGGCAAGAAAGCGAAGATTGACTATGTAGATTACGAGAGCGGTTCGCTGAACATCGTTTTTAAGGAAAAGGTTAAATGGAAAAATCCGACCGTGTCGGTGGTAGATCCGGACGGTCAGAGCTATTCGGCGAGAATCACGGACACAGGCGGAACCTCCTGTGAGATTCACGTCAAAGGGCTTCCAGCCAATACGGAGTGCACGTTTACGCTCGGCGGAGTGGCAGTGCGGGACGGCGGTTCCTTTGGTACGGTAAAAGGCTATTTCGAGACGCCGGATATTGCGGACGATCTGATTGATGAGGATGACGACGATGCGGATGATGAGACAGTGGAGACAAAGCCGTCCGAGACATCCCGTGCGCCGGAGACACTGACAGAAGCAGTAAAAGAGAGCACGCACTCGGAGACAGAGTACAGTCAGATGGAGACAAAGCAGACGGAAAAAGAAACGAAGACAGATGCGGAGTCAGCTAATTAAAGCGGAGTGTATGAGGATATATGATTCCTGTTGCCTGAACCATGATATGTCTGGAGTTATCAGAAGTTGGATTCGGGCAGCAGGAATTTTAAGAACCATTAGAATTATTTGCAGGAAGCCTCGTGACGGAAAAATATCCGGGGCATTACGAGACTGTAAAATGTTTCGAACTGGTAAATAATTATAATTGTTCAAAAAAACATAAGTGTTTGAAAAAAATACTTGACGAAACAAAAATTTATGATATAATAATAAATGTGGCTGAGACAGCTATGAAATAAAAGATTGGGCTATCGCCAAATGGTAAGGCAACGGACTCTGACTCCGTCATTTTCAAGGTTCGAATCCTTGTAGCCCAGCTATTTTGAGACAGTGAGGATGATTCATCCTTGCTGTTTTTCTTTTATCTTTTCTATTTTTTTCTGATTGGTAGATTCTTAAAGATTCCAACGATTGACAAATTCCCTAAAGTACAATAGACTTATCTGGAAACATAATTGAGAAAAAGTTTCAATAGTATTTTTCTCTCTATGCTTTGCTTCAAAATCAGGCGGATGTAGAAGCCTGATGACATACAATGAGTTTGACTAATGAAGAGAGATGGAGGCAGAGAATGACATTAAAGGATTTACCAATAGGAAAAACTGCAACCGTTCGGGCAGTTGGCGGAGAAGGTGCACTGCGGCATCATTTTCTGGATATGGGATTGATTCCGACTGCATCGGTTACGATGGTAAAATATGCGCCGATGGGCGATCCGGTTGAGGTGCGGATTCATAGCTATGAACTGACGTTGCGCCTGGCGGATGCAGAGAAGATAGAGATTGAGAATGTACGCGAGGCAGGAACCGAAGCAGCGGACAAAAAGGAACATGGGATTCCGATGGCGCGCGCGATCGATCACCCTGGACTCGGAGAAGGTGGAAAATACCATACAAAGGCGGAGGAACACCCATTGCCGGATGGCATCGTCCTGACGTTTGCCCTGGCAGGTAATCAGAACTGTGGCAAAACGACGCTTTTTAACCAGCTGACCGGATCCAATCAGCATGTGGGGAATTTCCCGGGTGTGACGGTGGACCGGAAGGATGGCACGATCCGCGGACATGAAAATACGAAAGTGACCGACCTGCCAGGAATCTATTCCTTATCGCCATATTCGAATGAGGAGCTGGTGACGCGTCAGTTTATTTTGCAGGAGCACCCGAAGGGAATCATCAATATCGTGGATGCGACAAACATTGAGCGCAACCTGTATCTGACCATGCAGCTTCTGGAACTGGATATTCCGATGGTTCTGGCGCTTAATATGATGGACGAGGTGCGCCAGAACGGCGGTTCTGTCCGTGTCAACGAACTGGAGGAAGAACTGGGAATTCCGGTTATCCCGATCTCAGCGGCAAAGAATGAAGGAATCGGAGAGCTGATCGATCATGCGCTTCATGTAACGCATTTTCAGGAGAAGCCGGGACGGCAGGATTTCTGTGATGCGGATTATCACGGTGGTGCGGTGCACCGCTGCCTGCATGGTATTATGCATCTGATTGAAGATCACGCGCAGAATGCGGGTATTCCGGTGCGCTTTGCTGCATCGAAGCTGGCAGAAGGCGATGAGGAGATTGAGGCGCGTCTGAATCTGGACACGAATGAAAAAGAGACGCTGGAACATATTATTTGCCAGATGGAGAAGGAACGCGGGCTGGATCGGGCAGCTGCGATTGCAGATATGCGGTTTGGTTTTATCGAAAAAGTCTGCAGGCAGACAGTCGTCAAACCGAGGGAAAGCCGGGAACACCAGCGAAGTGTGAAGATTGACCGTCTTCTTACCGGAACCTACACGGCGATTCCGGCATTTATTGCAATCATGGGTCTGGTATTCTGGCTGACATTTAATGTGATTGGCGCGGTCCTTTCAGATGGTCTGGAACTGGTGATTGGATGGCTGACAGAGCGGGCAGACGCAGCGCTGACAGCGGCAGGTATCAATCCGGTGCTCCATTCCCTTCTGATCGATGGTGTGTGCAATGGTGTCGGAAGTGTTTTGAGCTTTCTGCCGATCATTGTGACGCTGTTTTTCTTCCTGTCGCTTTTAGAGGACAGCGGTTATATGGCACGTGTGGCGTTTGTGATGGATAAACTGCTTCGAAAGATCGGCCTTTCCGGACGGAGCATCGTGCCGATGCTGATTGGCTTTGGCTGCACGGTACCAGGAGTCATGGCAAGCCGGACGCTTTCTTCGGAGCGGGATCGAAAAATGACGATCCTGTTGACTCCGTTTATGAGCTGTTCCGCCAAGATTTCGATTTATGCGTTTTTTACCGCTGTCTTTTTCCCGCATCATGGGGCGATTGTTATGATTGCACTTTATCTGTTGGGAATCCTGATGGGAATTTTGATGGCAATGCTTCTTAAAACAACTTTATTTAAGGGTGAAGCCGTTCCGTTCGTCATGGAGCTTCCGAACTACCGGATGCCGGGGGCGCGCAATGTCGCCCAGCTTCTCTGGGAAAAGGCAAGGGATTTCCTGCAGAAAGCATTCACGGTTATTTTTGTGGCGACGATTTTAATCTGGTTCCTTCAGACATTTGATCTGCACCTGAATGTTGTGTCCAATTCCCAGCAGAGTCTTCTGGCGGTTATTTCTGGTGTGATTGCACCACTGTTTGCGCCGATGGGATTAGGCGACTGGCGTGTCTGCACGGCACTTCTGACCGGATTTATGGCAAAAGAGAGTGTTGTATCAACGCTGTCGGTTCTGTTCGGGACGACTCAGAGCCTGCGTGACATTCTGACCCCTCTTTCAGCGGTCAGTCTGCTGGTTTTCTGCCTGCTCTATACGCCGTGCGTGGCAGCGATCTCATCGGTCAGACGCGAACTGGGCGGAAAATGGGCTTGCTTTGTCGTGGTGGCGCAGTGCGTGATTGCGTGGATTGTAGCGTATGCGGTCTATCTTTTGCTGGGGATGGTAATGTAGATTTTGACTGAAAGTGAACCAAGGAAAAATTTCAAGCAACAAAAGGAGCTGCTGTTTTATTCTTTTTATGGGTTTACAGTAGACAACATTTTAGAAAAATGTTTATAATAGTAGGAAGTGAAAAAATAGACAGGAAAGTAACCGGATGGACAGTCATTCGAAAAAATGGATCTGTTTTTATCGAATAGAACCAGGAGGCGGGGACGGAGTTAATGCAGACGATCAATGAAGACATCAAAAATGGCACATTTAAGCCGGTTTATCTGCTATACGGCGAAGAGGCGTTTTTGAAGCAGAGTTATAAAAAGAAGCTGCGGGCGGCGATCTCGGGCGATGATACGATGAACTACAATTATTTCGAGGGAAAAGGGCTGGATGTGAACGAGCTGATCAGTCTGGCGGACACGATGCCATTTTTCAGCGAGCGGCGTCTGATTCTGATCGAGGACAGCGGATTTTTCAAGACTTCTTCGGAGGCGCTGGCGGAGTATCTGCCGACGATGCCGGACACGACCTGCATCGTATTTGTGGAAGAGGCGGTCGATAAGCGAAACAAACTCTACAAAAAGGTCAAGGATCTGGGTCACATTGCGGAGATGAAGCGGCAGGACAGCGCGCAGCTCGCCAGATGGGCGGCGACGATCCTGGCGCAGAATGGGCGGAAGATCACGCCCTCCACGATGAATCTCTTTTTGGAGCGCGTCGGCGATGATATGGAAAACATCCGGATGGAGCTGGAAAAACTCATTTCCTACACGATGGGCAGTGAGGTAGTGACGGCAGAGGATGTGAAAGTCATCACGACCGTGCAGATCACGAACAAGATCTTCGACATGGTAGCGGCGATCACGGCGGGAAAGACGAAGCGGGCGATGGATCTGTACGAAGACCTGCTGACACTCAGGGAGCCGCCGATGCGGATCCTGTTCCTGATTGCCAGACAGTTTAACCAGCTTTTGCTGGTGCGAGAATTGCAGGCGTCCGGCGCAGACCGGGGGACGGTTGCCTCGAAATTGAAAGTACCTCCGTTCGTAGCCGGAAAACTCAGCAGCCAGGCGGCGGCATTTACGAAAGAACAGCTCATTTCCTATGTGCAGACCTGCGTGGATGCCGAGGAGGCAGTCAAGACCGGGCGGATGGGCGACCGGCTGGCGGTGGAGCTGCTGATCAGTCAGCCCAGAAGTTCCGTGCGCTGATTCTAAAGGGCAGTGCCAGCATCAGAATCAGCGGTTCTTCGGCCGGACCCGGCTGGAAAAGAAGCAACAAAAAACCATTATTCTGTCACACCCACAGAATAATGGTTTTTTAATTTGGGTTAATTTTTAATATATAATTCGAAAGATCCGCTCTGGATAATTAAGCCAGAGTATTTACAGCCTTGGAAAGACGGGATACTTTGCGGGAAGCTGTATTCTTGTGGTATACGCCCTTGGAAGTAGCCTTGTCGATCTCGCTGGTAGCAGCTAATAATGCAGCCTGTGCAGCAGCCTTATCTTTTGCAGCAACAGCAGCTTCTACTTTCTTAACAGCAGTTTTAACTTTGGATCTGATAGCCTTGTTTCTTGCAGCTCTTGTCTCTGCAACTAAAATTCTTTTTTTTGCGGATTTAATGTTAGCCAATGTAGTGTACCTCCATCATAAATTCTTTTATTTTGATTCGTAATTCATTTTGTATTTGGTTTGCATTAAAGCCTGGACACGGACAGTTCAATGTAAACATACTATTACATTCTATCGAATAAAGGCAGTATTGTCAATATCTATTTGCCTGTTTTTAGGGAAAAATTCGGAAAAAATGAAAGGGGAGCTGAAAAAGCAGCTCTTGTCAAGTTGCATAAGCGGAATAAAAAATAAAAAAAATTGATCGTTCAATATGATGAAATTGTGAAAAAATAAAAAAAGTGCTTACACGAATGGAAAAAAGACGTTATAATAGCGAACCGTAACCCAAATCGAATATAGTTTGAAAAAACGCAGTGAGATTGCATACAGCAGTAGAGATCAAAACGAGTTTCCGATTTCTGCTGCCTTTTATTTTGTGAAATTTATCACGGACAGCATCTTGTGCGTGGGTGTGTCGGACTGATTTGCCGATGCATCTGGATAGAAGCAATTATTTTATAGGAGGAGAATGAAAATGCCAAGAAATAAGAGAGAAAGTTTTATCTATTCCGTTATCATGTGTTTCACGATGGTACTCTGGATGAGTATGTACAATGTAACCCTTCATATGAGACATTTATCCTTGGAAACGATCCGCGAAGGATGGATCGGATTCCCGTTTGCATTCGTGTATGCGTTTCTGTTTGACTGGTTCATCGTGTCCGGTCCGGCGAAGGGAATTGCGTTCCGTTACTTTGTATCACCGGAGAGCAGCACACTTCGTAAAGTAATTACGATCTCCTGCTGCATGGTCGTTCCGATGGTATTTGTTATGTCCTTATATGGCGGTCTGGAAGCCTGCGTGAAATCCGGTGCGTGGAGCCAGCTGCTCATCATCTGGCTGACCAATATTCCGAAGAACATCATCATGGCGCTTCCGTTCCAGCTCATCGTAGCAGGTCCGCTGGTGCGCCGCGTGTTCCGTACCGCATTCCCGGAGGGAACCGTGCTGCAGGAACCGGTTATGTAGGGAGATAGCAGAAAATTTATATTATATAAAAAGAGGATATCTGGTTTTTGTATCATTATGGGTTCAGCAATACCGAAGCATAAAATACGCCGTCCCGCCATTCAAACCGTGCATCGCCGTGGTACTGTTCGGCGATCATGCGGATCGATTCGGTTCCGATGCCGCTTCCAGCAGGTTTGGTCGATACCAGTTTTTCATTCATCCAGGTAGGGCTGAATGCGCTGGTGTTGTCCGTGGTGATGGACAGGGTGGAGGTACCCGTCTGCACCGCGGAGAGACGGATGAAAGGCGGCGTGTTTTCAGAGCTGGAACACCCGGTCTGACAGGAGAAAAAGTTGTAGCCGAAGAGCGCCTGACAGATGCAGAAAGCGGCGGCACGCACGACCAACAGATAATCGATGATAAATAAATATAGAAATAAAATCATTCCGATCTCGGCGTCTACTATCAGCTTAAATAAAACGCCAAAGCAAGGGAGCGCGAGGTATTGCACCCATACACTGGACAAACCATCTACAATCGCGATTTTCAAAACAAAATCCCTCTTTTCTTCTGATTGTCTGGGAAAAGGCTGCTTACGCATGTTTCGAACCTTTTGATCCTAATATCATAAAGATGTTGGGGTCAAAAGGCATTTTGACCCCTCTGATACCAGATTGCTCCGCACTATATGCTCCCGCAATCTTCAAAAACATTCGTAATTCGCTCATTTTTCTTTGAAAAATGGCTACTTACTCATGTTTTTGGCGGGTCCCAAGGTCAAAAATGCTCCTGCAAGCAAGCTTGCGTCGAACTTCTGACCTTTTGACCCTGGTATCATCATAAAAGTATCATAACATAAAAAGAAGCAAAAAAGGCATAGTTTTTACATCTTATGAAACAGACTTGATACGCTCTGCCGATCATGCGAAAATGTGTGATCGGCAGAGCTCTTTTTTGATGTCTGACAATCCCTTACAAATTTATGAAAAACCTATGAAAAATCCCCCCGCCCCCTCGCCAAGAGAAAAAAGTTATGTTATAATTTATGGAAGAATGCGTTTTTGGCGCAGCGGTTTCAGAAACGGGACGTATCGGACCGGAAGCCGCGGCATATATAAAAAAGGAACCATGTATGCTCAACGAAGACAAGATAAAATTAATGACCGAACTGGCACTGTTTGAGAAGAAGCATGCTTCCCAGATGAAAACAGTCAATCAGTATTTTAAAAGCGACTATATCAGCCGCAATCTGCTCCGGGGATTTATAAGCTATACATTGTGCAGCATACTTCTCTTTGGAATGTGGGTATTATTTAATGTAGAAGTAGTTCTGAGTTCGATAGGAATGGATGAACTGAAGGGACTGGCTTTTCGAGGAGGAGCTTTATACCTCGGGGGGCTTTTTCTGTATGTCGTCCTGACGATCATCGTGTATGGCGGGCGGTATGAGTACGAGGAAAAGATGAACCGGATCTACATAGCGAAACTGAAACATCTGGATAAGCGCTACGATATACACCGGCGCGCCAGAAAAATGGAGAGAGAGAGGAGAGGCAGATGAGAGGACTCCTTGCAGGGAAAGAAGCACTCAAGGCTTTCTATGCGAGATACAGTGCATTTGTGAATGCATTCCTGCGTTTTATAACTGCCTTTGCGGCGGTGTTTCTGATTAACCAGAACATCGGACTGATGCCGAAACTGAGCGGCGGTCTGGTGCCGCTGTTTGCGGGAATTATATGTGCATTTCTCCCATTTGGAGCCATTGCGTTTCTGATTGGGATTTTTTTGCTGGCACAGCTCTTTGCAGCATCGATGGAAGTGGCGCTCATTACCTTGGTGTTCCTTCTGATCGTGGTGTTGCTGTATTACGGATTTCAGCCGGGTGACAGCGCGTACCTGATTGTAACGCCGATCTTGTTTTTTCTGAAGGTGCCGTTTGCAGTCCCGATGATTCTTGGACTGACTGGAAGCCTCGTATCGGTGATTCCGATGAGCTGCGGGATTTTTCTGTACTACGTGATTCTGTATGTGAAGCAGAACGGAAGCTTCCTGGCAGGCAGTGAGCAGACTGAGATCACGCAGATGCTGGCGCAGGTCATCAAAAACCTGCTGGCAAACCCGGCGATGCTTGTCATGATTGCGGCATGCTGCCTGGGGGCGCTGACGGTCTGTGTGCTCAAGAAACTGTCGATCAACTACTCCTGGGGGATCGCGATCGGAGCTGGCCTTATTTTACAGATTCTGGTTGTGTTTATCGGCGATTTCCGCTTTGGCGTTCCGGTGTCCGTGCCGGAGCTGATTGTAGGAATGATTGGTGCGGTTATTGCATCGCTGATCTATCAGCTGTTTGTTTTTTCGGTCGATTACAGCCGGACTGAGTACACGCAGTTTGAGGATGACGATTATTATTACTATGTGAAAGCGGTTCCAAAGATTGCGATCTCGAGGACGGATGTAAAGGTACAGGAAATCAATAAAGTAAAGAGAAGATAGACTATTTTATAAAAGAAACTTGTTGTTAAAAGAAATGCGTGACGGGTCATATGTACGTGACTGGTAACAGAAACGCAGCCCGAAAGGGAGGGAAAAGAATGGCAGAGATACTGGCGGAGATTTATTCGTGGATCTCGTTCGTACCGAAGATAACCTTTAAAAATTTAATAGAGATCGCGATTATAGCAATTCTGGTATATGAAATGCTGATCTGGATCAAAAATACGCGGGCGTGGACGCTTCTGAAGGGCATTGTTTTTATTCTTGCATTCTTTCTGGCAGCTGCGATCCTGGAACTGGATACGATTCTGTGGCTTCTGGAAAAGACGTCGTACATTGCGGTAACGGCGATCATCGTTATTTTCCAGCCGGAGCTGCGGAAAGCACTGGAGCAGATCGGAAGCCAGAACGTGCTGACGACGCTGTTTTCAACGGATGATACGAAGAAAAATGAGGATTTCAGCGAAAAGACGATTGCAGAGCTGGTGCGTGCTTGTTTTGAGATGGGAAAAGTCAAGACGGGCGCCCTGATCGTCATCGAGAGGGGCACGCCGCTCGGAGAGATCGAGCGGACGGGCATCGAGGTCGATGGTATCGTGACGAGCCAGCTTCTGATCAATATTTTTGAGCACAACACACCGCTGCACGACGGCGCGGTCGTGATTCGCGGTAACCGTGTGACGGCGGCGACCTGTTATCTGCCGCTCTCGGACAATATGGATATCAGCAAGGCATTGGGAACCAGACACCGTGCGGCAGTCGGAGTCAGTGAGGCGACCGATAGCGTGACGCTGGTTGTATCGGAAGAGACAGGGCGTGTGTCGGTGGCTGTGTCCGGACGGCTTAAGAGTGTCAAGGATGGAGATGAACTGAGAGATATATTGTCAGTTCTGGTAAAACGGGAAACGGAAAACACAGGTCGTTTCAGAATATGGAAGGGAAGACGCAGAAATGAAAGAAAAGCTGACGAATAATCTTGCGATCAAGCTGATTGCCCTGTTCTGTGCTTTCTTTGTGTGGCTGGCAGTCGTGAATGTGGCGAACCCGATCAAGGTATCGACGAGGGAGGTTCCGGTCACGATCACGAACGATCAGGTGCTGGAGCAGGCGGATCTTGCCTATGATGTGGTAGGCAAAAAAACGGTGGTGATCAGTTTCAAGATCCGGACGAAGGATGATTATAAGGTAAAGGCGTCGGATTTCAACGCCTATGCGGATTTATCGGAAATGTATGATGTGACGGGTGCGATCCCGATCCGAGTGGAAGTGGTGAACAATGAGGAACTGCTGGAGTCCACGCCGGTTGTGAAGTCCCCGGAGGTCATCAAGATCACGACCGAGGCGCTGCAGACCAAGGCATTTACGCTGAAAGCGTATCCTCAGGGCAAGGCGGCAGAGGGTTACGAGGCGGGTGAGGTGACAATGGTGCCATCCCAGGTGACGGTTAAAGGACCAACCTCCCTGATCGGACAGATCAGCAGCGTGGGTATCCGTTTTAATATTGACGGTGCTGCGGCGGATGTCGGTGGAACAGCAACACCGGAGTATTTTGACGCCAATGGAAATGTGCTGTCAGATTTGGGAGATTCTGTCAAGACGGTTGGCGGAGATGTCTCTTATACGATGCAGATCCTGAAAGTAAAAGAAGTACCGCTTGATTTTGACGTCAGTGGTGAAGTGGCGGATGGATACCGCTATACGGGTCCGAAGACGGATATCAAGTCGGTGTCTGTGGCGGGGCTTAAGACGGATCTGGCATCGGTCAGCACGCTCACGATTCAGGGACCGTCCCTTAATGTGCAGGGCGCGACGAAGAATGTGGAGTGCGAGATCGATCTGGATGATTATCTGCCGTCCGGGCTTACGATCGTGGGACTGGACAGCACGACGATCAACGTGACACTACAGGTGGAGAAGTTGATAGAGAAGACCTTTACGGTCAAACCGGAGGATGTGACTCTAAACGGAAAGAACAGCAGCTACAGCTATACCGTCGAAGATACGAAGATGGAAGTCAAGGTACAGGGACTTGAGGAGGATTTAAGCAGCCTGTCGGCGGCGAAGATGAATATCCGGGTCGATGTATCAGGCATGGGACTGGGCGAGCACACGGCAGCGGCGCAGTTCCAGCTGGGGGACGCGTATAAGATGCTGTCGGCGCCGGCTGTGACAGTGCGGGTCAGCGAACATGGAAGCTCCAGTGCCCAGACGACGGAAAGCACCGAGAGTGACCGTGGAGACACGGGCAGCCAGAGCAGTTCCAACCGGGAGAGCGGGGCAAGCTCGGCAAAAGAAAATGTGGATGCAGAGAGCGGCAATGCTGCATAAAGTATGGTATGCCATCCACAAATGAGGAGAAAGAAGTTAAACAATGGTAAAAGCAAAAATTAAATTAAAAAACCCGACTGGTCTGCATTTGAGACCGGCGGGAATCCTGTGTAATGAGGCGGTAAAATTCGATTGTTCTGTCCAGTTCCAGTTCCGTGGCACCGTGTCCAATGCAAAGAGTGTCCTGAGCGTGCTTGGGGCGTGCATCAAGAGCGGTGATGAGATCGAGTTTATCTGTGATGGAAAAGACGAGGAGGAAGCTCTGTCGGCGATGCTGAAAATAGTTGATGACGGGCTGGGCGAGTAGGGAAAACCGGTGCGGTAAAAGAATGTGTACAGACGTACAGATAGGATGAAACTATGATCGTTTATTTGGTTTGCTATGCGGCTTCGCTGCTTCTGGCGCTTGGCCGCCATTATCTTTTATCCGGCGCAGGGCTTCTGGCGGCGGCGGCGTATCTGTATGCGTCAGACTATATCCGGAGTGGAAATCTTCTGCATCTGCGGGGGATTTTCGCTCTTTCCTTTGTAGGTGGACAGGGACTGGCGTGTATGAAGCTTAGTTATTTAAGTCAGGCATGGAGTGCGGGAACGTGGCTGGGACTTTTGGCGGCGTTTGCGGGCTTTTATCTGGCTTTTTATTATCTGGAAGCATTTTCCGGTGAGGCGTCCGTCCGCGTGGGCGGTCATTCCGGCGCGGTGCAGCGCCGGGGGTTGGAATCTTATGCCGGAACCGTCTTTTTCTGCGCGGTGGCGCTGGCGGCGCTATCGGCAGGCTGTTTCGCGATCGAGGCGGTCTATATGGGCTATATTCCGCTGCTGCTCCGGGGCGTTCCGCATGCTTATTCCTATTTCCATGTGACCGGGCTTCATTATCTAACGGTGTCCTGTGTGCTGGTTCCGGCGCTCTCTGTGATCTATTTTTGCATCGAGGGCGGTCGCAGCCGGGGACGGCTGGTATGTATGCTTCTGGCAGATGCAGCGGCGGTGGCGATTCCGCTTCTGTGCGTGTCGCGCTCCCAGCTTCTGTTTGCGGTACTGCTGGCATTGATTACCTACATACAGATGGAACACCAGCTGAATCCGATTTATGTTGTTTTTGCGCTGGCAGGGCTGATTGGGCTCTACATTCTGCTGACGATCGCGCGCAGCCATGATACTGCCTACTTGAATACGGTTTTTGAGATGAAACGGCACCTGCCGATTTTTGTGACGCAGCCGTATATCTATATTGCAAACAATTACGATAATTTCGACTGTCTGGTCAAGGGACTTGTGAAGCACAGCTGGGGCATGAAGATGCTGGCACCGTTCTGGACGCTGACGGGACTCAAGTTTCTGGTTCCGTCGTTGACGGCATTTCCGTATTATGTGACGAAGGAAGAGCTGACGACGCTGACGATGTTTTATGATGCGTACTACGATTTCGGCATAATTGGCGTGTTCATCTTTTCTGCCATATTAGGAGCGGCGGCGTATCTGCTGATGCGGATGATGCGCCAGGTGCAGAATCCGATTACCTATCTTCTGTACGCACAGTTTGCACTTTACATGCTCTTATCGTTTTTCACAACCTGGTTCAGCAATCCGTCCACATGGTTTTATTTCGCGGTGACAGCGGTTGTGACATTTCTGGTATCGCATAAGGTTGCAGGGCGGTAAAAATATATGGATTAAGATATAAAAGTGAAATAAAATCTGCTATAATAACAAAAAGACGACAATTCAGTAAGTTAAAGTGCTGCTTGTATACAGATAGAATTGCCGCATTGATCAGTTTTACAGAAAAGAGGGCAAGCCAATGATTTCAGAAAAAATGATACCGCTTATGAAAAATAACTCCGCCATCCGTATGATGTTTGAAGAGGGCAATAAGCTGGCGGCGAAATATGGACGTGAGAATGTGTTTGATTTCAGCCTTGGAAATCCGAGCGTACCGGCTCCGGCAGAGGTAAATCAGGCAATTCAGGATATCGTAAAGGAAGAAGATTCCCTGTTTGTACACGGATATATGTCCAACGCAGGCTATGAAGATGTGCGTGAGACGATCGCTCAGTCGTTAAACCGCCGGTTCGGCACCTCCTTTCACGCAGGCAACATCCTGATGACGGTCGGTGCGGCAAGTGGTTTGAATGTCATTTTAAAGACCCTGTTAAATCCAGGAGAGCAGATCATTACCTTTGCACCATACTTTGTAGAGTATGGTTCCTATGTCCGCAACTATGACGGCGAGCTGGTGGTTGTATCTCCGAATACGGTGGATTTCCAGCCGAATCTCGTTGAATTTGAGGAAAAGATCAACGAAAAGACCAAGGCAGTGATCATCAACACCCCGAACAACCCGACCGGCGTTATTTATTCCGAGGAAACACTGCAGAAGATTGCAGCAATTCTGGAAAAGAAACAGAAGGAATTTGGTACATCGATCGTGCTTCTGTCCGATGAGCCGTATCGTGAGCTGGCTTACGACGGCGCGGTTGTACCGTATGTGACAAAATATTACCGCAATACAGTGGTTTGCTACTCTTACAGTAAGTCTCTGTCCCTTCCGGGCGAGCGTATCGGTTATCTGGTAATCCCGTCTGAGATGGATGAGAGCGCAAACGTATTCCAGGCGGCAACGATTGCGAACCGTGTTCTGGGCTGTGTCAATGCGCCATCCCTGATGCAGAGAGTCATCAAGCGCTGCGTAGATGCGAATGTGAATCTGGAAGCTTACGACCGCAACCGTAACCTGCTTTACAACGGATTGAAAGAGTGCGGATTTTCCTGCATCAAGCCGGAGGGCGCGTTCTACCTGTTTGTGAAATCTCCAGTGGAGAATGAGAAGGAATTCTGTGAGGTATGCAAACAGTACAATGTACTGGTAGTACCGGGAAGTTCATTCGCTTGCCCAGGTTATGTGCGCATTGCATACTGCGTATCATATGGACAGATCGAGAGATCGCTTCCGGCATTCAGAAAGATTGCGGAACACTATAATCTGGTATAGCGAAATTGTATCATCGTCTTGGAAAGGAAAAGGATGAGATGAAACGATGTTTTAGAATGATTCTGAATATTGTGATTCCGCTCCTTGGTTTATGTCTGGTCATCTTTTTAGGTCCCAGACTTCTGCATTTTTTCATGCCGTTTGTGGTCGGATGGATTCTGGCACTTTTAGCAAATCCGCTGGTGCGGTTTCTGGAACGGCGCGTGAAGCTGGTGCGGCGCCACGGCTCGATGCTGATCATTATTGCGGCGCTGGCGATTGTGATCGGTCTTTTTTACGGGGCGGGTCTTCTGGTTTACCGGGAAATGGGAAGTTTTCTGGCGGATGCACCGGAAATATATCAGAGTGTGATCGCTGAGATCGAGAATGCATTGCAGAATGGGCGCAAGCTTGCAGAATATTTTCCGCAGAATTTACAACCGCCGCTGCTGGCATTTTCGGATAATCTGGATGGTCTGTTTGGAAAACTGGTATCGCGGGCGGCGGAACCGACCGTGCAGATCGCCGGACATGTGGCGAAGAGTATTCCGAATCTTCTGGTAAATATGGTCATTATTATCCTGTCTTCGTACCTGTTTCTGGCGGACCGGGAGTCCATCATGCGGTGGCTGAAAGAGCATCTTCCGGCATTTGTATTCCGCTATATCGAGTATATGAAACGGGACGCAAAGGGACTGATTGGTGGATATTTTCTGGCACAATTCCGTATCATGTGTGTGGTGGCGCTGATTCTCGCGGCAGGATTTTTGGTGCTGGGTGTCCGCTACGGTGTCCTGTTGGCGTTTTTGACGGCGATTCTGGATTTTCTGCCGATCTTTGGAACGGGAACGGTGCTGTTCCCATGGGCGGTTGTGAAACTGTTTGCGGGGGAGTATGCGTATGCGACCGGGCTTATCCTGCTCTACATCCTGACGCAGGTCGTCCGTCAGATCATCCAGCCGAAGATCGTCGGGGAGTCGATGGGATTGCCGCCTCTGATGACGCTGTTTCTTTTGTATCTGGGATTTAAGCTGCGCGGGCTGACAGGCATGATTCTGGCGGTGCCGGTGGGGCTTGTCTTTATCAATTTTTATAAATATGGGGCGTTTGATTCGATGATCCGGAATTTCAGAATGCTGATGGAGTCGATTCAGAAATTCCGGAGGGAAGAATAGGGGGAAGTTTCCTTATTATATAGTAAAATTTTCTTGGTAATTTAATCTGGATAAATTATGCGGCGTATCGCGATATTTTTTCTTATATGCCCGGAGGAACGCAGCATAATTGCGGAATCCGGATTGATAGCAGGCTTCTGTGACGGGGGTGCCCCGGCGCAGGAGCTCGTTTGCGTTTTGGAGGCGTTTTTCAGTCAGGTATTCGGTAATGGTGTAGCCGGTTTCCTGGCGGAAGAGGCGCATCATGTGGTATTTGCTCATGTAAAAGCGGGCGGCGAGCTGGTCGATGGTGTGGTCTTCTTCTGGGTGTTCAGAGAGGTAGCGCATGAGTTCCAGGATTTTTTCGCCGGAAGGGGAGGTCGGAACGTATTCCCGATGGTTTTCGGAGGCGGCGCGATCAAGGTGTACCATAAATTCCAGGAATAATAAACGCAGAAGAAGCTCGGATCCATAACTGCTGCCACCAAGGGATTCAAAGTTAGCATTGTCTGTGCCATTGTCATTTGTACCACCTGCCTGATAGGCATTTTCCAGTCTTGACAGCGCCTCTAAGAGCGGCGTCATGGTAAGGGAACCGAGGCGCAGAACATCGGACTGCTGTTCTCTGGCAAGCTGGAAACAGAGGTCGAGCGCACAGTCAGCACAGGAGAATGCATCCAGGCATTCCGGCGACAGGTAGAGGATGATGCGCTCATATCGGCTTTTGTATGGCACGACCGGCTTGTGCAGGCAGTGCGCGCCGACGAGGACGATGTCGAGCGGACGGAGGTGGTAGGAACGGCCTTCCACGATGTAGTCTGCTTCGCCATTTAACAGGATCAGGACTTTGTGGAAATCATGATAGTGGTAGGCAACCGGTGTATCCATCTGCCCGCGCAGGTGGAAGAGGCGGAATTCGTGGTTGAGGTAGCCGCGTTTTTCGTAGGCGGGGGATTCGTGGGTGGTATTTTCTGACATAAGGGGACTCCTTTTTTGAGTGTATTGCAGGTTGATTGTTGCGGGAAATTATATCTTGTATAAATGCATTGAGTTTGTTGTTTTCCTCTGAGATAAATATGTTTTGAAACACAGATATTTCATTTCTTAGTTCATATTATATAGCATTATATGCAATATTTAAAGCATGATTCTTCTATTAAAAGCTGCTATATTTTCTTAAAATTGAAATTAAAGAAAGCATAGATGGAATATTATGAAAATGCAGACATATTCAAAATATAAATGGATATGCATGATAAAGTGATTTCGAGAACGGAAGTAGAATAGAAATCATTGATGAAAGGTAACTGTTCAGTAGGTCTGCGCATTTACTGCGCTGACCGTACGAAAACATGGGTCAGCAGGCAAAAATCCCATTGCCGTAGGCAATTTTAATGGATTTTTGCGCGTGACTGTGAAGGTACTGAACAGTTACGATGAAAGATTTTTATGGTATTGATTAAAAGGGGCAGGAGGTATCGCGATGAAACAGGTTGTGCTTGAAAAATATCACTGTATGGGAAATGATTACCTGGTGTTTGATCCAAATAAGAATGATTTGGAATTGAATGCGGAGAATATCAAGAAGATGTGCAGCCGTCATTTTGGCATCGGCGCGGATGGCATTCTGGCGGGCCCATATCTGGGGGAGAATGATTTTTATGTACGCATCTACAACGCGGACGGCAGCGAGGCGGAGAAGAGCGGCAACGGCATGGGTATTTTTGCAAAATATCTGCGGGACGCGGGATATGTGCAGAAAACGACGATCTCCTGGAAAACGCTGGGAGGCGAGGAGACAGTCTTTTATCTCAACGAGGATGCGACCCGTGTGAAAATTTCGATGGGACATCCGACGTTCTGGAGCGATGAGATTCCGGTGACCGGCGAGCGGCGGGAGATGGTAAACCAGACGATGGTATTTGGAAAGATTCCGTATGTCACGACTTGTCTTTCAATGGGAAATCCGCACTGTGTTATCTGGATGAATGAGATTTCGAAGGAAATGGTGTGCCGGATCGGCGAGCATTCGGAAACATCCGAATATTTCCCGGAAAAGGTCAATACGCAGATTTTAAATGTCCTTGACCGGACGAATATCCAGATCGAGATCTATGAGAGAGGCGTTGGATATACGCTGGCGTCCGGAAGCTGCGCCTGCGCGGCGGCGAGTGCGGCATACCGCCTGGGACTTGCCGATCCGCATATGTACGTCCATATGCCGGGTGGCACGCTGGAAGTGGAAATCAAGGAGGACGGCATGGTTTACATGGTCGGCGAGGTCGGCTATGTGGGACATATCCAGTTGGGAAATGAATTGAGCGAACAGCTGCGGATTAAATAAAAAAGTATTTGACAGAAAAATATCGGACTGCTATATTTTATTTATAAAAATTGTGAAAAGAATGACAGGGGCATTCTCACACAGCAAAACGATCATAAACGTATGCTTGAAATTTTTGGGGCTGTATAGGCAGGAAAATTTTGGGCGTATATGAAAAGAGGGCGAGGGGGCTGACTGGAAACAGAGACAGCTGCCTCGTTTTTTATAGGAGGAAATGGCGATGGGAGAGAATACGAACCGATCCGAACCTTTTTTTGATGAAGATGTTGATTTGGTAAAGCTGCAGTTTACCGATATTTTTGGACAGTGCAAAATGGTCCAGATGACGCGGAGGCAGGCGGAAAAAGCGATGAAAGAGGGGTATGCAATCAACCGGTTTGCGCTCGGCGGCTTACAGAAAGCTGGGATCGAGGGCGCGGCGGCGCCGGAGTATCTGACGGACCAGAGCGAGAGTGTGGAATTGTACTTGAAGCCGGATGCATCAACGTATCAGGTTCTTCCGTGGGATTCCGGGCAGGAAAATGTAGCGCGCGTGATCTGCCAGGTCTGCAATGCGGATGGGACGCCGTCCTGGACGGATTCGCGTCATATTTTACAGGAAACGGTAAAACGTGCCGAGAAGATGGGACTGGACTTTGATTTTGATTTCCAGTGTGAGTTTTATCTGTTTCACACGGATGATGATGGGAGACCGACGACGGTGACGCATGAGGTTGCCGGGTATTATGACGCGGGACCGATCGATTTGGCAGAGGGCGTCCGCCGGGACATGGTTCTGAGCCTGGAGGAAGCAGGATTTGCGGTCGAGAGCACGCATCATGGTCTGACTGCCGGACAGCACAGCTTCGTCCTTCCGGCGCGCCGGGGCATTGAGGCAGCAGATTATTTACAGACGTTCAAGGCGGCGGTCAAACGGATTGCGAAACGCCATGGTCTGCATGCGACTTTTATGCCGAAGCCAAACATGAGCGGCGACGGATCGGGGCTTCATGTGGGCGTGTCGATCTCTTCCAGACGGGGCGCCGAGGCGATGGCGCAGGCGAAGCAGTTTGCGGCAGGCGTGCTTAAAAATCTGAGCGATATGATGATTTTCACGAATCCGACCGTCAATTCATACAAACGTCTGGCGGCAGAGCGGAGCACGGTGTTCCAGCCGGAGTTCCCGGCGGCTGTGTGGGAAAAAGGAAGTGAAAAGGCAGTTCATGTGAAGGAAGACCGGAACGGACGTATTTCCGTGGAAGTGCAGTTCCCGGATCCGTCTGCGAATCCGTATCTGGCGCTGACGGCGATCCTGGCAGCAGGACTGGAAGGAATCGAGAAGGCGCTGGTGCTGGATGAAGAAGCGGGCGATGAGAATGCGCCGCGGTTCCCGGAGACATTGGGGATATTGCTCCAGAAGCTGGATCAGAATGAATTTGCACACCGTGTATTTGGGGAAAAGTTCTGCCGGATGTACGGCGAGGGCAAGAAAGAGGAGTGGGAACGCTTCTGTGCCTATGTGACGGATTGGGAGACAGCGGAATATCTGTATCGTTGTTAGGGGGTACGAAATCGCAGTGAGGTGAGACCACGTGGGAAACATCATAGTAGCATTTTCGAAGCCGCAGGACGGACGAAATATTAGAAATATACTCGTAAAACATGGAATACAGGTCACAGCCTCCTGCACATCGGGCGCGCAGGTTTTAGCGTCAACCGATGATTTGCGAAGCGGGATTGTGGTGAGCGGCTACCGGTTTGGTGATATGACCTGCCGGCGGCTTGCCGACCAGCTGCCGCCGGGATTTGATTTGCTTCTCATTGCTTCCCCGAGCCGGTGGAGCGGCGAAGCGATGGGAAGGATTGTCTGCCTGCCGGCACCGTTTAAAATGGGAGATTTAGTTTCGACGGTCCGCATGATTGAGCAGTCACAGACGGAAAAAAGACGGCGGATGCGTCGCCAGCCGCCGCAGAAGCGCAGGGAAGAGGATCAGAAAGCGATCGACACCGCAAAGGCTATTTTGATGGAGCGGAACCGGATGACGGAGCCGGAGGCGCACAAATATCTGCAGAAATGCAGCATGGACAGCCAGGTCAGCCTTATTGAGGCGGCACAAATGGTAATCAGTCTTTACAAAATGGCGTAAGATCCTTTACAATAGGATCAAAAAGGCAGAAGGAGCAGCAAAAACGATGAAATTTACAAAAATGCAGGGACTGGGCAATGATTATGTCTATGTCAACTGTTTTGAAGAAACGGTAAACGATCCGGAGAAGCTGGCGATTGCCGTCAGTGACCGCCATTTTGGAATTGGTTCCGACGGATTGATTCTGATTACCCCATCCGAGGTGGCAGACTGCCGCATGGATATGTACAATCTGGACGGTTCCCGAGGCGCGATGTGCGGCAACGGCATCCGCTGTGTGGGAAAATATGCGTATGACCACCATATTGTGGACAAGCCGCAGATTTTTGTTGAGACATTGTCCGGGATTAAATATCTGGATATGAAGGTCGAAAATGGCAAAGTAACGGCGGTCACCGTCGATATGGGCGAGCCGGAGCAGACTTCCGAGCTTCCGGAGAAGATCGAGGTAGATGGAACGGGGTACGAATTTACCGGAATTTCCATGGGAAATCCGCACGCCGTTCTGTTTATGGATGAGATTGATTCCCTGGAACTGGAGACGATCGGACCGAAATTCGAGTTCCATAAGCGTTTCCCGGATCGTACCAACACCGAGTTTGTCAAGGTCATTGACCGCACACACGTAAAAATGCGTGTCTGGGAGCGCGGATCCGGCGAAACGATGGCATGTGGAACGGGTGCCTGCGCGGTTGCCGTTGCATCTATTCTGGCAGGACATACGGAGGATGAGGTTGAGGTCGAGCTGTTGGGCGGCTGCCTGCAGATCCGCTGGGACCGCGAGAAAAACCGCGTGTTCATGACTGGACCGGCGGTGGAAGTGTTTAGCGGGGAGTATGAGGAATAATTAAACAGGAAACTTTGGGACTTCTTTCACATATGGTAGTAGTACAACGATATGTGAGAGGAGTCTTTTCTTTTGGAAGAAAAAAAGAAAGTGATGATAGATGCCGGGCACGGCGGAACGAAAGATCCGGGAGCAGTATTTGAGGATCGGATGGAAAAGGACGATACCCTGCGTCTGGCGTTGGCAGTAGGGCGGATTCTCGAGGAAAATGGGGTGAATGCCGTCTATACGCGGACGACGGACGTCTATGACACGCCTTACCAGAAAGCAGAGATGGGGAATGAGGCGGAGGCGGACTATTTTGTTTCCCTGCACCGCAATGCGGCGAGTGAGCCGGGAAAAGGTTCGGGCGTCATGACGCTGGTGTACAAGACAGGCAGGGAATCAGAACAGCTGGCGGATTCAATCCAGAGAGAGCTGGCGCGCACCGGATATGTGGATCTCGGCGTGATCGAGCGCCCGGATTTGATTGTGCTGCGGAAAACGCAGATGCCGGCGGTTCTGGTTGAAGTCGGATTTATCGACAATCCGGAGGATAACAAGCGGTTTGACGCGCAGTTTGACGAAATTGCGGCGGCGGTTGCATCTGGGATTCTAAATGTAATCGATGACGACATGGATCGCCGTCCGGTGGAAGAGAGCGACTATTATTACCAGATCCAGACGGGGGCGTACCGCATCCGATCGCTGGCAGAGCAGCAGTTAGAAGAACTGCGCCGTATGGGATTCCCTGCATTTCTGGTGTACGATGGGACGTATTTCAAGCTTCGGGTCGGTGCGTTTAAAAATCTCGACAACGCTGTGCGGATGGAACGGGAACTGCGGAAGGCGGGATTTCCGACGGTGCTTTTGTATGAGAGGGAGGTGAAGTAGGGGAGAAAAGCTGAAAAACAGGCACTATCTGAAAATAAGAATAGAATGACTTATTTGATTGATTTTTGCTGTGCTTTTTGTAAAAATGAATGGAAAAAATCCCCTCATTATGGTATGCTGAAGATAGAAAGCAATATGCATTTTCTTGTAGATAAAGGGAGGGGTTTGGTATGTCAGAGAAGAAAAAAATTATCATCACGATTGCGAGGCAGTATGGAAGCGGCGGTGCGGATACGGGCAAAAAGTTGGCGGAAGATCTGGGGATCAGTTTTTATGATAAGAACATTCTCCGTATGAACTCAGATGAGAGCGGTATCAAAGAGAGCTATTTCCATCTGGCAGACGAGAAGGCGGGCAACCGGCTTTTATACAAGATTATCAATACATTGACACCGGAAAAGGGCGCACCGTCGTTCGGTTCCGATCTCATTTCAGCCGACAATCTGTTTCGCTTCCAGTCGGAAGTGATCCGGAAGCTGGCGGCGGAGGAATCCTGCGTCATCATCGGCCGCTGCGCGGATTATGTGCTGGACGGCACCGAGGGACTGATTCGCGTGTTCCTCTACGCGGATATCAAGGTGCGCGAGGAGCGCGTGCGTGAGCGGAATCTCTACGCGGACAAAGATGTCCTCAAAAATATCCACCGGATCGACCGGGAACGCCGCGATTATAATCGTTATTATGCAGGGCGCGACTGGGAGAAGCCGGAGAACTACGACCTTTTGATTAATACGACACAGATTGGTGTGGACGGGGCGGTTCAGTTGATTAAGGATTATTTAAAAATGAGGGGGCTTTTGTAAGGGAAAAAGAATGACTTCCACTTGCAATTCAATATAGTATCGTGTAAAATGGCACATACAGCCGGGCGAATACGAGAGTGTTTGGACGGCTGTATGTGCTGTTTTGCTATTATTACAAGTAAGGGGAAAATATGAAATATCAAAATGATATTGACAAAATGAATACGAACCGGAATTTATTTCTGATGTCGCTGCCGATCTTCGTGGAACTGTTATTGCAGCTTTTGGTCGGAAACGTCGATCAGATGATGGTAAGCCGGGTGTCGCAGCCCTCGGTGGCGGCGATTGTCAATGCGAACCAGATCATGAACTTGGTGATTATCGTGCTGAGCATGGCATCGACGGCGGTTACTGTGATTTTGTCCCAGTATCTGGGCGCGCAGGATGAAAAAAATGCATCCCGGACCTGCATGGTCTCGCTCGTGCTGATCGGCGGCGTCAGTCTTGCGGCAACGATTCTGGTTTTTGCCGGGCACACGCCGCTTTACCGGGCGATCCATGTGCCGGAGGAGGTTTTTGATGAGGCGTCGCTGTATCTGCTGATTGTCGGCGCATTTATTCTGGTGCAGGGACTTTATCTGACCTTCTCAGCGATGATCCGCGCATTTGCCATGGTAAAGGAAGTCATGATTATATCAGTTATCATGAATGTCATGAATATTGTGGGAAATGCGATTTTAATCAACGGCTGGTTCGGAATGCCGCAGCTTGGGGCGGTCGGGGCGGCGATCTCGACGGATATCAGTAAGTTAGTTGGTTTGGCATTGATGATCGGAATGTTTTTCAAGAGCCGCCGCGTTAAAATGGGAATGAGTTATCTGCGTCCATTTCCGGTGCAGATTTTAAAAAATCTCTGCCTGTTGGCAATTCCGACAGGGGTCGAAAGTTTTTCATACAATCTCTCCCAGATGATTATTCTGGGAATTGTTAATTCCTTTGGCACGCTGGTTACTGTAACCAAGGGATATTGTACGATTTTTGCCAATATTGATTATGTCTATGCGATGGCGATCGCGACGGCAACCCAGATTGTGCTGGGCTACCTGATCGGCGCGCGCCGTTTGAATGATATACAGAAACGAGTGAATGCGACACTGAAGGTTGCGATTGCGGCATGTGTCGGTATGGCGGTGCTGATGTGCCTGGGAGGCAAATACATTTTCCTGATTTTCACAGACAACCCGGAGATCATTGCGCTTGGACGGAGGATTCTGGTGATTGAGATTGTGCTGGAGATCGGGCGCGCGGTCAACATTGTTATGACCAAATGCCTGATTGCGGTCGGCGATGTCCTGACCCCGACCACGGTCGGAATCACCTTCCAGTGGGTCGTAGCTGCCGCCGGCTCCTGGTTGCTCGGCAGCAAGCTCGGCTGGGGGCTGGAAGGCGTCTGGATTGCAATGGCAGCTGATGAATGCGTGCGCGGACTCATTTACGCGGTGCATTTTAAGAAAGAACGTTGGAAGAAGAATTTTAAGGGCGTGAAGACGGAAGCAGAGTTGGGAGAGGCGTAGAAGATAAGCGAAGAAAGAAAGTGTGAGAAAAAATGAAAGAAACAGGATGGAAGAAGACGGCAGGGAATGGTTCTGATGGAAAAAGAACGGAAGGAAAGAAATCGTTTGGCCGGGGGGAGAAAACAACTGGATTTTCCAAGAATAGTGCAAAAGTGGGAGTCAATGGGGAAAAACAGGGAAAATCTGCCCGTAAAGTGTCTGGAGTTGAGGATAAATGGGGCACACATGGGGACAGGAAACGAAATGTAGGGGAAAAAGACGGTCAGAAAACGGTTCGTGGTGGACAGCGTGGAAAAACAAAATGTCCGATTTACCGTGAGTGCGGTGGCTGTCAGTATCTCCATTTAACCTATGATCAGCAGTTAAAAGAAAAACAGAAGCGCATGGAAGAACTGCTGGGCGGTGTCTGTCCGGTTCGTCCGATCATTGGAATGGAAGAGCCGTATCATTACCGCAATAAAGTTCATGCGGTATTTGGATTGGATCGGAAAAACAATCCGATTTCTGGCATTTACAAAGAGGGGACACATCGGATTCTTCCGGTGGATTCCTGTCAGATTGAGGATCAGAAAGCAGACGAGATCATCGTGACGATCCGGAGTATGCTTCGTTCGTTCAAGATTCGTGTTTTTGATGAGGACACCGGATACGGTCTGCTGCGTCATGTATTGATTCGCCGCGGCTTCACAACCGGCGAGATTCTGGTTGTTTTGGTGACAGCATCTCCGGTATTCCCGTCGAAGAACAATTTCGTCAAGGCGCTTCGTGAAAAGCACCCGGAAATTACTACGATTGTCCAGAATATCAACGGCAGAAGCACCAGTATGGTACTGGGGGACAAAGAACATGTACTGTATGGAAAAGGATATATCGAAGATGAACTCTGCGGACTCCGGTTCCGTATTTCGTCCCGTTCCTTCTATCAGATTAACTCAGTTCAGACTGAGAAGCTGTACGGAAAAGCGATGGAACTGGCAGGACTTACAGGCAAGGAGACGGTACTGGATGCTTATTGCGGTATTGGTACGATCGGTCTCATTGCCAGCAAACACGCGGGCAAAGTTATCGGCGTAGAGTTAAATCAGGATGCAGTGCGGGATGCAGTGCAGAATGCGAAGAAGAACGGCATCACCAATGCACAGTTCTTCTGCAATGACGCCGGACGGTTCATGTCTCATATGGCAGCCAGAGGCGAGAGTGCAGATGTGGTATTTATGGACCCGCCGAGAAGCGGAAGTACCGAGGAATTTATCGATTCGGTAGCACTTATGCAGCCGAAACGGGTGGTATACATCTCCTGCGGTCCGGATACATTGGCACGCGATTTGAAAGTATTCGCAAAGCATGGTTATCGGGCGAAAGAAGCATGGCCGGTGGATTTGTTTGGGTGGACGGGGCATGTGGAGACGGTATGTTTATTGTCCAAACTTCACGAGGCGAAGCATCATGTGAATGTGAGACTGGATATGGACGAATTGGATTTGACATCTGCGGAGAGTAAAGCTACCTATGAGGAAATTAAGGAGTATGTCTTTGAACATACCGGCTTGAAGGTCAGTCACCTCTATATAGCCCAGGTCAAACAAAAATACGGTATTATCGAGCGTGAGAACTATAACAAACCAAAGTCTGAAAATGTCAGACAGCCGAAATGCCCACCAGAAAAGGAATCGGCTATCATAGATGCGTTGAGATATTTTGGAATGATATAAACTATTGTTGTTTTTGTGCTTTTCTATACAAATTTATTGTTTTTCTGTATAATTAATTGAAACACAAACAAAAGATTATCACGATAAGTATACTTGCTTTTCAAAATTTACAGATAGAAAGAAGGAGAAGAATGTCTTTTGAAGCGAAAGATTATCCTATTAGTGACATTCTAAATAAAGTTGTTTTTGATATTCCTCGAAATCAGCGCAGATATGTTTGGAAAAAATCCAGTTGGCAAGATCTTTTTGAAGATGTATTGTTTTCAATAACAGAAGAGAAGCCTCATTTTATTGGAAGTATCGTTTTGAAAAAGGGTTCCAAAAAAGATGGACTATCTTATTATACAATTATTGACGGTCAGCAAAGACTAACAACTATTACGTTGTTTCTGGTTGCAATTATGAAACACTTTCATGAAAATGATATGATGGATGATTTTTGGGGAACAGTTTCGTATCTTCAGTCAAAGGATAATCGAAATCAAGATATGGTTATTCTTAATTCAGAATTTCATACGTCAATTAGTCATATCATTGCTGGTATGATTAATATCAAAGATCCTAAAATGTCAATTACTGCTTTTGTTGATACACATATTCTGTCTAAATCAAGAGATAAGAATATTGGTGATGCTATAAAATTTTTCTACTTTTCTATTAAGGAAGATTTGCAACGGTGTACAAAGGGAACATAATAAAAAACTTAATAATGGACTGCCAATCTTACACAAAGTACCGCCCAAACGAGACTACGGGCGGTATTTTTGTATCATGGCGGAGAAAGGAGGAACTTCCCACGGGGGCTTGACTGAAAAGTTGAGCCCCTTTTTTCATGCCAAAAAACAGGAGGTAAATGCTTATGGCAGATGATAAAACCACAAAAACGCCGGAACAGCCGGTAACGGATAGCGGGCCGGGCAAGGAAACACCGCCTAATCCCCCAAAAGAGTCGGAGAAGGTTTCCGTTTCCCCGGAGCCGGAAAAAAAGACGGAACCAGAGGTAAAGACCCCACAGGTTTCTGTCTATAACTTCGCTGAAATTATGAAGGAAAAGAAAGCCGAGGAACGAGCGGCAGCTCCCGGCGTGGAAAAGCCTGACCCGGCAAAAGCGGAGAAACCGGAAAAGCAGCCGGAGGCTCCGAAAAAAGCAGAGGAAAAACCCAAAGAGCCGGAACAGCCGAAGCGCCGGGGCCGTCCCCCGAAAGCAGATAAGGACAAGGACGCAGCCTCGAAATCCAAAGCTCCCGCACAGAAAACGGAAAAGGCGGTCAAAAAGGAACCGGAGAAAAAAACGGCTCCAACGGTACAGGCCGCTCCCGCTCCGAAGGAACCCGAAAAACCGAAGGATGCTCCACGCCGGGGCAAGGAGCAGATCGTCTATATCAAGCTGAACGAACTCCACGCCTTCAAGAACCATCCCTTTGAAGTCCGGGACGATGAAGAAATGCGGGCTATGGTGTCCAGCGTTAAGGACAAGGGCGTGACCCAGCCCGCTATCGTCCGTCCCCGTGAGGATGGCGGCTATGAGATCGTGTCCGGCCACCGCCGCCAGAAAGCCAGCGAGCTTGCCGGATATGCGGATATGCCCTGTATCGTCCGAAACCTGACAGACGATGAAGCCATCACGCAGATGGTCGAGGATAATCTCAACCAGCGTGAAGAAATCCTCCCCAGTGAGCGGGCCAAAGCCTTGAAAATGCAGCTTGAGGCTATCAAGCACCAGGGCTCCCGCACTTCGGGCCAGATTGACCCGAAGGACGCAGGAAAACGCTCCAACGAAATTGTGGCCGAGCGTAATAAGATGGCGGTCAAACAGGTGCAGCGGTATATCCGGCTCAATGAGCTGGTTCCCGACTTGATGAAGCTGATGGATGAAAAAAAACTGGGCTTTACTACGGCGGTGGAGCTTTCCTATATCGGCAAGAAGAACCAGAACTATATCGCCGTTGCCATTGACAGCCAGCAGTCCTCGCCTTCACAGGCGCAGGCAAAGCGTATGCGGGAACTGGACGAAAAGAAGCTGCTCAACGGGGATGTGATCGACGGCATTATGATGGAGGACAAAAAGGAGGTAGACAAAGTGATTTTGACAGGTGCGGAACTGAGCAAGTATTTCGGCAAGGAAACTACGCCGAGGGAAATGAAGGACCAGATCATCAAGCTGCTGGACGACTGGAAGGGTCAGCAGAAGGAACACGAAAAACCGGAGAAGAAAACCGAACAGGAAAAGTAAGCTAAAACTTCGGGTCAGCATGGCCCGAGGATTGCGGGGCTCT